>CAJMQU010000007.1 GCA_905215555.1 uncultured bacterium
TATTTAAGTCGGTAAACACCTGTTCTACACATGCACTGAAAGACGCACGGGGCTGATTAAAATCTGAATTGTTATCTTCCGGTTCCAGAAGTATCGGTACACCCAATAATTGTCCATCTGCCGTCCAACCTCCATGAGCCATCAGGAGGTAGTAATAATTCAAGGCACGCAACGCATAAGCTTCTCCGCTGAGTTTATCAATGAACATCCTGTTCGTCACTTCATTCTCAGCCCAACTCACTTGTTCTACAATACCTAAAAACGTATTGATATATTGTATAACCGCCTTACGAGCTTGCCACTGCTCCATTGGATTATTATTCGACGCCCATGAGCCAAGAGCCATTTTTGAATAACTACTCTCTTTATCATTGGTCACTGCATCGTCTGTAGCTACATCACTTACACTAGAGTTGTCGTACGGCAGCATAGCATAACCATACCCCAAAAGTCCCACAGCATAATTAGGATCTGAAAGCATCTCTTCAACACCGCGGTTATTCTCCTTGGCAGGTTCGAACATATCCTCGCAAGCAGAAAAAGTTGCCAGTAGCACTGTAGTTAATATAATATTTCTTAGTTTCATTTTTATCATAATTTTAGATTAGAACACAGCTTTCACACCAATATTATAGAATCTGCTTTGTGGAGCACTGCCCACATTCATCTCCATGTGTTTACGTTCTTTCGAGATTGTCAGCAGATTTGCACCGCTTACGTAAGCAGATAATTCGTTGATGAAAGTGTTACGCAAAATACGTTTCGGAAGATCATAAGTAATCTGTACTTTCGCCAAATCGAAACGGTCAGTCTTGTACAACCAATAATCCGAAGCACGGAAGTTATTACTTGAACTTCTAGCAGATAAACGGGGATAAGTAGCAGTGGCTGCTGTTTCAGGCGTCCAACGATTGCGGACTATGGCTGAGTATTTATCATCGCCATCCACCCAATAATATGAACTGTTTTTCAATCCATAAGCACCGAAATTACCGGTACCCAACACAAAGAAAGTCAAGTTCTTCCATTTGGCAGTAAAATTGATACCGAGTGTAAAGGGCGCACCATACCAACCGCCTTTACCCAAAAAGACTTCATCTTTGTCATCAATTACATTATCTCCATTCTGATCTACATACTTGATGTCACCAGGTTGAACCGTACTACCCAGTTTCTGTTCAGGGCTGCTCTCGATATCTTCCTTGCTCTGGAATAATCCAGCACTCTGAAGTCCCCAAATACCATCAACAGCTTTTCCTTCACGATAACGATAGGCATCATCATAGATTTCATCACGCTTAGTAACCTTAGTATCGTAGTATGTTCCTGCCACACCCAAAGACAAGTCTACCTCTCCAAAACGCTTGTTAGCATTTATATTGAAATCAAAGCCTACGCGCTTGTTGTTGTTATAGTTCATCACAGCCATAAACGATGCTGCCGGATACCCGGTATTCAAATGTGACGGATAGAAAGTAGGTTGATTGATCAAATATCCCTCCATAGAGTTGATGAAAAATGAAGCATCGGCTGTAATCAATCTATTCCAAAGCGAAGTTCTCAGGTTTACAGAAAACTCTTTGCGCTTGATAAACGAAAGATCATTGTTCTGACCTCTGGTAGAAATAGTATATTTACCGGCCGGACCGTCATACCATGCATAACCATCGTTTTGAGTCCATACCGATTCATAGAGATAAAACTCATTATCCCCCATTGCCAAATCAATATCTTGGTTGAGGATACTACCCGATACGCTCAGCAATAAATCATCTACCACAGGAGAATCTTTCAGAAAGTTTTCACCGCTTAAACGCCAGCCCAACGTCACTGAAGGAGAGAGAGCCTGACGATGTCCTTTAGCAAGCTTAGCCGAATGGATCAACGCCGCACCAAAATCTGCATAATAGCGTTGCTGATAGTTATAGCCCGCCTGTAATGCCAAGTTAGCATTGCTGATACGATGATACTGTGCAGAAACCGTCTGCTGGTAACCGTTGGCTATAAGCATAGCCGATACATTATGATACTTATTGAAAGTGTTCTGATAATTGAACTGTCCAGAAAATGCAATCGTTTGCTTATCCGCACTTCCACCCACATTCTGGGTACCCGGCTTTTCATCATTCCCTTCCTTACTGAGCGCCACTATAACATCTTTACCGCCATAGTTGGACCAAGTAGGAACAAACACTGCATATTTATTATCAAAAGAAGTGGAGTAAGAAGTGGCATAATCTACAGCAAACATAGCATTAAACGAAAGTCCTTTCAAGACTTGATTAAGGTTGACGTCCACCCCCGCATCAAATTGAAACTGACGACTCGTCCACTTGCTGCTCCCGGCAGCATAACTGTCAGCAAAAGCATTCGTAGAATTAGCCTGTGTACCAGCCAAAAAATACTTTCCATCAATAATATTGGAGGTAGTGCTCAGCAACTCCCAAGCGGCTGTGGCATTGGGATCAATCATATCCAATGGAATAAGCGGAGCCGCATATTCCGGAAAATTCGGACGTGCAGTCGATGCTATGTTCCAATAATCACCTTTTGCCGTTTTTGAATTGTAAAATGTAGCATTGGCATTAATGTAGGCATTAATAAAGCTATTGATATTTACGTCTACATTACCACGTACGTTGAAACGGTCCGTCATATTATTTTTGGCTTCGCCAAAATCAAGGAAATCTCCATTGCGATAATAACTCACATTACTATAAAAACGCGCACGCTTTCCACCACCAGTGATCTCGGCAGTTACTTCCGAACGATTGTATGCCTTCTTTACATAATCAGAAGAATAGTAATTCATGTTTGGATAACGATATGGATTCAGCCCTGAACCATGATTGTAAATCTGTTCAGCCGTATAGCGAAGATTTGCTGCGGGATCATCATTTAAAAGGGCTTCATTGTAAAGTGTCATGTACTCAGCCGAACCTAAGTATTCAGGAAAAGCCTTCGCAACATGAAATCCGGTATTAGCTCTGACACTAACGTTCAACCCCTCTACATTACCGCGTTTTGTAGTGATTACCACCGCACCTTTAGCAGCTTTACTACCATAAAGGACCACAGCCTGGGCACCTTTCAAAAATGAAATCTGTGCTATTTCAGACGGCATAACATTGTTTGCATCACGAGGCACACCATCTACCAAAACCAAATAACCGGCATTGTCACCATCCATTCCCCACAATGAGTTACCATTCCAACCGCCTACATAGCCCTGCATATTATCCAGGCTGTAAGTATTATAATTCTTCTTCGTAAGTTCTTCCACATTGACTACAGAAACACCACCCAAAAGGTCTTTTTGAGCTACCTTACGAAAAGCGACCTGTACCATCGGGTCTTTTTCGTTTGCCAATGAATCGGTCTCATTCCAGTCTGTGGCCTGCGCACTGACAAACATCGGAGAAACAGCCAGCATAGCACAAAGAATGAATTTTGCTTGTATATATTTCATTGTTTATTCATTTATTATTAAACATACTTTTTAGTCCTCCACGATTACCAGCCGGGATTCTGTCCGAACTCAGGATAAAGATAAACATCATCATCAGGTAAGGGGAACCAATAATGCTTCGTACCGTATATGCGTTTCACAATCAGTTCGTGACGATAGTTAGCCACTTCAGCTTCCGCAGGGTCATTATTTTTATAGAAATCCGCACTCTCTACCCGATCGAATTCTACAGAATACTTTTCGGTATAAGGTGACTCGGTCAGCAACAGCCAACGTTGCAGGTCATTGAAGCGGAAACCTTCCATAGAAAGTTCAACAGCACGTTCACGACGAATCTCGTCCATAAACTTCTTGCTATCTTCAATATAGGATGCATGTACTCCCTCAGCCCCACAACGGGTACGAATCTTATTGACTGCATCCAGTGAAGTAAGTGTACAGTTATCAGACTTGGCAGATGAACCACCAAAGGCAGCACAGCTCTCAGCATACATCAGGTAAATATCCGCCAAACGCATATAAGGCAGATAGGTATGCAGGTTACTACCCCAATCATATTCTTTATCACCTTCATTGCAAGTGTGTGGAACAAGTTTCTGGAAGAAATAACCGGAACGGCTTCCCAAATCAATCGAACGCATATCCGCTCCCGTATAAAGTTCACAATAAGCATAAGGTTTTTGTGCATCTGACAACTTATCTTCTGCCAAAACATACTGGAAACCATCAAATACGATGTCATGATAGAAACGCGGATCCCGATTTTTGAAGGGATGTCTCTTGTCGAATCCTGATTGCGGATCGTCGAGAGGAAGCCCATTGGCCATGCCATACATTTCTACAAGATTGGCTGTGGGCAGGTGTATAATCTTATCATGAGCCACAAGACCTGCAACTTTCGGTCCCCATAACTTTGTCATATTCCAGTTACTACCATTATAATCTGCAGAAGGACCACGGAAAATGGCCTCTACCGAACCTGGCATTAACCAGTTCTGCCGACGAGTATAGAAAATATCGGAGTAACTAGTCTGGGCACCTTTTGCCTTCTCATGATCATAGATATTACTATAATTAAACTCTGCAAGCGCATATTGAGTCTGCCCACTCTCTACCAAAGCCAGCAACTCGCCAAATGCCTGTGCAGCCTTCTTACAATATGCTTCATCATAGTTGTAAGTCTGAGTTCCTCCCAACTGTGCACCATTCTTCATCAGAGGACTTCCTGCCCATAGATAATTCTTACCCAAATAACCCAATGCCATAATTTTATTGATACGCAACTGGTTCTTACCCTCCGTAGCCTTACCTGCATTGGTTTTATCCCAATCCACCGGCAACAGATCGGCAGCACGACGGAAATCTTCCGCAGCTTTATCAGCACACTCCTGATAACTCAATCGCGGCAAATTCAGTTCTTGCGTAGCATCAAACACTTGGTCAACGTAGGGCAATCCTCCCCAATAAGTCATCAATTCAAAATGCCACCATGCACGAAAGAAATAAAGTTGGCCTGCAATCAGATCTTTTTCTTCCTGTGTGCCCACCAATTTGTTTAAATTGGCAAGCCCTACATTAGCCTTGCGAATGCAATACCAGGAATGCGGCCACAAAGAATGCTGAAACTTATCAGTAGAAGCAGGATTACTTGGGTTTCTATACAACCAACATTGACCATTGCTTTGCCAAGCACGGAAATTACCTAAGTCAGCCTGATGCGTCATGTGAGCATCTCCCATGGAGTTGAAGAGTTCGTCATCACCCCAATTCCAAGAAGTACAATAGTTACATTTCTCCTTATCAGGAATACAGTTATAGATTTCTTCTATGAATCCCTGAAAATTGCGGAAATTCTTGAACGCATCTTCTTCGGAAACAGTCGATTCAGGACTCTTATCCAAATAGTCTTCACAGGACGTCATGCCAAATCCTACTGCCAGCGACAAAAGGCCTGAACATAAAAGAGTCTTATATGTATATTTCATCTTGTTCATTATTATAATGTAAATTTAATACCTAAGTTATAACGTTTCACTGTAGGATAAGCTCCCAGATAACCAGCTCCGGAAAGGTTAGCTTCACGGTCATCCGGCATACGAGTCCATAACCACAGGTTATTACCATTAACATAAATTTTCAAGTTACTTAACCCTATTCTCTTGATCCAGCCCTTATTCCAAGTATAAGCTAGCTCAACGTTCTTCAAACGAACGTAAGAACCGTCATAAAGAGATTGGGTTCCGTCATTATAGCTCGGCGTAGAGTTCCAGCGAGGTACTACCACGTCGGCATTAGGGGTATTTTTTGACCACCAGGTACCAGTGTCAAACACTGTATTCAGTTTACTGCCAAAACTAGTAAGCCCCACATCACGGGTTACATTGGTCACACCATAGAATTGTGCAAATGCACTGAATCCTTTCCACTCGAAACCTACGGTAGCATTAAATGTATTTTCGGGTTGACTAGTATAACCATAAGGAGCCTGATCTTTGTTATCCACCACACCGTCGCCATTAAAATCGATAATGTAGTAGTCGCCCACCAGTTTTTGAGAATCATTAGCATCATGAGCAGGGCTGCCATACAACTGGTCATAGTTTTGAATGTATCCTGCATCAATATAAGAAGTATATTGACCTACACCGAAACCGGCCGCTTTCTGATAGGCAGGACGCATAGCCTGGTCATCTTTCACCAACACTTTATTTCTAGCATGCGTCATACTGAAGTTACCCCAAACACGCCAGTCATTACCAAAGGTTTTATTTACACGCAACTCCAATTCATATCCATTCGTACGAATCTTACCTTTGTTAATAGAAGGAGGAGTTCCACCAAAATAAGAAGGTATGGAACGGTCTCCACCATAAACAAAGATATTAGAACGTTCATCACGGAAGAATTCCAAACTACCAGCCAGTATTCCTTCAAAAAGCGAATAGTCAACACCAATATTCAATTTTTTCACAACCTCCCATTGTATATCCTGGTTGCCAATAGCAGACTCACGATACCAGGTATAGATACTTTCAGTATGGTTCAGATCCATAGTAGTGTGACCACCATAAGCCCACTGGTTCATGTACAACCACCTCCGACTTGAATCGAACGGGTCAGGACCTAACTGGTCAGAACCAATTTCACCATAAGAAGCACGGACTTTCAGCATATCGATAATCTTCTTTTCACGGAAAAACTTCATAAAAGGTTCTTCACTGATCATCCAACCGATGGCACCTGAATAAAAAAATGCGAAACGATTTTCCGGGCTGAACTTTTCAGAACCATTATATGCACCGTTGTATTCGATGAAATAACGATCAGCATAATTATAAGTAACACGGAAAGCCCAGTCTTCACGATAGGTAGGCATCACACTGCCCCGCGCATTTTCCTGACGGCTGAACAATCCCATAGCCGTAGCATTATGTTTGCCGAAACTACGTACCCAGTTCAATTGCGCCTGATAATAAAGGTTACGTACTGTCTGACTATTATCCACTGCACCGGGGGAAGTACTCCAATTAACCCCTTGTGTCCAGTCAAAACCATTATTTGTGTCATATGACTGTTCATATCTCACCTGACCGGTATCCGGATCGATCCACTTGCGCTGCGCACTATTAAACAAATCATTGATACCGCGATTATTTTCAACAAATATATTATCCCATGAAACAGTAGCCCGGGCAGAAAGTCCTTTTGTTATAAACTTCAAATCCTGCTCCAGTGTAAAGTCTGTATTGATACGAGTAGTCGTGAGCTGCATCGTACCACCTAAAGAAATATTTTCTGCAGAGTTCGTAGTATTTGAAACAAGTGGATACATTCCCCAGCTACCATCAGCATACTGCGGTAAGAATACATCCGGGGCTATATTGTATGCACCTGACCACTGTTGTCCAATCTGCCATTCCGAATTACCTGTATTGCTCCATGGAGCCTTACGAATAGCATTGGATCCCGCAAGGTTCATCTTCAGTACAGTAGTCTTCGTTATATTAAAGTCCAGATTACTACGCACATTGATACGATCGTATCCATAACCGGAGTTATAGTCACGACCATTATCATAAATTCTAAAGAGGTCACCCTCATGTACATAATCGGCTGAAGCAAAGTACTTCACGAATTTGGTACCACCGCTAATATTAAGGTTAGCATTGTAAGACATCGTGTTATCTTTAAACAGAGCTTTCTGCCAATCCACATTAGGATAACGTTCTCGCTGTTCAAGGGTTGTCTGATTACGATAATTATTGATGAACGATTGAGAACGAACGTATTCCCATGAATCGGGTCTCAAAGCCAACTCATGTTCGATAGCCGTATTGCGAAACATCAAAGCATCATAAGAATCGTACTTATTGGGTAGTTTGGAAGGAGACTTCAGAGTGGCATTGAACCCCACATCAATCTTTGCACTACCCTCGGTACCACGTTTGGTCGTTACAAGAATTACACCATTGGCTCCCTTCACACCATAAACGGCAGTTGCAGATGCGTCTTTCAATACGGAAATAGACTGTACTGAACTGATATCGACTGAACTCATCGGACGTTCAATGCCGTCAACCAATACGAGCGGATCTTCATTATTATTCCAAGAACTTGCACCACGAATCGTAATTTTAGGTTCTTCTTCACCAGGCATACCTGTACCTGAAGTGGTAACCACACCCGGCAAGTTACCCGTCAGTGCCGCACCAATATCGCTGATACCGGCTGCACGTTCCAGAACTTTACCCGTGGTTTGTGTAATAGCACCTACTACACTGGCTTTCTTTTGCTGACCATAACCTACCACAACCACCTCTTCCAGTTGCTGTGAGTCATCTTCTAAAGTGACTTTTAACATCTTTTGGCCTGCAATCTTCACCTCCTGCGATTTCATACCAATAAATGAAACTACAAGAGTTACTTTGTCATTAGGAACAGTCAACGTAAAATTTCCATCTATATCTGATATCGTACCTATTGAATTATTTCCTTTTACAACGATGGAAGCACCGATAACCGTCTCACCGTTACCATCCAGCACTGTTCCTTTCACAGTCACCCCATTTTGCGCTAAAGTTGGCAAGCAACTTAATAACAACAAAAGAAACAAGCAAGGGATCTTTTGAATTTGTTTTGTTACATTTTTCATTACCATTAGTTTAAGATATTAATAACTACATTCTCTTTCATTACATTAGCTATTAGTAATAGCCTCAGCTGTCATCATACTTGCATTTCATAATTCAGTTACATTTAAGATTATAAAATCATCAATTGATATTTATATCAGTATTATTACATTTATTCACAACCCAAATCTGCCCGTATATAATAATTACAACCACATTATTTCTCCTTAGTCATTAAGAAAGACTTTTTACAGCCGCAAATGTATTCAACTAAAACGAAACAGTAGGCACAATCATGCTACACAGTTTTTTGATAGCATTACATCTTTCTTTCCAATGTTACATTTTCTTTTGACCACATTACACATACACATATAATATTCTATATATCAAAAGCATACAAGCAACACAAAAGCAGTAAAAACAAGCAGTTTTATCTATAAAAAAGGCCTGTTCGGAAAGGAAAAAGCATAAGAGAAGAGATATATGAAACAACTCTACGAAAGGAGGAAAAAGGAGATAGTAACACACTCCAAAAGATTTGTAACCCATCTGTTAAAGCGGAAAAACAACTTTACTCTCACTCCATTCCGCGAACCGTTATTTAACACTTTTAAAGAGATAGTAAATCAAGTTTCGTATGCTGCTCTACTTCTTAGTTGACAGGACATCAGTTGACGAGGTTATGAGGGACCTTGTTCCCCTGCTACCTTGTCTACTGCGGAACTTGAGTAAGTAACAGCCCAATTATCAGCATATAACATTTACATGCAAATCACCAAACAATGTAAAAGCATTTACCGCAGGAGGTAACAGCCTTTACCCCATATTGTAACGCTCTTAACCTCGGTATGTAAAGAGTTTTACCTCGGCATGTAACGGAAGTTACGCTGTGGGGTAACGGAAGTTACGTTGTGAGGTAACGACTGTTACGCTGTGAAGAAAAAAAAGTCCCCCCGCGAGATAACAATTCTCACGGGAGGAAACAAACGTATGACTCATAAGCTAGCCGTACAGTTTAAATTGATTCTTTTCTGCACAGCCATGAAGTATGAATAATGCGAATCTGTCATTCAGACATCTTTAATATATCACTTTCAGGAGCACCGAGGAAAGAAGGCTTCAGACCTCCGAAATCAATCATAATCTTCTGCATAACGAGAGCTGGATCGAGCGGACGGATACGCAAGGTATGCTTCCGCTTCTTATCACATTGATGTTTCGTCTGAGTCGTAATGATGTGCTCTGCCTGCAATTTACCAAGCTCGCCTTTATAGTCACCGTTGATGTTGACAATCTGTTCCTCGCCCCCATCCAGGCTGGCTGCATAGCGCAACCCTTTATAATCATTAAAGTTCAACGTCGAAGAGAAACGTATGATGACGGTTGCTTCACCACTTTTTTCCGTTTCAAAATCATACTCCAGATACATGCCTTCTTCCGGAATAGCGGTGCAAGGCGAAGTCGTGACAGCGGACAAGGTACGCCCAAGATTTGGAATTGTTATCCATCGGGCAGAATTGCAGTTGGCAGAACGGGTGTAATGCTCCGCTTCCATAGACACATATCCATCCTTTTCAATAAACACCGGAGGTGCGGGAGCTATGCGAGGTTCAGGCACCATACTCACTTCAGGCATCGCGTTATATTTCGGATCATTCCAGAATTTGTAGCCGATGTGCGTCTGATCCATGATATGGTTCCATTTGCCGCTGCTCATAACATGGTTATAATGATAGGTGAGTACGGAATCGCGCTCAAAACATTCGCGTACTTTGTCCGCCCACCGGTTAGCTTTCACATCTCCAGTCTTCGCCAACTGACGGTTCATTGCCACGGCGTAGTACATATCGTAGAGATTGGCGCAAGCCTGTATCGGAAACAGCACCAATTGGTCGAAAGCATCCCGATAGTCAGCAGGCATCAGATAGTAGAGTTTCAAGGCATCCAGACTCAAAGCGGCATAGTCATCTTTCACGCGTTTCCATTCATGATAGTTTTCCAGGCTGAAGGTCTTGTCATTCAGCATTTCAGGAGTGACCCTGCGGTTATATTTGGTATAAGTATCGATAAGATGCGCCGCTTCTTCCGCATAGTTACCGCCCAATTGCTGTTCGCAGAAGTCTACCGTATGCTGAAAAAGGTTGTGCTCATTGAAACGTTTCGGATTCCAGGCCATATCCAGGAAGAAGGTTATCGGATATTCCATAGGTTTCAGGTCACCTACATTCACAACCCACAGTTCGCGCACACCATATTCATACGTCAGGGTCATCTGTTCCCAGGTACGCTGTATCTGAGTAATGTTTATCCATTTGGAGTTACGGGGAGCTCCTACATAATCAAAATGATAATACATGCCATAACCGCCTTTCCGGGGTTTGGCCTTTAAATCGGGCAACTTTCGTACGTTTCCCCAATTATCGTCGCACAACAGGAGCGTCACATCATCGGGCACACGCATACCCTTATCGTAATAATCCTGCACTTCTTTATAGAGCGCCCACACCTGTGGCGTTTCTTTCGCCTTCTTGCGGGTCACTTTCTCTATTATCTTCCGCTGATCCTTTACTATATTCTGCAATAAAGAGATGTTGGCATCCTCGCTCATCGGTTCGTCACCGTCACCGCGCATGGCTAAGGTTATCACCGATTCCCAGTCTTTGCAACGCTCCATTCCCTGTTGCCAGAAGTCACGCAATACGGCACCGTTTGTCGAGTAATTCCATGCTCCTGTTCCGCGACGCTTCCAGTCTTGCTGGGCCAGTCCCATCGGCTCGTGGTGGGAAGTCCCCATCACAATTCCCATCTCGTCGGCTAACGGACCATTTTTCGGATCATCATCATAGAAAGCACTTCCCCACATGGCAGGCCACATAAAGTTTCCTTTCAGACGGAGCACCAGTTCAAACACAGTTTCATAGAATTTGCTGTTGAACCCACCGAAAGTAGCACTTGCCCAACCGCCCAGACTGGGCCATTCATCATTCAGGAAGATACCACGATATTTCACAGCCGGCTCACCGTCTGTATACGTACCTTCTTTAATAGATATGACATCGTGCTTTTCCACCGGAACATCCGCCCAGAAGTACCAAGGTGATACTCCCATCTGCTGCGACAGTTCATAGATACCGTAGATTGTCCCCCGTTTATCACTGCCGGCGATAACGATTGCCTCCTCTACCCCTTCTAAAGGTTGCTTCACCGTCTGAAGGATATATTTCTCACGTTTCCCTTGCAAATCGGACGCATTGATTTTTCCGGCCTGCGCCAACTGCCTGATCCATGAACTATTCTCTATGGAACCGATAATCAGCATGCGGCTTGCGGAGGCAGAATTTATGACTTCGGGAGTAATCCCCGTCACTTTGCCTGCATCCGCCTGCAAATTAGTTACGGCCCGCACCACTCCTTTATCTTCCTGCGGGTCTATCAATATCGGATAAGCCTTGCCCGGCCGTATCCATACAAAACCGCTCCCTTCATTTGCCACAAAACGTTCCGCCGCGGACAACGGCTGCAACAGCAGCAAACTCACTAAACAACAGAAAATCCAACCAAACTTTGTTTTCATGGTATGATACTTTTTAATTAATTTTTGTTTTGTACAAAAATAAGCCATTACAATATATCTTCCTGTTCTCTGCGTTCCCACTTACTATAGTCAATGTTACATCCGGAACTTTCATGTTACATAAACTTTTATTCAGGTAACATCGTCCCGATGCACAGGCCGGATTACAAAAAAACTCCCTTTTATGTGATTTATTCCTCCGCTCTCAGACTAATAGAACAATATACATCTTTAATCTTCATTTATATGAAACATTTATTCCGTGGTTTATTAGTTATAGCACTGATTGTATGCTGCAACTTCCAACAGGTTCTCGCACAGCAAATGCCTCCTATTCCCATCGACTCGAACGTACGTATAGGAAAGCTGGATAACGGCTTAACTTATTACATCCGCAAAAATACTCTCCCTGCTGACCGGGCTGACTTCTATATCGCCCAGAAAGTAGGTTCCATACAGGAAGAGGAAAACCAACGCGGCCTCGCCCACTTCCTCGAACACATGTGTTTCAACGGAACCACCCATTTTCCGGGTGATGCCCTGAAGCAATATCTGGAACGCATCGGAGTTAAGTTTGGTGAAAACCTGAATGCTTACACCTCAGTAGACGAAACCGTTTACAACATTTCCAACGTTCCCGTCAATACTCCGGGTGCCATTGATTCCTGTTTATTGATTTTGCACGACTGGAGCAACGATCTGACTTTGGACCCGAAAGAGATTGATAAAGAACGCGGCGTGATAAACGAAGAATGGCGCACACGCATGAGTGCAGTGCAACGTTTCCAGGAAAAGTTACTTCCTGCCATGTTTGCCGGCACCAAGTATGCCACTTGTTTCCCCATCGGAACCATGGATGTAGTGATGAACTTCAAACCGCAGACACTAAGAGATTACTATGAGAAATGGTATCGCCCCGACTTGCAAGGCATCGTTGTAGTAGGAGATGTAGATGTAGATGCCATCGAAGCACAGATTAAGAAACTATTCGCTGATATTCCCGCACAACCCAATGCTGCCAAACGTGAATATTATCCGGTAAATGATAATAAAGAACCGATTGTGCTGATTGCTCAAGATAAGGAACAACCCCATATCCAGGCTATCATCTTTAACAAACATGAAGCCACTCCCGACTCGGAAAAAGGCAATATGGGTTATCTGGTGCAAAACTATGCTACCGACCTCATCAATAACATGCTGAATGCTCGACTGAATGAACTGCTCCAGGCTGCCAACCCTCCATATATCTACGCAGGAACCTATGATGGAGATTTCTTCGTTGCAAAAACCAAGCAAGCCTTTACCGGTATCGTTGTTTGCAAAGAAGATGCAGTGGAAAGTGGCATCGCTACCCTGATGCGCGAAATGGAACGCGCACGCCAGTTCGGCTTCACCGAAAGCGAATACCAACGTGCCCGTGCCGAATATTTGCGTACTATGGAATCCAACTACAACGAACGAGACAAACTTAAGAACGAGCAATATATTGATGAATATGTACGACACTTCCTCGACAACGAACCTATACCGGGCATTGAAAACGAGTATGCCATCATCAACCAGATAGCTCCCGCCATCCCCGTACAAGCTTTGAACCAGATGATGCAGACATTGGTAACAGATACCAACCAGGTAGTCGCCATTTTCGGTCCCGAAAAAGAGAATCTGAAAATGCCTACGGAAGAAGCTATCAAGAAGATTCTGCAAGACGTAAAAGCCGAGAAACTGACTCCGTATGTAGACAAAGTATCGGACGAACCTTTAATAAAAGAAGCTCCAAAAGGTGGAAAAATCATCTCCGAACAAAAAGATGACGTATTCGGTACTATCATGCTGACGTTATCCAACGGAGTAAAAGTTATCATTAAGAAAACCGACTTCAAAGCAGATGAAATTACCATGAAGGGTGTAAGCCTGGGTGGAAGTTCACTCTTCCCTAACTCTGAAATCATCAATATCAATGGTCTGGATGCCGTTTCAGCAGGCGGTTTAGGTAATTTCAGCGTTGTAGATCTTGAAAAGGTATTAGCAGGCAAAAGAGTTTCAGTAAGTTACGGCATCGGTGATAAGACAGAGACCGTCAATGGCTACTGCTCTCCAAAAGATTTTGAAACAATGATGCAACTCACCTATCTGACGTTTACCGCACCGCGCCGGGATGACGATGCTTTTTCATCCTATAAGAATCGCAACAAAGCCGCATTGCTGAATCAGGAAATGAATCCCAGCACAGCATTCGGAGACAGTATTACTTATGCCCTGCAAATGGGACATCCACGTACTATACGCATCAAGTCTGACATGATTGACCAGATGGATTATGACAAGATTCTGGCAATGTATCAAGACCGTTTCAAGGATGCCAGTGACTTCACCTTTATCTTCGTAGGTAATGTAGACGTTGAAGAAATGAAACCGCTTATCGCCGAATATCTCGGAGCATTGCCCGCGATCGACCGCAAGGAATCATTCAAAGACAACAACGTCGAATATCGCAAAGGAGTTTACAAAAATGAATTCATCCGCAAACAGGAAACCGCTAAGGCTTCCAACTTCCTCTGTTTCACCGGTGCATGCAAGTATGATTTAAGAAATACTGTCCTGATGAACATGACTTGCCAGATTATGGACTTGGTTTATACCGAGAAAGTACGTGAAGATGAAGGCGGAACTTATGGAGTATATGTAGGTGGCAACCTCTCCAAATATCCTAAGGAAATAGCCGGAATACAAATCATTTTCGATACAGCACCATCCAAAAGAGAGAAACTGATGAAAATCATCTTTGCTGAAATAGAGCACATTTCTAAAGAAGGACCGTCTGAAACCAATCTGAATAAGGTGAAAGAGTTCATGCTGAAGAAGCATACCGAAGACCTGAAAGAAAACAGCTATTGGATGGAAAGCATCGATGAGCATTTATTCACCGGAATGAATCCCGTAAAAGACTACGAACAGATTGTCAACAGCATCACGGCTAAAGATATTCAGAAGTTTGCCGATGGCCTGTTCAAACAGAAGAATGAAGTAGAAGTTTCAATGATTAGTCCTGAATAAGGAATAAGCAGAGATTAATACAGTTTAAAAGGGAGGGCGTCTGTATGCGGATACCCTCCTTTTTACTTCTCAGTAATTTTACACATTTTCATAAATCGCCTTTGTTATTCAATAAAAAATACATAACTTGCCACGTCTTATAAAACAGACAAACTATATCATCATGAAAAGAAGATAAAACTATGCAGTATAAGAAAGATGAAATTTATTCCCTGAAGATTACGGGTACCATGATAACAAATGATTCCCATTATTATCTGATAGAAAATGAAGGAATCAAATACAGAGTGAAAATGCTGAAATTCCAGCACAAGCTGCCGGTTCCTGCAGAGGTGAAATGTATTGTCTATGGCTATGATGCCGATGAAACTCCTCTCTTCGCACAACACAGAGGCGAAATTTCACGCAAACTTTACACAGTCGGAAGTACTTACCCCTTTACCGTGCAACAAAGACCGGGCTACCAGTCCGGACACCGCAATATCTACTACGGATACGACACGAATGGCATCCGGGTCTTTATCCAGGTGGGATTGGGAAAAGAACTGACCATAGGAAGAAATGTCCGCTGCACAGTCAAACATATCAATCCGGATGGAGTTTTGGTCGCCGTTCCTGTCAACCAGGAAATGGACGATGGAACCAATTTCCTCACTATCGAGCAACTGATGCATAACATCCATACCGAACAACTACCCTCCTGCATCTGCCTGGAAACCCTGAACATCAATCCGGCCGGAGACCCGAAAGTGCAACAGATGCTGAAGCAATATGACAACCACGAAGGAGAATGGCTGCTGACATTCCTGAATATCCTGCTTGCCAAAAGAGAAGAAAGAATCGAAAATAAAGACTGGGAAGGAGTTTGCGAGTTAATACACTACCAACTCCTTATCACCGAATGGATACTTGAAGATTCATTGTTCCTCACATTCTATTCGTCATCCGTAGTACAATCCATTCGCGAAAAGGGAGAACGGGAAATTTCCGCCTGCGAAGCGATACGGAAAGCGATAGAACTTATCCGTAACAACACCGTGGATGATTTCCTGAAACAGATATTCACCAAAATACGCATTTCGGGCTATTTGTCCGACCGGAACCGGAAAACAGAACTGTTCACCGCACTGTTCCGATTAGACGATACGCTGGTGGATAAAAACATGTTTACCTTGACGGAATTCTGCCAATACATAGCCTCCAACACTTCAGATGTGGAATCTTCCGCCCTGACATCAGTCACGGAACTCATCAGAAAAATAATAGAGAAAAACAGGCAAGTACCCGATGCCTCTCCCATAAAAGTCATGCACTTGCTGGCCGTCTACCTGCTGCTGTGCCACAACCGCGACACACACCTCTCTCTATATCGCGTCATGCTTTATCGCTATGCGGCCTTGGTAAGCCCCCCTTCTATCGGGATTCTGACGGATAAAGCGTATGATGTACTGACGCGAGCAAACCAGTTCTACCGCCCGGAATTCGACTGGAACGATGTCGTGCAATTCAAGCCCGAGGCTTTCATAAACAAGTTACGCTCATTCATGACGGACGTTTCTGACGATAAGGACAAGCTGATAGCCCAACACATCACACAAGGGGGGCGTATACTTCTGCGCAACGGGACATTCGGGCTGTATGCCGGCTGTAATCCCGGCGCACTGTTGCCCGAACATCAAAAGGTGACAGAAATGATGTCCGTATTCGATGGCAGAATCAGCATATATGCCAAGAAAGACATCAAACCGAAAGCAAGCGAAGTGCAGAATGTATTTGCTTTAAAGAATTTCTGGGAAACACTTTCCAGACAATTGTCCGCACGCGTGGTTACTTCCACCCCAAAAGCATCGGAGAAAGTGTTACCTTCAGAAGGGATGCGCGTCAGGATTACACTGCAAACATTCAATCCGCGTTTTCCGCTGATGATGTTTGCCGAGGTGACGGAACCCGGATACGAAGGAAGCGGCGCACTCCTCGTCAATGAAGTCACCCGCAGCCATATCCGCAGCCTGGAGGGCATTTTCTATGAGGGCGATACTTTTGAAGCCACTGTAGTAAAGGTCGGACCGAATGGACGCCTGACATTCAGTATTCTCCGGGAGTTATTCGAATTTGTGACGGCGACGGTGAAATACGGCAACCGGGTATATGCAAAGCTTATATGGATATCCAAGGGAAACGGCGTCTGGATATGCGAGGAAGGATACACGCTTTTCACGCCGGGTGCGGTACCTTATCCGAATGTCGGCACAGTAGCTCTGCTGGAAGTGAGAGACATCAATGACGCAGGGTACATCAATGCCGCCTACATTGAGAGTACAGATAAAAATATAGATGAGAACGAGGCTCTGGCTAAATTGATCAGCGAATATATCGACTTTTGTTCCCCGCAGACAGAAAAAGAAGAGGAAGAAGGAAATTTCGGACAAGTATTCACAGACGAAGATGTGATGATGACCGAAGAACAATTATCACTTCCCTTGATGTGCGAATTGCCCTGGTTACTGGTTGTGACAGCATATGCTGAAAAGTTGCTGGTGAAGCGTTACAACTTGTTGGGGACAGCCCGCCTGCTAGCCGAAATGCTCAATGATTCGGCCTTGAAGGAATATTTATCGCTACAAATGAATTACGAGGAGAATATCTATAGCTTTGCCACCCACAATGGGCAAACGCGATGGACACACTTCTCGCATATTGACGATGCGGCAGTTTCCCGCTATCCTTCACTACGGTCTAAAAAGGAGCTGCTGCAAATTATCAGTTTGTTCCACACCCACAACTTCGATCCGGAGCTTGCAGTAGGCATTGCAACCACCAAAGACGAGAATAAGGAACATATAGTCCGGCTGGTGCTGGGCCACACTCTCCTGCTCAATTCACTGCCAGCCAAAGCATTAATCCCTCTGCGCAACGAACTCTTGCAGCGCATCGGAGCCGGTGAATTTGTATCGCCCGACGAACAGACATCAAGTTCTCCGGTTGCAGCAGAATCCAAAGAAGACATTCCCAGCATAGGAAGGGAAAATGACAGAGTAGAGTTTAAATCATCCATAGTATACCCGGCAGGGCGCACCATCCCCGACATGAAGCAACAATCGGAAGTGATACTACGCACCATTGCAGGATTTCTGAATGCATCCGGCGGCACACTGTATATCGGTGTATCCGATGCCGGAACCGTAATCGGACTGAAAGAGGATTACAACTACATGGCATGTGATTCGGATGCTTACGAGCGTTTTATCCGCCAACGTATCATAACCACCCTGGGAAAGGACATCAACAGCATCATTAAAATAGGGTTTCCACGGTATGGCAACCGCGAAACATGTTGCATCACGGTGCCCTGCTATGGAAAACTGATCGAGCTAAAAGGAGTGATATGGCAACGGCAAGGCAACTCCACGGTAATACTTGACGGCAATGCCCTGACCAAGCAACAAAAAAGGAAAAACAACACTTTGCAGGCAGAACTCAGCCAGATTGCAGAAAAAGAGATGGAATTGATTAGTGAAAACCTCTTGCAAACGGGAGAAGCGCAAACGGCGGTTGCCGCTGCTTTCGCCGCCAGTCTGGAAAAGAAGAAAAAGAAGGCGAAAGCCGGACTAAGGAAGACCATGATACAAACGTCTCTGATACGCCCTAATCCATATACGGAAGAGGGAGAGCACGATGTGCAGATAGCGGCTTACTTGTCTCTGCTTGATAACGGAGGATATCTGTTGAAAGATGCGCCTGCGCACATAGACAATGCGATTCTGACATTAGCAATCAGTGTGAAGGAAATCGGTGGTGCACTGCTCCTCTGTTATGAGAATGGCTATGTCAACCGCGTCCCACTGAAAATACTATTGCAGAAGAAACGTGACTATATTTATAAAAATGGGGTGAACAAGGATTCACATCTGATATTTGCCAGCATAGAAAATGGCGAACCGTATGTCCTGGTACATACTGTCCGGCAGAAAAATGAATATCTGAAAATGTTTCCGGTTAACAGAATAAAACAGAATATGGACTTAGCCCTGAAAGGTACTCCTCTTTTCTCTTATGACTTTGGCAAGGTAATTGCTTGGGAAGTGATTCCGGAAATGGAATCTGAAAAACTTCAGAAGCTTTACAATAACAATCCTGCCCATCAAGGTTATTCAATTACATCAGAGGCGATATCTAAAGAAACGGAGTTACTACAGGTAATGGGTTGGAAATTAGGAACCTCCGACATTTGAAATAACATTGCTTGTTTCATGATATAACTATGCTTGAATTTCGCTCTGTCGGGCAAGCTTGCCCTCTAATAAAACAGACTTGCGCTGTCCGAACTTCCCGGTATACGCGGCATGGCAAAAAAAAAGGAGTACCGCTGTACTCCAACCTTTGTTAACCTTAAATCTAATACTATGAAAAACACAATGCAAAGGTACGCACTTTTTCGAAATCAGCAAGCTCCGTGTGCGAAAACAGCATACTTATAACACGTTTTAAGAGAAAACATTCCTTTTTTCACGTCCTTTTTCACATTCAAAACAAGCTGCACCTTAAACTTACAAAATAAGCAAGCTTATTTTGTACTGCTTTCAGTTTGCATTATCTTTGCCAAAACGAAGATAAGCTGCACCTTAGCATTAAAAATAAGCAAGCTTATTTTGTACTGCTTTCGGTTTGCATTATCTTTGCCTCAAAATAATCAAAACGACTTATGCCTGACTATGATTTAATAGCTATATTAGGTCCTACCGCCTCCGGGAAAACTCCTTTTGCCGCAGCACTGGCAGATATCCTCGATACCGAAATCATCAGTGCGGATTCCAGGCAAATCTACCGTGGCATGGATCTCGGTACGGGAAAAGATCTCGTAGACTACACCGTGAACGGCCGGCAAATCCCCTATCACCTGATTGACATTGCCGAGCCTGGTTATAAATACAACGTCTTCGAATATCAACGTGACTTTCTGACAGCTTACGATAGTATCAAACAAAAAGGGAAGCTCCCTGTTCTATGTGGAGGTACAGGTATGTATCTGGAAGCCGTGCTGAAAGGATACAGATTGCTGCCGGTTCCCGAAAATCCGGAATTGCGTACACGGCTGGCCGACAAATCTCTGGAAGAGTTGACTGAAATGCTGAAACAGTATAAGTCGCTGCATAATACCACGGATGTAGACACTGCCAAACGTGCCATCCGTGCCATTGAGATAGAAGAGTATTATGCACATACTCCGGTAGACGAACGGGAGTTTCCAAAGCTGAACAGCCTCATCATCGGTGTAGACATAGACCGGGAGTTGCGTCGCGAAAAGATATCCCGCCGCTTGCGCCAACGTCTGGACGAAGGAATGGTGGACGAAGTACGCCGCCTGATAGAACAGGGCATTCAACCGGATGACCTCATCTATTATGGTTTGGAATACAAGTATCTGACGCTTTACGTCATCGGTAAGCTGACTTACGAAGAGATGTATAAGGAACTTGAAATCGCTATCCATCAATTTGCCAAACGCCAGATGACCTGGTTCCGGGGTATGGAACGGCGTGGATTTACCATTCATTGGATGGACGCCGGGTTGCCGATGGAAGAAAAGATTGCCTTTGTACAAGCAAAACTCAAAGAGAATTAGTACTTTTGTAAGTGGAGAGTTGAAAATTTATAATTTAGAATTGACGTCATGAGTGTAGAGCCCGAAAAGTGGGGAGTGATATACAACCCCAAAGCCGGCACCCGAAAAGTGCAGAAGCGGTGGAAAGAAATCAAAGAATATATGGATAGCAAAGGCGTGTCTTATGACTACGTGCAGTCCGAAGGGTTCGGGTCTGTGGAACGCCTGGCCGGTATTCTTGCCAACAATGGTTACCGCACGATTGTCGTTGTAGGTGGTGACGGCGCGCTAAATGATGCCATCAACGGTATCATGGCGTCCAATGCAGAAGACAAAAGAGAAATCGCCATAGGTATCATCCCAAACGGCATCGGCAATGACTTTGCCAAATACTGGGAGATGACCTCAGAATACAAAGATGCCGTGGATTGCATCATCAATAACCGCCGCCGTAAAATAGATGTCGGGGTCTGCAACTATTATGATGGCGAAAAGCACGTGACACGCTATTTCCTCAATGCCATCAACATTGGCCTGGGAGCCCGCATTGTGAAAATCACTGATCAGACCAAACGATTCTGGGGAATGAAATATCTGTCTTATCTCATGGCTCTCATCTCAATCATCTTTGAACGGAAACTCTATCGTATGCATCTCAAAATAAACGGAGAACATATCCGGGGACGCATCATGACGGTTTGTATCGGCAGTGCCTGGGGATATGGTCAGGCACCGAGCGCAGTTCCATACAACGGTTGGCTGGATGTATCCGTCATCTATCGCCCGGAGTTACTGCAACTGATATCCGGCTTATGGATGCTCATCCAGGGCCGCATATTAAATCATAAAGTAGTGATGCCTTACCGGACCCAGAAAGTAAAGGTGCTACGTGCGCAAAATGCCTCGGTAGATTTGGATGGACGTATCCTCGACCGGCACTTTCCACTGGATATCGGGATAATGCATGAAGCTATTACACTGATTATACCAAACTGAAATTAACTGCTTAATAACTTATTCACATGATTGAACTGAAAAATAATCCTGCGGGAAACTTCTTTCTATTGGCAGGTCCTTGTGTTATCGAAGGAGAAGAAATGGCAATGCGCATCGCCGAACGTGTGGTAGCCATTACAGAGAAACTACAAATTCCCTATGTTTTTAAAGGTTCTTACCGTAAGGCAAACCGTTCGCGCCTGGATTCATTCATGGGCATAGGTGACGAAAAAGCATTGAAAGTATTGGAGAAAGTGCATACCACTTTCGGTGTCCCCACCGTTACCGACATCCATTCCGCTGAAGAGGCTGCAATGGCGGCCGAATATGTGGATATACTGCAGATTCCGGCATTCCTTTGCCGGCAAACAGACATCCTGATTGCCGCCGCAAAAACGGGAAAAACAGTCAATATCAAGAAGGGACAATTCCTTTCTCCTCTTGCCATGCGCTTTGCTGCGGAGAAAGTAGCAGAAGCAGGAAATAAGGAAGTCATGATTACCGAGCGCGGAACAACTTTCGGATACCAGGATTTAGTTGTAGATTATCGCGGCATACCCGAAATGCAGACTTTCGGCTATCCGGTCATTCTGGATGTTACCCATTCCCTGCAACAACCTAATCAGACTAGCGGAGTGACAGGCGGCATGCCGCAACTCATTGAAACGGTTGCCAAGGCGGGCATTGCAGTGGGCGTCGACGGATTGTTTATTGAGACGCACGAGCATCCCGAAGTTGCCAAGAGCGATGGTGCCAATATGCTGAAACTGGATTTGCTGGAAGGATTGCTGACAAAACTGGTACGTATTCGCGAGGCGATAAAAGAATAATTGAGAAAATAAAAAACTATGGCCGGAGATTATTCATTTCCCTGCGGTTTTGAATATATTTTAGACACGGATTATACGGTTGTTTTATATGCAAGCAACCGTGTAATCCGTGAAATCCGTGTTTAAAATCCCAATTAGCAGTTACCTCATCTTTTCAGTTTCTCCAAAAAACTTTCCCCTCCCCTGTGATTTCCTCCTACTCCTTCCGACAAATAGAACAAGAAACAATTTTAATCTACATCATTATGAAACATTTATTTCGCAGTTTACTGGTTGCAGCATTAGTGTTATGCACCGGTTTCCAACAAGCGGTGGCACAGCAAATGCAGTTCCCACCCCTCCCTGTTGACAAAAATGTCCGTATCGGTCAATTGGACAACGGACTGACTTATTACATCCGCCACAACAAATTACCCGAAAACCGGGCCGAATTCTATATCGCCCAGAAAGTAGGCTCCATCCTCGAAGAACCGCAACAACGCGGACTTGCCCACTTCTTGGAACACATGGCTTTCAACGGTACGAAAAACTTCCCCGGTGATGATAAAGGCCTCGGCATCATCCCTTGGTGTGAAACTGTAGGTATTAAGTTCGGTACAAACCTGAACGCTTATACCAGCATCGATGAAACTGTCTATAACATCAGCAATGCGCCTATCGACCGTCCCAATGTTCTGGATTCCTGTTTGCTTATCCTGCATGACTGGTCTAACTTCATCCTGCTGAAAGATGACGAAATCGATAAAGAACGTGGAGTTATCCGTGAAGAATGGCGCAGCCGTAACAGTGGTATGTTGCGCGTTTACACAGACCTGTCCCCCGCTATTTATCCGGGTGACAAGTATGCAGACTGTATGCCCATCGGTTCTATTGATGTTATCAACAACTTCCCGTATAAGGATATCCGTGACTATTATCACAAATGGTATCGCCCCGATTTGCAAGGTATCGTTATCGTAGGTGATATCGATGTTGACGCCGTAGAAGCTAAACTGAAAGCGGTATTTGCTGACGTGAAAAAGCCAGAGAATCCGGCTGAACGTACTTACTTCCCCGTGGCCGACAATAAAGAACCTATCGTTGCCATCGGTACAGATAAAGAAGTGGACGACCCGTCTATCGAACTCTATTTCAAACAGGATGCAACTCCGGATTCCGAAAAGAACAATGTAGGTTATCTGGCTTCCCAATATATGGTAAGCATGATTACCAGTATGTTGAATGCCCGCCTGAGTGAAATCACCCAAAGCGCTAACCCGCCATTCAACCGTGCAGCCAGCTCTTATGGAAACTTCTTCTTGTCCAAAACGAAAGAAGCTCTCAACGTTTATGCCTCAAGCAAAGCTGACGGTATTGAAGGTGCTCTGAAGATCTTGCTACAAGAAACCGAACGTGCCCGTCGTTTCGGCTTCACCGAGTCAGAATATGCACGTGCACGTGCCAACTACCTGCAACGCCTGGAATCTGCTTACAATGAACGTGAGAAAACAAAACACGGCTCCTATGTACGCGAATATGTACGCAACTTCCTGGATGCAGAACCTATTCCCGGCATCGAAACCGAATATGCCATGATCAACCAGCTGGCTCCGAACATTCCAGTACAAGCCATGAATATGGTAATACAGCAACTCGTTCCGGACAGCAATCAGGTGGTTATCATTGCTGGTCCCGAAAAAGAAGGATTGAAATATCCGACAAAAGAAGAGGTCATTGCCCTGCTGAAAGGAATGAAGAGTCTCGATCTGAAACCTTATGTAGACAAAGTTTCTGACGAACCTTTGATGAAAGAAGCACCGAAAGGCGGCAAAATCGTTTCAGAGAAAAATGGTGAAATATATGGAAGTACCAAGCTCGTCCTCTCTAACGGGGTAACAGTTTACATCAAGAAGACCGACTTCAAAGCTGACGAGATTCGCATGAAGGGTACCAGTCTGGGCGGTAAATCCCTTTTCCCCGACAAAGACGCACTGAACTTCGCCGTTATGGACAATGTGATTGACGCAGGCGGTCTGGGTAACTTCAGTAAGGTAGACCTGACGAAAGTATTGGCAGGTAAGAAAGTATCTGTCCAAGCCGGTTTGGGTGCAACAACCGAAAACGTATTCGGAACCTGCTCTCCGAAGGACTTCGAAACCATGATGCAACTGACCTATCTCACATTCACAGCTCCCCGCAAGGACATGGAAGCATTCGAATCTTACAAAAGCCGTATGAAGGCACAACTGGAAAGTGCACAAGCAAACCCGCTTTCTTCCATCAGCGACTCTTTGCAGAGAGCGATGTATGGCAACCACCCGCGTGTAGTATTGCTCAAGCCGGAGATGATAGACCAAATCAATTACGACCGCATCCTGGAAATGTATAACGACCGTTTCAAAGATGCCAGTGACTTCACATTCTACTTTGTCGGCAACATCGACCTGGAAACAGCCAAACCGTTGATTGCAGAATATCTGGGCGCACTGCCTGCCATCAATCGTAAAGAGACATTCAAAGATACCAAGATGAATATCCGCAAAGGTGTATATAAGAATGAATATGCCAAAGAGCAACAGACTCCTACAGCTACCATCGTATTCCTGTATAGCGGAAAAGCCCCTTATAGTTTAAAGAATAATATTCTGCTAAGCTGTATGACTCAGGTTCTCGACATGGTTTATACCGAAGAAGTTCGTGAGAAAGAAGGCGGCACATACGGTGTAAATTGCATCGGTAACTTACAGAAGTATCCGAAAGAACAACTGTTGATGCAGATCATCTTCCAGACAGATCCGGAAAAGAAAGACAAACTGGCTGGTATCGTAGTAGACGAGTTGAAAAAACTGGCTGCCGAAGGTCCGTCTGACGTACATTTGCAGAAAGTAAAAGAGTATATGTTGAAGAAATATGCCGATAACCAGAAGGAAAATGCATACTGGATGAACAACCTGAACGATTACTTCTACTATGGCGGCCTGGACATGACCAAAGATTATACTGATATTGTCAACAGCATCACTGCCAAAGATATCCAAAAATTTGCAGCTGACCTGCTGAAACAAGGAAACGAAATCGAAGTAACGATGACAGTACCTAAAAAATAATAAAAGAAATAGGGTGATAAAACAGGAGAAACACCATTTTATCCCCCTATTACCATATCATCCTGTCACTATATCAATTAATTACTAATCATAAAATAGCATGAACTTATTTCTCGAACTGCGTAAGCACGGAAAGTTGGCTGAAAAGCGGCATCCGATGTACGAAAAGAGTAAATTCGGAAAGTTTTGGATGTACTTCATGAGTGTGTTCTGGGCTGGTTATCTTATCTTTTTCGGGACAATATTTGCATTCGCTTTCGACAGCGAAGCAAAGGAAGCCTACCATGTAATGAACAGCGGACTGATATTCATACTTGCTCTTGACTTTCTTATACGGTTGCCCTTCCTGAAAACACCTACTCAGGAAGTCAAGCCTTACTTATTACTTCCCATCAAACGGAACCGCCTGATAGACTTTCTGCTTCTGCGCTCCGGACTTAGCAGTTTCAATCTGTTCTGGTTCTTTCTGTTTGTCCCGTTCGCCATCATCACCGTTACCAAATTTTATGGAGTGACAGGTGTGGTAACTTATTGCATCGGTATCTGGTTGCTGATCATATTCAATAACTACTGGTACTTACTGTGCCGCACATTGATGGACGAGCGTATCTGGTGGTTCCTCCTACCGATAGCCGTATATGGTGGTATTGCAGCAGCACTTTTCATTCCGAAAAACAGTCCGTTGTTCGCTCTCTCAATCGAGCTGGGCGAAGGATTCATCACTGGAAATATACTGATATTTGTCGGAACTCTGGCAGCCATTGCCATCATGTGTCTCATCAACCGGAGCATCATGCAAAAGCTGATCTACAACGAATTGAATAAAGTGGAAGATACGACCGTACAAGTAAAGAGCGTATCCGAATATAAATTTCTGGACCGATACGGTGAAATCGGAGAATACATCCGATTGGAGTTGAAGCTATTGCTACGTAACAAAGTATGCAAGAAATCACTCTACTCCACCACCGCAGCAGTGTTGATATTCAGCCTTATTATTAGTTTCTCTGATCTTTACGACGGAGGTTCACGCGATTTCTTCGTGCTTTACAATTATATCATCTTCGGTGTCCTGTTTCTTTCACCTCTGATGAGTTATGAAGGTAATTACATCGACGGATTGATGAGCCGCAGGGAATCCATCTATTCGTTGCTACGTGCCAAATATATCTTGTACAGCCTGTCCCTCATCATTCCGTTCGTATTGATGATTCCGGGTATGATAACGGGTAAAGTGTCCGTACTTACATGCGTTTCATGGCTTTTATTTGTCCCGGGTGCCGTTTACTGCTGCCTATTCCAACTGGCAGTATATAACAACAAAACCCTTAACCTGAATGCAAAGATGACCGGCCGTCAGAATGTGGGTACAGGGCTGCAAAACCTCATATCGGGAGCAGCGTTTGGTGTGCCATTTCTATTGTTCTTCATATTAAAGACGATGGTTGGCAAAGAGGCTACGCTCTGGATTCTCATTGGCACCGGCGTAGTATTCATCGCAACCTCAAGATGGTGGTTGAGAAATGTGTATTACCGTTTCATGAAGCGTCGATACAAGAATATGGAGGGATTTCACGATAGTAGACAAAAATAATTACGAATATGATAGAGATTAACAGACTTCAAAAAAACTTCGGGCAAAAGAAAGCCGTAGATATTGAAAAATATGTCATCGAACAAGGCGATATGTTAGGCCTGGTAGGTAATAACGGAGCAGGTAAGACTACGCTTTTCCGCCTGATACTGGATCTGCTGCAAGCAGACCAAGGTAATGTGACTATTAACGAGATTGATGTATGCAAGAGTGAAGACTGGAAACAATTCACAGGCGCTTTTATTGATGATGGTTTTCTGATTGATTACCTCACTCCCGAAGAATATTTCTACTTCATTGGCAAAATGTATGGCTTGAAGAAAGAAGAAGTGGACGAACGCCTGCTTCCTTTTGAACGCTTCATGAACAATGAGGTGATCGGACAAAAGAAATTCATCCGTAACTTTTCCGCCGGAAACAAGCAGAAAATCGGTATTATCTCAGCTATGCTGCATCATCCGCAATTACTGATTCTGGACGAACCGTTCAACTTCCTTGATCCGAGTTCTCAGTCCATCATCAAGCACCTGCTGAAGAAGTACAATGAAGATCATCATGCCACGGTTATCATTTCAAGCCACAACCTGAATCATACGGTAGATGTATGTCCTCGTATCGCCTTGTTGGAAAATGGCGTGATAATCCGTGATATCCAGAACGAAAACAATTCGGCTGAAAAAGAGCTTGAGGACTACTTCAATATCAGAGTAGAAGAAGAAATCGAAGAAGAACATGCAGAAGCGGTAATTGAAGAAACATCCGTTCCGGAAACAATCGTTGAAGAGACTATTGTTGAAGAGACTATAATCGAAGAAACCGTAGTTCAACCGGAAAAGAAAGAGGAACAGGCATGAAGAAATACTTCTTATATATAGTTGCACTTATCGGACTGGCATGCAGTTTAAGTTCCTGCCGTACCTCAGCACCACGCCTCGACTACAAGGCATTGGCTAAAGCTTCCGTCCGTTTGGGAATAGACATCGACAAAGAAGATAACCATAAGTTGTATATTGCTTCTGCGGAATGGTTAGGTGTCCCCTACCGCGCAGGTGGCAACAGCAAGCATGGGACAGACTGTTCCGGCCTGGTATCGCAACTCTATACAAGAGTATATAACATCCGCCTGGCACGAAGTACTGACGGTCAACTCAAAGAAAGCAACAAGGTCTCCCGCCGCAACCTGCGTGAGGGAGACTTGGTGTTTTTCACCAGCCGTGCATCTAAAAAGAAAGTGGCGCACGTGGGCATATATCTCAAGAATGGAAAATTCATCCATGCCAGTACCAGTCAGGGGGTAATAGTCAGTGCCCTTAATGAAAAGTACTATACGCAATACTGGCTTTGCGGTGGAAGGGTGAAATAAATAGCAAATGAACTTTAAAAAGAAAAATAATGAAAAAGATTTTAGGTATTCTCCTATTTATCAGCATTGCGCTGAACACCAACGCACAATTACTTTGGAAAATCTCCGGTAATGGACAAGAAAAGCCCTCATATATCTTAGGTACACACCATTTAGTACCATTAAGTATAAAGGATAGCATCACCGGACTTCCACAGGCTATTGATGGAACTGCACAAGTATATGGAGAGGTTGTCATGTCCGAAGCAGCATCTCCCGAATTTATGCAATTGATGCAAAAAAATATGATGATGGCAGGAGATACCACTCTTCAAGCTCTTTTCACTCCCGAACAATATGATGTGGTAGGCAAAGTAGTAAAAGAAAACCTGATGGCTGACATCGCCATGCTCGGAAAATATAAACCGGCTTTCATCACCCAACAATTGACTGTGATATTATGTATGAAACACTTAGGTGGTTTCAACCCTCAGGAACAGTTGGATACTTATTTCCAACAACAAGCCATACAGTCCGGTAAGAAAGTGGGTGGTCTTGAAAGTATCCAGTCCCAACTCGATGTCCTCTTGAATAGCCAGACCTTGCAACGCCAGGCAAACTTACTCTATTGCCTTGCAAGTGATGTAGAAAAGACGATAGATCAGACAAAACGACTGAATGAGGCATACAAAGCCCAAAATCTGGATGAGATGCTGAAACTGATGGAAGAACGGGATGGTAACTCTTGTGATCCGATGCCGGGTGAAATGGAAGTTTTGCTGGATAACCGCAACAAAGCATGGATTGAGAAAATGCCGGCTATCATGAAAGATGCTCCTACTCTCTTTGTAGTAGGCGCCGGGCACTTACCGGGTAACAATGGAGTACTGAAACTGTTGAAACAACAAGGTTATACAGTAGAACCTATGAAATAAAAAACTATAAATTCTCTCTTTACGAACATTTTCTAAACACGAAAAGATGTAAGATAGCGGGTGATGGCAAGTGATTGCAATCACCCGATTTTATTATAATCCTGTTTTGCACTAACGAAGTATAAATCTCAGCGTACCACCTTTCACCAGTTCTTCATGGCTGATACGATAACGGGATAATTTCTTCCCTCCCAATTCCATCTGCCGAATGTACAAAGACTCCGAAGAAGGCCGCTCAGTCTCAATCACCAGTTGATCACGTCCCCAGGTTTTAGGATCAAGACGGATAATAACACGGTCGAACACAGGCGTAGAAAGAGTATAGTAGGGAGCACCGGGACAATCGGGATAGAATCCCATCATATTGAAAATGGCCCAGGTGGACATGGTACCGGTATCGTCATTACCCGGAATACCATCGGGAGTATTTTTGAAATACTTTTGCAAGAGACGCTGAATTTCCTTTTGCGTACGCCATTCTTCACCCTTGAAATAAGAAAAAAGATGCGCATAAGCGATATCAGGTTCATTGGCAGGATCATAGAGACCGTCATCGAAGACACGCTGAAGCTTTTCGATGAAAGGTTTCTGACCACCCATGAGACGCATCAACCCCTTTACATCATGAGGTACGTAGAAAGTATAGTTCCAGGCACAACCTTCGTGAAAACCGGGATTCGGTTCAAAATTCTCTCCCTGACGCGGATTAAAAGGAGAATAGAACTGACCATCAGGTAAAATAGGACGGAAAGTTCCAAATTCCTTGCTATAATAATGTTTGTAGCCTAACGAACGGTTATAGAAAAGGCGGGCATCAGCCTGATACTTCCGGGCATCAGCCTTCCGGCCTTGCACCAATGCTTCCTTACCTAAAGCATCAGCCAGTAAGGAAAGGGAGTAATCGGCAATATAATATTCCAATGCATGGGAAACGGAATTATCATACTGTTCGCGCAAGGGAACGTAACCCAGAGAAAGATAATCATCATTATCCGGACGCAACAGATTCTCTGCTCCTGGCAAAGTAGCAGACTTATACATAGCTTCATAAGCCAAATCAATATCAAAGTCGCGCAGCCCTTTCAACCAAGTATCTACAATGACGGGGATAGAAGGATCGCCCTCCATAGTCAATGTCTCGCGTCCGTAAAGTTCCCATTTGGGCAGCCAGCCGTGCTCACGATACATATCAAGCATGGAACGGACCATCTGTAGTTGACGTTCCGGATAAACCAGTGTAAGGAGTTGGTGCACGTTACGGTAAGTATCCCATAATGAGAAAACAGTATACCTGTCTCCCTTTGCCGTCAAAATCTCATTGCTCTCCATTGCAGGATATTGTCCATTGACATCTTGCAGAATGTTGGGATGTATCAACGTATGATAGAGCGCTGTATAGAAGACTGTCTTTTGTTCTTCCGTACCGCCTTCTACAAGGATGCGTGAAAGGTCATCATTCCAGCGGGTACGGGCCTCAGCAAGTATCTGGTTGAAATTCTTTCCACCTTGTTCCTTATCCAGATTAAGACGTGCATTTTCTATGCTGACGAAAGAAACACCCATCTGGACTTCCACTTGTTCTCCCTCTTCCGTATCAAATGTGAGGAAAGCACCGATATCATCACCCGCAATCTCTTTATGATAGCGGGTATAAAGCTTATAACGTCCGTTATCCGCATCCCATTCGGCTTCAACTCCGGTCATAGGACGTTGTTTCTTCCAGTAACCACTGGCAGAAGGCTGCTTGTTTACCCGCATTACGAAATAGATGGGAAACACTGCCTGGGGATTGTAGCAGAAGGTTCCAAGCAGTTTCATTCCTTCGAACTCGGTATCGCTCACTTGCCGCAGGAATGCACCAGTTTCATTGGTCAGTCCTTCGCCCAAATTCAACAGTACATGGCTTTGACCGACAGGAAAAGTAAAGCGGGAGACACCTGTACGGGATGTAGCGGTGACCTCTGTCTTCACATTATAACGAGTAAGAAAGTTACTGTAATAACCGGGAGAAGCCTGCTCGTCCTTATAACGGCTGCCATACTCCTTATAATCCACTGACAAATCGCCCGTAGTAGGCATCAGCAATAATGAGCCCAATTCAGGACAACCGACCCCACTCAGATTCACATGCGAATAACCCGTAAAGAAACAATTGTGATATTCGTAAGGAGTAGACCACCAGCGAGCATCCTTATCATACTTATTATCTTCTGATCCCATCACATTGAAAGGGACTACGGACATCATACCGTTAGGACAGATAGCCCCCGGATTGGTGGTACCGAAATTGGTAGTCCCGACAAATGGATTGACGTAATTTAAAAGCGAAGCTCCCTCTTCACCTCCGGCAAATGCCGGAAGCAAAAAGAGAGCTGAAAGCGTGTAAGTCAATAATATACGTTTCATCATTAATCAAATTGAGTTGACTAGGGAGAAAGTTGCCAACTAATTATATACTGTTTTTCTTTGTGAACTCTATGATTTCTGAAATATAACCAAAAGCCATCCCTACCACCGTATCGGCTGCACCGTAATATACTGCAACCTTATCACCATCCTGCAAGGATGCGCAAGGGAATACTACATTGGGCACATCTCCCTGCAATTCATAAGGAGCAGCAGGAGCAAGCAGATATGGCCTCGTACGGTACAATACTTTAGCGGGGTTCTCCCTATCAAGAATGGCAGCTCCCATAGAGTAGCGGAAACCATTACAGGTAGTAATCACCCCATGATAGAATATCAACCAGCCTTCTTCAGTCAAGAACGGTACGGAACCTGCCCCTATCTTCGTACACTGCCACGCACTTTCGGGAAACGGGGTAACTTTCATCACGCAACGATGTTCTCCCCAATACTTCATGTCCGGACTATAACTGATGTAAATATCACCAAACGGGGTATGTCCGTTATCGCTCGGACGGCTCAACATAGCATATTTTCCGTCTATCTTCTGTGGGAAAAGCACTCCGTTGCGATTGAAAGGCAGGAAAGCATTCTCACACTGGAAGAATTCTTCAAAATCAAAAGTATAGCCGATACCGATTGTAGGTCCGTGATAACCATTGCACCAAGTAATCCAGTAACGGTCTTCAATCCAAGTCACGCGCGGGTCATATTTATACTCAGACTCTATCATCTCCGTATTTCCAGCTTTAAAACAGATGGGGTCGTGATTTATCTCCCAATTGATTCCATCTTTACTGAATCCTGCAAAGATATTCATCTGTACCGCCTTGTTGTCACAACGGAACACACCGGCAAATCCACCTTCAAACGGAACTACCGCACTATTGAAAATGCTATTGGAAGTCGGAATATGATAACGGCCTATAACCGGATTCTGTGAATAACGCCACATTACATCTGTGCAACCTTCCGGACGTTCTTCCCAAGGCATTGAAATTTTGTTGTTCATAATTATTCTTATATTTATTGTTATTACTACTTAGTCTTCTTTGCATCCGGATATGTGAACGGCACAAAATAAGTGATAAGGAAAGCCGGAATCGTCGCAAACAACGTAAAAATAAAGAAGGTCTTATATCCCAATGCATCACTGACAAAGCCACTGATTGATCCCGGAAGCATCACCCCCAGATTCATGATTCCCGAAGCGAAAGCATAGTGGGCCATCTGATGTTTTCCCGGAGCTACCTGCTGCATCATGAACAGTGTAAGACCTACGAAGCCAAAACCATAGCCGAAATATTCAAGCACAATGGCACCGCCAATCAACATACCGTTTTCCGGTTGATAAACAGCCAACAGCGTATAAGCAATGAATGGCAGATTGAAAATGCAGCACAATGAAAACAAAGTCTTGCTCAATCCCCTGTGAGAGATATAATATCCGGCCAGAAGCGAACCCAACACAAAAGCTGCCGCTCCATAAGTACCATAATACAATCCTATTTCCTGTTCATTCAACCCCAGACCGCCAACAGAACGTTCCGCTTTCAAAAACAAAGGAACAATTTTCATCACAAAACCTTCGGCAAGACGATAAATGATAATGAAAGCGATATAGTACCAGATATGTTTCTTCCGGAAGAAATCTTTAATCACATCTATCAACCGCTGCATCGTTTCTTTCGCAGAAGTTGATTTGTCAACAGCCGCTCCGCCTGATGGCAGCATCTTCATGTGATACAGTCCCAGCAACACCATGATAACTCCCATCAACAGCATTACTATCATCCAGGCTTGTACGGCCGCTTCGTGGCGGACAGTTTCTGTAGCCTCCGGCACTCCACCGAAACGTTTCAGCAACCAGCCTGCCAACCACACCAACCCTCCGGACGCCACAATCTTGGCAATATTGTAGAAAGCTCCCTGCCAACCTATATACTTAGCCTGATCCTGCTTATCCAGTTCCGACATATAAACACCATCCGTAGCCACATCGTGCGTTGCTCCACTAAAAGCGATGACTGCCAGCAAGGCAATACACACAGCAAAGAAAGCAGGCAAGTGCAGTGCCAGCGCCACCAAAGCAAATCCCACTCCGGTGGCCAATTGTGTCACTACAACAAAGAACTTCTTCGTTTTAAACATCTCCAGAAAAGGACTCCAGAGGAATTTCAGTGTCCAGGGCAGCATAATCAGTGATGTCCACAAAGCAATCTGAGCATCGCTGATACCCATCCCTTTGAACATCAATACGGACACCATGTTCAGCACAACAAAAGGCAATCCCATGGCAAAGTAAACGGTGGGTACCCATGAAATCGGGTTACGACTATTTCGACTCATACCTATTCTATTTTATCAATTCTTACTTCAGCGGATGACCGCCCATTGTTAATTCCAGAGTACCACCGTCTACTATATCCTGATGCGCAAAGAATGGAGTTTTCAGTTCTTTGCCATTCAAAACCATCTTCTGCACATATTTATTTTCACGACTATTGTTGTGCGCTAAAATAGTGAAAGTCTTTCCATCTTTCAAATGAATGGTTGCTTTATTGAATAAAGGTCTTCCAATGGAATACACCGGTTTACCGGGACATACCTGGTAAAAGCCCATTGCATTAAGGATGTACCATGCCGACATCTGTCCGCAATCTTCATTACCCGAAAGCCCGTTAGGATCATTAAAATAAAGCGTGTGTAATACTTCATCTACCAGTTCCTGAGTTCTGTAGGGTTGTCCTACATAATTATACAGATGAGCAATATGGTGGCTCGGTTCATTGCCATGCGCATATTGTCCTATCAAACCGGAGATATCGGCAGAAACCAGTTCGCCTTCCAAAGAAGAATCGGCTGTAAATAGTGAATCCAACTTATTTATAAAGCCTTCGCGACCTCCCATTAAATCTACCAATCCGTTCACATCATGAGGCACGAACCATGTCCATTGCCAGGCGGTACCTTCACAGTAGTCATCACTACGGTGATTGGAAGAACGGGGATTGAAAGGAGTACGCCAGTTACCTTCACTATCCAGTCCGCGCATAAAGCGGGTGGAAGGATCAAAATAGTGTTTATACCCTTTGGCAAACTCTGCATATTTTTGTTGATTGGGCACATCACCCAGCTCGTTGGCCAGGACGGAAATACACCAGTCGTCATAAGCGTATTCCAAAGCTTTAGCAACGGCTTCATTATCCTTGTCACACGGTACATATCCTATCTTATTCTTCCAATATTTAGCTTGCGGCATCAGATGCGGCAATACTAAAGGCGGACATTTTATTCCGGTCGTATCATATTCCGCAGCACGGAGACAAGCTTTGTATGCTTCTTTCACATCAAAGTTCCGGTAACCTTTTGTATAGGCGTCGGCAATAAGGGATGCCGCATGATAACCAATCATCGTGCCGGTATAATTTCCAGCCAGTTCCCACATCGGGAATACACCGCCTTCACGCTGTTTCAGGATGAGCGAGCGGATAAACGCTTCGTTTAAGTCCGGATCAATAATCGTCATCAAGGGATGATAGGCGCGGAAAGTATCCCACAAAGAGAAAATCGTATAAACAGGTTCATCCACACTGCCGTTGCGAGGTTTTAAATCCATGCCGAGATAGCGACCGTCAGCATCCGTAAACAAATTGGGCTGCATACCGGTATGGTAGAGTGCCGTGTAGAACATAGTCCGCTGATCGGCATCCGATGTTTCAATATCTATCTTTGCAAGATAATCGTTCCATGACTGGCGGGCTGCTTTGCGTACACCGTCAAAATCCCATCCGGGAATCTCTGCTTCCACATTCTTGCGTGCTCCATCCATGTCGACAGCCGAAACGCCTACTTTCACCAATACTTGCTCATCTTTTCCGGTCTGGAATTGCAGTAACAGTTTGGCTGTAGGCAGAAGTGGCCCATCGGCATCCAATGCCATGGAATCGGTGACTAAAGTATAGGTAAAGGGTTTGGAGAACTTGGCATAGAAATTAATGTATTGGTCGAACGCCCAATACACAGTCTTCTTATGTCCGCGGATTTCAGTATCGCTGATAACCTCAAGCACCATATCCTCATTCGTCTGGCGTTGCAGGCTGTAATCCAGATCAACGATGAATCCGGCATCTTCCGCTTTCGGGAAAGTATAACGGTGAATGGCGGCACGTTTGGAAGCTGTCAGTTCGGCTTGTACTTTATAACGGTCCAAGAAAACGGAATAATATCCCGGCTCGGCACTCTCGTTCCCATGCGAGAAAGCGGAAGCATAAGCCATTTGCTGGCTTTCCGAACCCATAGACTGATATTCTTGCTGCCCCACAGTAGGCATTAGCAATATATCGCCATAATCCCCGCACCCTGTACCGTTGAGGTGAGTATGCGAGAAACCGTTAATGGTAGAATCAGCATAGTAATAACCGGAACAGGCATCCCACTGATAAATACGCGTATCGGGACTGGGTTGTATCATCCCGTTGGGAACTACCGCCCCTGGATAAGTATGTCCATGTCCGCCTGTACCGATAAAAGGATTCACATAGGATGCGTGATCTTGTTGCTGAAGTACATAAGTACAGCTACAAAACGTCATTCCCAGTAGTAGAAAAGCACTTGCCTGCTTTGCAATGGATTTCATGTTTTTCATTATTAAATTAAGTTTAATGAGCATTGACGCTCTTTTTTCACTATGTATCAATAATACAACTCACTTTGTTGAAATACTAACTATAAGGAGTCAATTTTAAATTTAATTAATACTAAATTCAGCTTAAGTAACTATTCAGCCAAAGCGCAAAGTTCAGCCTCCTGCATGACAGATTCTGATTTAGTCTATTGATTTTCAGAGATAATAGGTGCTGTCTCATTTGGCTATATCAGACAAAATGCATATATTTGTATCTGTGAGAAAGCAGGTTAATGACATAAACGAAACTCTTGCCGGACTTATGTCTGAGCTGAAGGAATTGCGGGCAACCGCCGATTCCCAGCATGCCGAGATATGCTCGCTCAACCGGAATGTAGATAAACTGCTTAAGGAAAACCGCGAGTTGCGCAAGAGGTTGGAGAAATATGAGAAGCCGCCTGAAGATTCCAGCAATAGTAGCACTCCCCCCCCCCTCTCCAAAGAGTCGTTGGCGGCGGAAACAGCCCGACGTACCAAATCACAGAGGCAGAAGTCTGACAAGCCCGTCGGTGGTCAGCTTGGACATGAAGGAACTACGCGTAAAATGGTTGAAGCACCGGATGCAATTGAGGATGTGTCGTCTCAATATTGCCGGGAATACGGCCGCGACCTGTCCGATATCAAAGGTGAACTCGATTATACTACCCAGGAAATAGACCTTCCTCCGATAATGCCGGTATACCGTGAACGTAGATTTTACAAGAAAGTCTGCTCCTGCGGATGCTGCAACCGGGGTTATGGGCCTCGCTGGAAAGGCGGCAATGCAATAACCTTTGGCAAAAACATAAGGGCTGTCGCCACCTATCTCAGCGTTGTGCAGTGTATGCCGTATGAGCGGTTGCAGTCTCTGTTTTCCACACTGTTCAATGTCAGCATAAGCCAGGGCACCCTTGCCAATATCGTGCGTGAGATGCTTGATAAGTCGAAAACTGCAATCGGTCTGATTGAACAGATGATCAAAGAATCGGCAGTAGTGGGCTTTGACGAGTCGGGATGTTATGTCAAAGGGAAACTCGACTGGTCATGGATAGTACAGACCACGTATCTGACACTCGTATTCCGGGGTACAGGGCGTGGAGCAAAAATGCTGGAAGAACGCTTCGGTGACTCATTGAAGAGGATGACTGCCGTTACGGACCGTCACAGCGCGTACTTCGCCATCGATTTCCCGGGCAATCAAATATGCCTGACACATCTGCTGCGTAATCTTGAATATCTGAACGACATTGATAAAAAACAGACGTGGGCAAAAGAAGTCCAGGCGCTTTTACGGAAAGCCATACATCAACGGAACGAAAAACCGACAGAGGTAATCCCGAAAGAGAGTTGGCTTGCAAGGCTCGACAACCTGCTCATGAAGAATCTCGGCAGTCTGCGCAAAGAGTTTGGCGAACTGAAACGGGAAATAATCAAATGTCGGGACTACATCTTCAACTTCCTTGAGAATCCGGTAATACCCTCTGACAACAACGCCTCGGAACAGGGAATCAGGAAACTCAAAGTAAAGCAGAAGATATCCGGATGCTTCCGTTCCGAAACAGGAGCAGATGCCTTTCACACACTGCATTCCATTGCAGACACCACATGGAAAAACAATCAGTCACCGCTTGAGGCTATCTTGGCACTCGTCTGAAATGACGAGGCTAGGTGGCGTGGCATATACTATGGCTGAATAGTTACGCGACATGCAGATAAATGCTAATTAAAATTAAAATATGAACTTGGTAATTCTTATTCCGATGAAGTGAATTGTATTATATGCGTAAAAAGATTCAGAGAATCCCTTACAAGATTGATTTAATAACGAGAAGCATAAAATTCACAGCGTCTTCTTGGAATCAAGAATCATATAATATGAATAAATAAAATCAGATTGTATTTATATTTAGTATATAAAAATTAAACATTATGAGATCTTTTATTATCACAGCAGCCTTCCTTTCACTTTTCTCGAATGCTGTATCAGCCGGAACCACCCCGATTCCGGAAGAGAGTATCGACTGCCAAGTCGCACGTTACTACAAACACCGGAAAGACAATTCGGCTGGACGTGAAACGTTTGTGACATACAACGGGGTAAAGCCATTGAAAAATGCATGTATTGAGATTGTGGCAGGCAACAAGACAGAGCGCACGCAAATACTTACGGACAAGCGGGATTCCATCCCGGTCTTACTGCCACCGGAAGTAGGTGTATCGAAAGACGATACCATACTGGTCAATCTGATTGCAGGCAAAAAGATACTTGCCTCCAAGCAGGTAGTTGTTCCTTATTCACGCCAATGGACGGTGTATATCTATCCCCATTCGCATGTAGACATAGGTTATACCAATACCCAAGCCAATGTGGAACTGATCCATAAACGTAACTTAGAGGTTGCCATCGAATTGGCGGAAAAGACCAAAAACTATCCGGAAGGGGCACGTTTTGTCTGGAATCCGGAAGTGACATGGCCTATTGAAAGATACCTGAACAGTGAGTCTAAGGAAAAATGCGACAAATTGATCCGTGCCATAAAGGATGGACAAATATCTGTCGATGCAAGCTACGTCCATATTAATACCTGTTCGGCCAATGATGAGGAATTATTTGAATTATTCAGCTTCGGAAAGAAAATGGAGAAACTGACTGGTAAAAGAGTGCAGACTATGGTTCAAGTAGACATCCCCGGCCTTTCATGGGGTATAGTACCTGTGGCATCCCAATTAGAAATACCTTATTGCCTGTCCTTTTTCAACGGTTCAGCGAGGGTGGGACTTTCGTATGAAATCAATTTCAAGCCTTTCTGGTGGGAAAGCCCGGATGGCAAATCAAAGATTTTATTCCTCCAACCCGGTACATATAACTATGGAGCCATAGTCAAAGGATATATGTTCTGGCCAAAGATGGTCGGGCAACTTAATCCTGACAAGATACGACGAACGGTCAAGACCGACAACCCAAGGGAACAGTTCATCGACTCGTATCTCGACGAAATGTTGCCTATGCTGGAAAAGGCCGACTATTATCCGTATGATATTTTCCCTATGACATGGTCTATGTCCGATAATGCGCCGATTGATTGTGACTTACCAGAAGCAGTGAAAAGTTGGAACGAAGAATTTGCTTACCCCCACTTGAAGATTTGTACAGCAACAGAAATCATGAGCACTTTCGACCATAAATACGGTGACCAGATTCCTACATTAAGGGGAGACTTTACAGAATTCTGGATAGACGGTCTGGGCACGAAAGCCGAATTCAGTGGTCGTCACCGGGAAGTGAAAGAAAACTTAGTACAAACAGAAACTCTCTGGAGCATGCTGAGACCAAATCAGCCGACACCACGCACAGACTTTGAAGAAGCATGGCGGAATACCCTCTTAGGAACCGAGCATACATGGACATACATGGAGCCGAAACAGCAACCCATAAGCGATCTTATCATGAATGGCAAATTAGACTATTTCCGCAATGCAGACAAGATGCAAAAAGAGTTGTTCGCCTATACCATAGCCGACATTACCGAAGACTCGGAAACGATCAGCATATTCAACACCTCTTCATGGACAAGAAGTGAAGTTGTCCGGTTGTCACAAGACATAAGCAAGAACTATACTTCCGTGATAGATGCAGAGACCAACAAACCCGTACCGAGCCAACGTTTGTCTACCGACGAACTGGTCTTCTGGGCTGAAAATGTTGAGGGAATGGGTGCCAAGAAGTATAGACTGTCAACCAAATCGACCGGAAAGACAACAGCCCCAATGATTAAAGGATATACTTTGGATAACGGTATTGTACAAGTCAAACTAAGTCCTGAAACAGGAGATGTCATCAGCCTTATCTATGAAGGCGAAGAATTTGCGGACAGCAAGTCCGTATGCGCTCTGAACAGTTATCGCTATTTAAAAGGAGACGACGACGGAAGCCGGACTACCAAGGCATACAATGTGAAGATCAGTATCAAAGAACAAGGTCCGCTCGTCAATTCCTTGCTCGTTGAATCGGATGCGGAAGGCTGCAACAAGTTGATTCGCGAAGTCTCAATCACTGCCGGACAACCTTACGTCTCTTTCTATAATGTAATCGACAAGATTGCAATCACAGATAAGGAAGGAGTACATTTCGGCTTTGCTTTCGACCTCGAACAACCGGTAATCCATGCCGACCTACCTTGGGGAGTCATGGAAGTAGAGAAAGATCAACTTCCTGGTAGCAACAAAAATTGGTTGGCCACCCAGCGTTGGCTGAACCTGTCCGACAAGGAAAAGAATGTAACGTGGTGCTCACTTAACTCCTGCCTGTTTGAAGTAGGAGAGATGAGTGCAAACATAATGGATAGTGCAACCGAATCTCCTGAATGGATTCGCGAAATCAAACCTTCGGGCACAATCTATTCATGGGTGATGAACAACTATTGGAATACCAACTTTGCCTTATCACAAGACGGAATGATCCGATTCAACTATTGCATCCAGCCCGCAAAGGGAAGTTACAATCCTGCCAAGGCTAACCGATTCGGCATGGAGCAGATACGTCCCATGATTGCCGTACCAGTGAACAAAGCGTTCGAATACTCAGTGAACATGCAATTAAGCGGCGATGAAACGGTCGCAGTCTCCATGGTAAAGACGGTGAATGAAGGAAAGGCACAGATCGTACGCTTGCGTTCCGTATCGGACAAGGACCAGAAAGTCCGCCTGACATGGAAGACAAAAAAACCGAAACACGTATTCTTGTGCATGACGGGAGAAGAAGCAAGCGAGAAGCAAATAGCAAATGGTGAAGTAACAGTTCCTGCCATGGGAATGGTTACCATCCGACTAGAATGGTAAATCTGTGTGAAAATCACGGCTTTTTCATTTAAAGGAGTTAAAGCCGATACTCTTGTGTATGATGTCGCCACCGGAAGTATTGGCTTTAACTCGGGATATTCCTAAAATAATAAAATTTAAGGCAACTAACTCATTGCGAATTAGTTGCCTTTTTTTGTATCTTTAAGCAGGGATATTCCCTAAATAATATTACACATCGTAACAAACAGGGTTACATCTTGTGGCAAGTAAGGTTACGGATTCTTTCATTACTTCTGATCTTTTACATCCCTATATCAGCGCAACGACTTCCTACCACCCGAAGGAGTATCTGCTGAAACTTCAAAACAGGTTTCAGGCAGATACATTCAGGATAAACGCATATAAATCACACTATTAACTGAATCTAAAAGAACTAAACGAAGAAAATAGATATAAAAACAACTGTATTTTATACCTAAGCAGAGACGTTCGCAGGATATTTTAAAATAGTCTTACTCCAGAACAGGCCAAATCTTAACCCGCTTCATATCGACCAGCTTCTCTATCGGTCCAACTACCGGTGAAACGGAACGTTCGTTTCCGAAAAAATCCTTTTCCGATACGAAAGGACTTCCATCCGGATTCTCAAACAAAAAACCTGTCAGTTGTGTAGTTCCCAAACGGTCGGCATCAATGCCTTTACCCTTGAAAGAAGAAAGTTCCTTCAGATCGATATTACTGACCAAATAAACTTCACCTTCAGGTGTCTCTTCAATTCTCAGATTAGGATCAACTGTCTGTTCCACCCAATCCTGCACTTTATTCGTCATTGGAGAAGAACCGTTCAGAAATAGATTGTTCTCCGCATAGACGGGACGCTGCGATTCATCAAAAACGACCATACCATATTTTAGAGTATCTTTCCTGCCCACGAAAATGTTATTGTAGAAACGATGGTCACCCTCAGTCATTGTACAGATGCCTTTCACCCCGGTCGAATGGTTCAATTGGTACGGAGTGTAACGCTGGTCGTCCATACGATAAATATCGCCGGAGAAGAGATTGTGCAAGTATGCTCCGCCATCAGTATTCTCACGTACGGAATGCGCCGACAGCAAGATATTGTTATCCACGATATACGGACCATGAGAGACTTCCAAAAACAAATCCTGAGCCAGATTGTCGTATATCAAATTGGACGACACGCGCGTACCCTGCGTCATCCAATCCAACCAGATACCATAATTACCGGTATGATGAATCCGGTTATGATGTATATAGGTATCTATCGCACCGTGCAGTTTGATGCCAGCCATTTCCGCACCTTCAAATTGCTGCTTCACTAAAATATTATAGATGTGGTTACCATAGATCTGGCTGAAAGCAGCCCCCATACTACCACAAATGCCAGTCTGTTCGCAATCAGAAATAACATTGTTTCGCACAATATGCGAACCAACATTCTCTCTGCTCCAGCCGCGACGCAACGTATTGAATATTACTTCCATATAGTGCAACGTACCATCAAGACGACTATCATTACAGTCCAAATTATGTCCGCTACTTCTTTCCTTACCCAAAGTAATACCATTGGTGCGTGAGTTCTTAATGACATTATCCTCAATAATCCATCCTTTACACCAGTGTGTGGCAATCATGCCGACCTGTTCGGCTGTCGGAGCAGCCCATTGCGTAGCAGCTTGACTTATATGAAAACCACGAATCGTAATATAATCCAATCCTGCGCGAGTCGGATAAAAACAGGTCGGCCTAACCGAAACTTCTACAGTTTCTTTATTCGGATCTATCTTGCCGAAATTCACATAAATCGTCGTATTGTCAGCATCAACCTCCGCAAACCATACATTCGTACAGCCCTGCGGATCACGAATTGTTCGGATTGTATCCGGGAAAAAAACCTTATCCAAACTGAATTCCTCATAAAGCGAAACATCGTTCAGATAAACATCGCCTGTATGGTGAATCCGATCAGACCACAGCCAATCACCGTACAAGCGATCGTTAAACGGATTATAATTACCGAAAAAAGAATTGGGCAATATAACCTTCCATACCCCTTTACCCCTCTTCTCCTTTTTCCAATTAATGACTAATTCAGAACCTTTAATTTCCGCTTTTTCCCCATCCGCCACTCGGTAAAGAATGCGTTTTCCATCCCGTTCACCACCATTCAACGGATTTATCCATTCCCGATAAGTTCCGTCATGTACAGTGACCGTATCGCCCGGCAATGCTTTCTGTGCTGCCCAATTGATTGTTCTGAAAGGTGCAGCCCTGCTTCCCTCATTGGCATCACTTCCTTTCACCGATACATGATATTCTTTTGCAGACAACAAGTTTCCACACAAACAAAAGATCAAGATAAGACATCGTTTTTTATTCATAATATACACATCTTTTTTACATGCCAATCAGGAAACCAATCCTTATCAGCACAATTAACAACATGCCACACTGTCCAACAGCTTTTTCATATATCTCTAAGGTCTATCCTCCGGAGCAACCCCGTATGTCTCCGAAGGAGCATTCCCCATGAACAATTCCAAAACTCCTCCATTCATTATATCCCCAAAACGGATATAAGACTTTGTATAGTCAAGCCCATTCAGCTTGGCCGATTGCACATAGATGTTTTGGGAGCTGTTTTGATGGGCGATGATCGTAAACGTTTTACCTTTGCCGACTTGAATGACAGCCTTATCCATAATAGGAGAACCCAATACATAAACACCTCCTGCAGGAGCCACCTGATAAAGTCCTAAAGCAGACAATACATACCAGGCAGACATCTGCCCCACATCTTCATTGCCACACAAGCCGTCGGGAGTGTCATGATAAAAAGTATCAAAGACCTGACGTAACCGCCGGGCTGCTTTCCAGGGTTGCCCCACGTAATTATACAAGTAGATCACATGATGGCTGGGCTCATTGCCATGTGCGTATTGCCCAATTAATCCCGACACATCAGGAGCTGCTTCATCCCCCAAATCCCCTTCTACTACAAAAAGAGAATCAAGCTTCTCTACAAATTTCCGTTCTCCTCCGAAAAGTTCTATAAGGCCGTGCACATCATGAGGAACCAGCCAAGCATACTGCCAGGCGTTTCCTTCTGTATAATCCCCCTTACCGGGAGCTGTATAAAACGGAGAAAATGGTTCGCTAAATCTGCCATCGGAAGAAAGTCCGCGCATAAAACGTGTCTCTTTATCAAAATAACAATGATAAGACTGGCTACGACGATTAAAATATTCAAATTCATCCTCTTTCCCAAGTTCTTGGGCAACCTGAGCCACGCACCAATCCGCCAAAGCATATTCCAACCCTTTGGCAGTGGTTTCATTCGTCGGCTCCTTGTCATAAGGAACATAACCATACCGTTTCAGCAAATCAATGGAACGCTCGTCTTTCATGGCAGAAACCCGCATAGCCTCGAATGCCGCTTCCCTATCTACCTCTACCCCTTTCAGGATCATATCTGCCAAAACCGGAATGCCGGGATTGCCTACCATACAGTCCGTTTCATTTCCCACTAAATGCCATACCGGAAGTTTGCCCTGCTGACGGAAAATAACAAGCATCGTTTCTGCAAAATCTTTTAAGCGCTCGCCATGAATGATCGTGGCCAACGGATGGGCCGCACGATAGGTATCCCACAAAGACCATGTGGTATAATTGGTAAAGCCAGCACTCCGATAGACTTTCCCGTCAGCTCCCCTATAGTCCCCGTTCACGTCACCAAATACAGCCGGAGCAATCATCGTATGATATAAAGCCGTATAGAATACCCGTCTCACAACTTCATCATGTGTTTCAATTTGTATCTTGGAAAGTTCCCGGTTCCAAAGTCGCCCAGCATCGGACACTGCTTGCTCAAAATTCCAACCGGGCTGTTCAGCTTGCAGATTCAAGTCCGCGTTCTCCTCACTCACCGCAGACAATCCCACCTTTACGCTCAATACGTTTCCTTGCATGGTCACTGGCGTCACGATCCCTATAGAGTCGGAATCTACGGTCAAGCGGACAGGTTGCGAAAAATGTGCTGCAAAATAAATCTCCTGTTTTTTCGCCCAGCCGGAAGAATGACGATAGCCAGTGATAACCGTATCATTCAGTTGCTTCAAACCGCTTGACACCCATTTATCCCAACCAATGCCGCGCTGCAAATCCACCCGAATACGGGCGGAATCGCACTTTTCGGAAAAATGATAGCGATGGAAACCTGTCCGTGCCGTGGCTGTCAACTCAACCCGGATACCCGATTCCGGCAAACGGACTGAATAATAACCAGGAGCCACACTCTCATCTGCATGAGAGAAACGTGCTTCCCTTTCCCCGCTGACAGTCGGCAAAAACAAAACATCACCCAAATCTCCAATACCGGTACCGCTCAAATGCATATGACTAAAACCTAGCAGAACAGAATCGGAATAGTGATAACCCGAACACCAATCCCAGCCACGCGTATATTCCGTAGGTCCCAATTGCACAAGGCCGAAAGGCACATTTGCCCCTAAAAAAACGTGTCCGTGCCCGCCGGTACCGATATAAGGATCTACCCACTGAATTTCCCCGACAGACAATTTCCCGACAGGCTGAACACTACAAGACACAACCAGTAACGATGTACACCAAAACAACAAATGCTTATATAATTTGTATGTAATCATAATATATAGTTGCCCGTTGGCGGAATGAAAATTACAAGCACCAACGGGTCTTTTCTTTATACATCAATCTATCTGTTCAATCGTAAAACGATACGTCAACGAACCTTCATTCCAATAACAAAAATTGGTATTCCAAAGATTGTTGCTTAAATTGAAATGGATTCCCCCTTGCTTATCCGGATATTCCAACGAATAGTTTATTCCGTTGGCTTCTCCCACATTCACCAAAAAAGCGGCTTCGCTTTCTACTCGAATGGTTCCTTGAGAAGTTATCAGATCCACATAATGGTCGATCCCATGTTGCTGGCGGTTTCCTGCTTCTACTACGTCCAGCAGATCCACACGCTCTCCGAGCTTTTCGGCAACAATGGAAAGAATACCATCTGTATTGAACGACAACCAATAGGATTCCGGCCAATGGACAGCAGGCTTATCTTTGATTGTCAAAGCGATCTCCGCCTTCTTTCCATTCTTATATTCCAACACATCTACATACATCTTTTGGGGATATAATCGCTTGTCTACGTCCTTGCGTTCGGGAAACACGAGTTCACTTACCGTACGTACCCCTTGTTTCTCTTTGCGAACCTCTTGTTTGACTACCTTTGCCGTAAGAGATACACTTACAGCTTTTGCCTTATCCAGACCAGGTTTAGCCATTACATCCGTAATCCAGAATTCTCCTTCCCGCATGTACTTTGCAATAAAGCGATCAAAATCATGGTGGTCAAACAATTGATAAGACAAACCTTCTATCTTCAACGCCCCTCCTTTCAATAATGCCGGATGCCAGGAGGTCGCATTTACCGTTTGTGCTTTCTCCGAAAATGAAGGGACATCCACCTGATCGACCTTTTTTACTTCTGCCAACGCTTCTTCCTGCAAATCTTGAGGCAGACACTGGATCGAGCTATAAATATAGTTGTCCAATTCTTTCCACGACTCTTCCATTCTTTGGAAAGGCGCTGTTGCACGGGCTATTTGGAACTGATCCGTATCAAATTTATCCCAATCAGGAAGATCAGGTCTTACATAAAGTCCTTGTGTATGTTCGCCAATCAACCCTAATTCCAAGGCAAACTCAAGTGCCACATCGCTGTTCTTATCAATTTTCTTTTCACGCAGCCATTTAGAATAAAGGTTCGACAAAGCCCTGAATTTCGCCATTCGTATTGGAGCACTTCCATAGCCGTAAATCCAGGTATCAGCTATTTCAGAAGTTACAACCGGCAATTGTTCCTGCATAGCTATCAGTTCTTCCGCTATCTCATTGAAAGAACAAGCTACCAGGCGGGCATTAGGATAACGCTTTTGCAAATCAGCATAAATCTTCTTCACCTCTTCGTAAGTGTGGGGACCGTGATTGTCGCTGGTAAAATTGATTGAGATGACCGATTTCCCTCCTGGAAGCATACTTTCGGAACCATAAGTCTGCTGATAAACCAAAATCAATTCACTACCATCCGTATCTTTCCAACGGCAGAATTCAGGAACTACAGGAATCGGACTTGCCGGATTTACGCCTATATGTAAGAAGCGGATACCGGCACGGCTCATCGGAGCCACAATGCTGCGTGTATGTCCCGGCACGTCCGTCATCTTAGCCGCAATGGTTTTCTTACCATATTTTTCATCCAATCTGTGTGACAATAGTAGACAGGTTTCAAACAAATCCAAGTTCATCGACTCCGATTCGAACGTATAGGGAACCGAATTCCAAACAATATCTCCCCGACGAATAGCCGCATCCAGACGTTCTACGTCCTGAGGCGATGCCGTACGGAGGTATTTCCAAATCAACCAAGCACCCGTTGTCCAAACATATTTTTCACTCGCATTTTCTGCCCGTAACCTATCCGACACATCCAACGCTTTCGGTATAAATTCCGTTATATACTGTCGGGTTACAACAGAACTCAAATCGGTATAACCGACATCCAAATGTGTTTTAAATACTACATACACTTTCTCAACAGAGGTATTCAACTCCTGTCCTTTGAGTTGAGAAACAATTCCCAAGGCAATCAAAAGAAATAATATAATTCGCTTCATATATATAGTTTAATTAATTGATTTATTCTATTTCTCTACGGTAGAATCACTCATTGATGGAGGGCATTTCTCGACACCCCAGTTCTCATTGGGCCGCTCACCCATTTCCAATTCCAATACCCCGCCATTCTGAATATCACGGAGCGACAGGAAGCAACGGTTCAACGTTTTGCCGTTGAACTCCGCATGTTGCACATAACATGACAAATCCTCATTATTCTTTGTCATAATCGTAAACGTCTTCCCCTGATAATACTTCTTGTTCAGATGAATCGTCACCTTATCGAACAGCGGACTTCCAATCTGCATGGTAGGATTCTTATTCGTCCCTCCCTGCACGTCAAACAAACCCATAGCAGCCATTACATACCAAGCACCCAGCTGACCTTGGTCCTCATCCTGTCCATAACCGTATCCATGAGTCGGTTCCGTACCATAGAACACATTACATATATCACGCGTGTAATATTGCGTCAGCCAAGGTTTCCCAGAATAATTGAACAACCAAGAATTGTGCAGGCAAGGCTGGTTTCCGTGATTATACAACTGTTCTATTCCAGAGAAGCTGTCAAATTCATCGGGCTTACCGCCATACAAAGTCTGACTTGCCGACTCAAACGTCTTCTCCAACCGACGGTTAAACTCATCCTTTCCTATCAACGAGATTAACCCCGCCACATCATGCGGAACATACCAGGTATATTGCGCCGCATTTCCTTCCTGAAATCCCAACCATGCTTTCATCGGATCAAAGTCTTTCATAAATTCCCCACTTTCCTCTCTCGGACGTATATATCCCGTCTCCGTGTCAAAAATAAGGCGATAGCCATCAGCATATTTCTTCAGCAATTCCGCATCCTGTTCCTTACCCAATGCTTCCGCCAATTGTGAAGCGGCATAAGCGGCAAAGCAATATTCCAACGTATGGGATGCTCCGAAATTGGTAACCCATCCATTGGGCAATACATAATTGTGCAGAGGAACATATCCGCGTTTCACAAACTCCCCGTTGTCATAGCGTCCCGCACCATCCGGCCTGTCCACATACCCCAGCTCATTCTGGCGGACAACCGTCCAAAGATAATCCGATGCCTCCAAAAGGCCGGCATTATAAGCAGCCACAGCCACCAATCCCTGGAAGTTAGTCTGTACTCCATTGGTGTAGACTCCTGCCGCCTCTCCATCGTGCAGCCATCCTCCGGTGTGACGCGAGAAATCCAAAGTCGAACGTACATATTGCTCAAATACTTCCGGATAAGCCAATGTCCAGACTTGCGTCAGATTCCAAAATCCGCCCCATATCCCATCTGTATTATAATGACAGTAGAGCGGTTTTCCATCAGCCCCGCATTCAACCTTCGCTATCTTTTTATCATTCGTGATGTAGGATCCGTCAACATCACTGGCTATCCCGCGACCTAAAAGAGCATGATACAGACCGGTATAAAACTTCGTCTTGTCCGCATCCTGACCTCCCTCAACCTCAATTCGGGAAAGCATTTCATTCCAACGGTCGCGAGCATCAAAGCAGACACAGTCAAAATCCTTACCTTCACTCTCTACTTCCAGGTTCTTTTGCGCATTGGCAACGGATGTATAAGAAAGTCCGACCTGCATCTCCACAACTTCATTGGGAGCCGTCGCAAATTCCACATACATTCCCGTTCCCGGTCCGTCTATGCCTGTATCGCCCGCATAGACCAAACTGTCACGATAAGTACCTACCACATCGACCGGTTTGGACAAACGGGCATAAAAATAACACTTCACCGTATTTCCCTTATCACAGAAAGTTGCATAGACAGGATAGCATTCCACAAAACCGCTAATCGAATTTGAAGACGGTTCATACTGAATATGTGTATCCACCACTTTAGCACTTTCTCCTTGGGGATGTCCGACATCAAATAAGATACGGGCCGTGTCCGACTGCGGATAAGTATAACGGTGATACCCCACTCGTTCTGTTGCAGTAAGTTCGGCCTTTATACCGTAATCAGACAAGGTAACCCCATAATAACCGGGAGACGCCTTCTCCGAGCTTTTCTCAAAGCGCGAACGATAACCGCTATCCGGATTTTCCAATGACCCCGGCAATGTTTTCAATGCTCCTACTACAGGCATCGTTACAATCCCACCAATCTGAAATTCATGGAAATGAGCAAATCCCTCAATAGAGATGTGACGGTCATCATATCCGTTGGGTAACCAAGATCCCGGACTTCCATACGCATCCGTGGTAGGAGCCAACTTGGCCATTCCGAACGGAAGAGCCGCAGGAGTGTAAAAGAACCACCGGCAATGAGTTGCCCCCAATTGAGTATCGACCCAATCGACCGGTTGTTTGCCAGACTGCGTACACGATAATAATACGCACAAAAGCGATAACAATAAGAATTTGTTTTTCATGATTTTATATTACTTTTATTTTCTCAATAAGATAGAAAGCGGACGATAGGCCTGTACATCTACGATAAACGTATTACCTTTTATCGGGAAAGGAGTACCTATGGGTTCACCTCTCAAATTGCAGAACTGTCCCGACCGATAACCGTTTCCCGGCAATGCAACAGAACATTTACCGCTCTCCCCGCTTTGTTCCCACAATCTAAGCACATCTCCTTCACCATCAATATTATCTCCGAAAGCAGTCACCAATATTCCTTTTCTGGACAATGTCACCCCACTTGCGGAAACCGGAAGTTTTCCACCGTCCCCCTCGGAATATACGCCCATCAACGGCACACGTGTCTCTTCTACCGGAGTAATCAAAGAAGCCTCATGGGAATAATGTCCGACAGACCATAAATAGACCTTAGCGGAGAAGCTTCCCTCAATCCATTCCGTGAAATTAGTTCCCCACTGGTTATTGAATAAATTGACAAAGACATTCGGTTTCTTCGGTACAAACTCACCTGAAAAGCGGAATAAACCGGGCCGCTCCAAACTGACCGCCGGAGCATCCGGAGTATTCAACCCGAACCCCTTGCCTGATTTATCAACTACAGCCAAACCAGTGTTCAAGAAAAAGTAATCGTGATTCGTATTCTTGATAAAATCTTTAGCAGGGTCTACGATGCCTCCCGTCCTTCCTAAATGGAAAGAGGGTGCAGATACGTTGAACGGAAAAGCGAGCCATCCTCCCTCAGGTTGGCTGTCCGCCTTCTTATTGCAGATATTCCAGCAAACCTCCATATAGGGAGAATTTTCATACAACGTATAGGTCAATGTATAATCATCTCCATTATCCATTCGGCAGAAAGATGTCGCACGGACAAAATTCGGCGTTTTCGAATAGGATATTTTCTCCAACTTACCTCTTATCATCTTATATTTCAAATCCGGATTGTAAGGACGGGCTATTTCTTCATCCGCCCAATCACGACTACGAGGCTTCACATATTTAGCTAAATAAGGCCCCATCTCTTCCTGCCCGAATTTCTCCTGTATATATTCTCCAAAGCCATATTCGCTTTTTGCGTCAACCATCTCTTTTCGTTGTTGCTTATCCCAGACAGAAAGCAAAGCTCCATTTTCCTTATTGATTCTCACTTTAAAGAAACGATTCTCCAAGACAGATTCCACTTCGTCAATACGAACAGATTGAGCTACATCAGCCAAAGGCTCGGTCAGTAACGAATAGGTCTTATATCCCAAAGACGGAACATCTTTGGCATAGAAAGACAAATGATTATAATCATTATATACAGGTACAATGCTTCCATCCGATTCGTCTTTCAAACCATAGATTTGGAAATCTTTCTTATAAACTCCCATGTGGAAAGATACATTTCCAGAACGGTTCCAAGGCAATGTATTATATACCAATATTTTGCGACCATCCATAGCTACGTTTTGAGCCATCTTTTTCAAGTCTTTTCTGAAAGAAGGAATAATGCTGATCTGTGCCTGCCTTGCCCGATTGCCTTTTTCATACCAAGACACTTCGGCAAAATCATACAGCCCTTGTCCCCTGTCTATCGTGAAAGAATCGCCATACTTCCAGGCTCCCTGATCACCATGGCTCAAAGCGATTCCAAAAGAATGTTCATCAAACAGCAAAGACTGTTCCACCGCCCGGTCCACATACGGCTTGATAAATTCAGGAGTGACATTCCAATGTTTCAATTGGGTATTCAGAATCTCCGCGTTATAGATGGCACGCTGCATATTCTTATTTATCTTCATTTCTCTGGGCATGGACATGAATCCGTGAATCCAAGTATCAGGCATATCCCCCCTTACGACAGGAAGAGAGGGATTTTCTTTCATCAGCGCATCATAGAAATCTTCTATCCGCCCTATACGCACTCTGGCATTCGGGGCTTTCTCATGCGCTTCTTTCAGTACATCAGCCACAGTTTGCGGATCAGGAGCCTCTGAATTTTCATGAGTATGAATCATGGCCAACCACGTCTTATGTTTCCAACCGACAGGTGGCATCACACCCGAACCATAATATTCAGCCCAATTGAATGTCAACACCCGGGAACCGTCCGGTCCTTCCCACCAGAACAAAGTCGGCACATCCGGAGAAGTAGAACCCGGATTACATCCTATATGCAGAATCTTCACACCAGCCTGTGACAATAGTGTAGGCAGCACCCAAGAATGGCTCGGTACATCTGTCAACTTAGCCCCTCTTGTCAACGGCAACCCATACTTCCGATTGATCTGCGAAGAGAACGACATGCCACGCACTAACGACTCCAAATCACTTGCCTCAGTTTCCCAAGTGAAAGGAAGGGCATGAACGCTGAAACGCCCCTTACGCAGTGCATCCTCAATTTTAGGCAGGTTCTCCTGAGAAGCATTTTCACAAATATATTTCATCGGCCATCCAGGAAGCGTCCAGACAAACTGTTCATTTTCCGATAAATGCTTGGTAGCTTCCACAGAGCGTAATGTCTCGTCCATCATAGACGTAGCATACTTTTGCAAAATAGATTCCGCCCAATCGGTATAGCCGATATCAAAGTGCATTTTGAATACAATAATTATATCCTCAACCGTAGATTTTTCATCCCCTTTGTCCACTTCTACAGCAGCTATCTGCGCATTCATCGGCAATGATAACCAATGAACCAGAAGTAAAAAAGACCATCGTCGTATATTTTTCAGTATCTTCATACAAAATTATTATTTAAGTCACATGCAAAAAGCTCCAAATCAGTACTCTTTGAAAACTATTTATGGCTGTACTTTTCAACTCATAATGATATGCAAATGACACGAATTAAGCGAATAGCGCTGACTATTTTCTGAAAACCAATAAAATAAAATCCGCGTTCATTCGTCCAATCCGCGTCATCTGCATGCCATCCGAATCTTGACACATCACCATAGAACAACTTATTAACTTCTCAAGCTCTTTAACGCATCAAACATTGCCACTACATTTTCAACCGGTACATTGGCTTGTATATTATGTACAGTATTGAATACAAAACCTCCATCACGTCCTAATATCTCACACTGCTGAATGACATGGCGACGAACTTCGTCGGGAGTCCCAAACGGTAATACTTTCTGTGTATCAATTCCACCTCCCCAGAAAGTGAGTTGCTTACCAAATTCTTCCTTCAACCTATGAGAATCCATATCTTTAGCATTTACCTGCACCGGATTAATAATATCAAATCCAGCCTCTATAAGTCCGGGAAGAATCGGAATAATAGCTCCACACGAATGCTTGAATATCTTCCATGTTGTATGTTGATGTATCCAATCGTTCATACGACGGTAATGAGGCAGCCAAAGTTCTCTGAAGGTATCAATCGAACAGAACTGGGATTCTTGAGATCCAAAATCCGTACCGCAAGTATTCACTACGTCAATTTTATCACCTAAAGTATTCCAAAGTTTCTCATAATTAGCAATAGCAATATCTATTTCCTTTTCAAAAACTTGATGCAAATAGTCCTGGCGCATCGCAGTAGACATATACCATTCGACTACGCTACGGATACCTTTCGGATTTTTCAAGCCCATGCCTGGTACAAACGCGACATCTCCCAAAGCTGTCCCTCCGAAACTGGCAACAACCGCTTTCCCGGATAAAGAAGCCTCATCCACCACTTTTTTGTAATGGACCAAATCTTCATCTGTCAACAAAGTAAACTCTTCCACATTATCTTCCGGACACAGTTTATCTTCTTCAATGGGTTGCTGCCTTTCAATAGCATTGATAAAATAGCACCCTTTAGGCATCACGGCACTGGGAGGATATTGTTTGTCACCACCTGCATACACATAAACGTCCCCTTCGCTGTCCGGAGACAAATCCATGTCCTGCGGAACCAAGACACGCTGCCCCCAAGGAGTAATTTGTTCATGAAGACGGGTAACATCCAAATTAAATATATCCTTTGCACCGCCAATGCCCACACAATCCACTCCTATCAGTTCTGCCAACTCTTCATCCACTTTACCCAACATCTGGAAAGTGTCCACAATCTTCACCGGTTTAGGTTCCAAGCCATAATAAGTCCGTAAAGCCTCCACAATGCGACAATGAATTCCCGTTACTGCCGTAGAGCCGAAATCAACTGGAATACAATCACTATTTTGATGATTCAGTGCCTGAAGTACCCTTTCCCTCGATTTACTCATAATACTATATTTTTATATATACTTTTTAGATATATCCATTAATTATACAATGCAAAATTCTGATTTACTAATCAAAAAGTGATCTTATTTGCATCATTCCTTAACATTGATTTCGGCATTCAGCCTGATATCATCCGAAGCAGCCCCTATCATTACTTTAAATATTCCCGGCTCAACGACACGTTTCCATTCACGATTCGTTAAAGCAAAATCATCATCTGTCAGCGTAAAGACAACTCGCTTTTCTTCTCCTTTCCGCAAATAGAAGCGTTCAAACTTCTTCAACTGCTTCAAAGGTTGGACTACCGAAGCAAATTCATCTCTCAAATAAAGTTGGGCAACTTCTTCTCCGGCACATTCTCCCGTGTTTTTCACAACAAATGAGACTTCAAAACAATGGGGTGCTTTCTCTGCAATCTTCAAGTCCGAATAGGCAAAAGTCGTATAACTCAGACCATATCCGAAAGCATATAACGGAGAGATGGACATATCTACATAATCATGGCCTTTAGGAGCCTTTTTATTGTAATATACCGGAATTTGTCCTACTGAACGTGGTACTGATATCGGTAACCGTCCCGCCGGATTGTAATCTCCAAACAACACATCCGCTATCGCATATCCACCTTCTTGTCCCGGATAATAAGCTGTCAACAAAGCATCCGCATGTTCCGATGCCCATACCTTATCCAAAGGACGACCTTCAATATAGACTACCACCAAAGGTTTACCGGTCTTTTTCAAAGCCTTCAAAAGTTCATCCTGTTTACCCAACAAAGTCAATGTAGCACGGTCGAAACCTTCACCGCTTTCCATGTCACTGATTACACTCTTGTCGGTAATGGCAGCACCAGTTTCTTTATAACTCGTTTTAAAATCACGGGCACTGGAACCACCTATCACCGCAATAACCACATCTGAATTTCGGGAAGCCTCAACAGCCTTATCCAATTCCACTGCGGTCGTATCCCGTATAGGACACCCACGTACATACTCCACCTGCGATGGAGAAAGTTTGGAAAGAATACCATCCAACACAGTTTTCACATTCCCGTTATCCTGCGGAGCCGTATAGTCACCCAGCATGTTATACTGGTTATCCGCATTAGGACCTATTACGGCAACCTTACGAAGTTGCTTACTCAAAGGCAGTATTGCATTTTCATTCTTCAGAAGTGTCACTGAAGCACGTGCTACATCACGCGCCAAAGAGACATGTTCCTTATTACGAACCAACTTCTTAACTTCGTTAGGCCGCACATAAGGATGGTCAAACAATCCCATCTCAAATTTCAAACGCAGCACTCTACAAACCGCCGTGTCAACCACTGCTTCATCCAAACGTTTAGACCGGACTGCATTACACAGATTCATAAAGGCATCACCTCCAAGATCGACATCCACTCCGGCTGATACAGCTTGTATAGCGGCATCTGTAACTGTTGGAGCTACAAAATGGTTCTCATGTATTCCCTCTATACTGTATAAATCGGAAACAACAAAACCTGGAAACTTACAGTTACCACGCAACAATCCTTTCAACAAATGATCATTCCCCGTACACGGTATTCCATCTATCGAATTATAAGCAGTCATTACAGAAAGTGCTCCTGCATCTATGGCTTTTCGGAAAGGAGGAAGATAAATATCATGTAAATCCCTCATCCCTACGGATGCACAATTTCCATTCTGTCCACTTTCTGGTATAGCATAAGCTAAAAATACTTTCAACGTAGCTATCGTGCTATAAGGTTCGGCCAGTTTTCCACCACCTAATCCGGTAACCATGGCCGCTCCCATACTACCGACCAGTACATGATCCTCTCCAAACGTTTCTTCCACTCTCGACCAACGTGGATCAAGAGCCAAATCAAGTACAGGACCGTAACTGATATGACCACCCTGAACGCGCACCTCTTTTCCAACAGCTTCTCCCACTTTTTGTATCAAATCAGTAGACCAAGTCGCAGCCATTCCCAATCCTGTAGGAAAGACAGTCGTACCAATTGCCATATGACCGTGAGGGGCTTCTTCTGCCAAAAACACCGGAATCCCCAACCGGGTATTTTCCATTACATATTTCTGCAAAGCATTGCCTGCTTTTGCGGCTAACACTGGATTAAGACCATTTTCCAATGTTTTTTTAGTCCAAGGATCAGCACGATAAGTAGCCCAAAGCATACCCACGCCCCTTTCTTGAATCATCTTCTTAAATTTTCCGGAGGGGAGAACATCATTTCCCTGTATATCATACATTTCCCATCCCATAGGACAAAGGAGCTGCCCTACTTTTTCTTCCAAGGTCATACGTGAAAGCAGATCGCTCACTCTTGTAGTAACCGGCAGAGACGAATTTTTATACGGCAATGAAGAAGACTGAGCCCAAACCATACCGCTCATACCCATCGCTATCATCAAAGAATATATTTTTTTTCTCATCTTATTCTACTTTTTATATATAAAGAACACCATAGACTTATGTCTTTGGAGAATTGCAATTGCCATACCCATCCATGATTAGTTTTAAATTCAGAATCAATATGGCAACTGCTACGGATTCACTAATTACAAATATCAAAATTTGAATTTGAAGGTTTCTATCGCATACTTTCCTAATACAATATTATCAACCGTCTCTTTTTCTTCTTCGATCAAGTTGGTATGAATAATTTGCTTAGGCGTTCTACAGAATTGGAGGTTAACTTTTTCTTGATCCTCACCTTTATTATACATACGAACGATGATGCTTTCGTCATCTTCACACTTCTTTATCGTAGTGATTACAACATTGGGATTATCTGATTTGACAAATGAATATGACGTATTCAATGTCGCCTTCTCACCCTTGCAAGGACGATAAACGGACAACAAAGGTTCATTGGCCGATTGTCCGAAAACCTCATCTATCGTCTTGCCCGAAGTAAACGAGAAATGGTAGAAATGATCACCCGGTTGAATAAACTCATTACCTGCTTCATGACAACTTCTGCGTGAAGCCAATAAGATAGGTTGCAGAACAGGATAATCTACAGCATTATCAGTCGGGTCAATATAATCGGCAACAGCAACAGATGAACTCAACGTAACTCCGAACTTCTGGTCATAAGCACCCAACCAATTACCGATGCCACGCGGATGTTGCAACTTGTTTTCAACATTGTAACGCTCACCAGCAGCACCCGGCATTTCATCCTGTCCTACCCTCAGTTTGCCAAATGGAACTTCATACGCCACTTTTCCATCCTTCATAGCCAGAGGGAACATCAAACGGTATTCTCTGTATAATTTCATTTTCCAGTTCAGCAATGCCACATCAAAATCAATCTTTTTCATCTGATTATACACCGTAACTGTCTGCTCGATGACTGCATCACGTATAGGAGTACGTATCTTAAACTTTGCGAATACAGGACCGTTCTCAATCATCTGCCACTCGCTCTTATAATTTGAAGTCTTATCAAATCCCTCCATATCAGGTTGCTGTACAGCATCAAATTCACCGGCACCATTTCCTACGGAACGCATTGTGATCACCTCTCCACCTAAGAATTTGCCCGTATTCAGCAAATTCACGTTCAACTGCTTATCGTATATCTGTTTAATACCTCCCGATACAAAATCAATCCGGTAATACTCATTCTCAAAAAGATTATCTGCCTGTTGGCTGACTATCTTCTTTTCTCCCGAAGTGACATAATAAGTATCAAGTCCATGAGCCGGCATATTCTTAGCCACAAAAGTCACCGTAGCCTTTTCTATTGTATTGTCAGAATAATAGGTCACACCGGAACACTGTACAGGTACTTCCTCACCCTTTGCATTCACAATTTTCAGATCATGGGCATATCCTCCTTCAAATCTCAAAGGTACCTCAACAACTGCATCACGCAATGATGAATTCGTATTAAAGACAACCATCGGATAACCCAATTTTTCATTCGTATTCACCATAGAGGCCAGACGGATCGTCTGTTCATTCAATACCAAATCGGCTTTAGCCAAAGCATTCTCATAGCAACGCAAGAAAGTATTGTCCGTATAAAGTCCATTTCTTCCATTCCAACCATGATCCGGATAGATTTTATCTTTCCAAGCATTTTGCATTATCTCCGTCGGATAGGATATAAAGTTTCCATTCAGCAAAGACAAGAATGAAGATACCTTTTCAGCCATTGGCAATTTCACATCCCCCTCGCGGCTCACCGTCAATGCCCGTTCGTGCGACGGACCGTGTATATACAGCCAGACATTGGGACGTTCTCCAAAATGAGATGGAATATGAGAAGTAGAAAGTCTCAAATCCCTGAAAAACTCATCGGCTATGGCGTATTTGAATTGCGGCAACCTCACGTTTGCTTTTTTACCGGTTTCTGCATTGACTATTGTGCGGAGATTATTCCACTTATCCGCTAATATAGCGCAATTCTTTACCGGTTTCTTGTCCCATGAAAGTTCATAGTTGAGCATTGCAGGCATTATCGTTTGCGCTTTCTTCACATCATTAAATTTTGTATACCACAAGACAGACTCCTTGGCCATATCTTTTATAGCTGCCGTATCATTCTTCGCCAATACACCATAGAAGAAAATGTAATGCCCCGGAGAATAAGTCATCACTTGAGAGCCGTCCGGTGCTCCCCAATAAAAGGCTCCCCTTTCATGGCGGCTGATCACCAAATTGTCAATGCCTGCCTTTTTCATCATTTGCGGCATTTGTAATGTACGTCCCGGCACATCAACATTAAAGTAAGAAGAGGATGAATAGCCATCGAAAGTCTTTTTCAGCCATCTGCTTCCATAATAGAATTGACGAGCCAACGACTCTGACGCGTACATTTCCTCATACGGCTGAACAAAAGTTGCACCGATGCAGATGCGTCCTTCCTTAATATACTTATTGAATACTTCTTTTGAAGAAGGATATCTATGCAAATATTCCATTACAATAGAAGTCTGTTCAATATCCATTTTAAAATCAGGATCCTTGCCCAATCTCTCCAAATATGGAGTCAGCCACAAAGTATCCCTGTCCTCAATACATGCATCTATATGATTCAACCATCCCAAATCTTGATGAGTGGTCGTAAAAATCATGATATTTCCTTTCGATAAATTTGATTTCGATAAATCTCGAAGCAGATCAAATGTCTCATTGTCACATGTTAAAATGCCATCTTTCACTTGCGCCATCACAGACACAAACGGCAATAATAACAAATAAATTAAAAACTTTTTCATAAGCCTTATTCTTTAAAATTAAATACTAATTACTCACACGTCTTTTATAGCAATCTTTTTTGGTACAGATATCACACTGATACGCAGATTTCTCCACATTCTCCCCTACTCCGACCAGTGCACTGACCGATTTTATAGGAAGCATCAAGGAAGAATCCGTCAACGTCACTCCACAAAATCCCTTGGGAAGCATAGAAAACAGTTGTTGCTGTTCACTGACATTCCAACTACAATAACCCGGACTGTAAGAATTGGTAATACGCCACCCCTTCTCTTGGGCTATCTGTTCCAATTTAATTTTTCCCGCCGCTACGATAGCTTCAACCAAGACAGAACCTAAAGCATCCCCAATCCAAGCCTCCATAATATCACTCCCACCACGTTTGCGTGATATCCATTCATCGGCATTCTTGCCTACCGTTGCCAACAACAGACAGAAACAATCACTTTTCGCCAATGCCTGGGTAATGATACGGTTAGGAGTAACCAACAGGTTTCCTACTATCAGCATTGAAACACCCAAAACACCACCGTCCAATAAGCGATAACCAAACTGAGGCACACAGACAGCGAAAAGTTCCTTCTTCAGCCTATCTATAGATGACAATACATAATCATCAGGTACAGCATCGCGATAGCCCAAAGTCTCATACAGTTCCTTGTCGCTGAAAGTCAAATCGGTAATTGATATGGGAATGATATGGGATTCTTCGTCCGCAGCGGGAAATTCGTTTTCCCACCATAACGACAAAGAACAGTTCTCCCTTGTGAAACCGACAGGCGGTTTTATCTCATCGACGCTAAACGTAGACAAGTCATAGCTTACCGACCAGTAATTATTGTCCTTATCACAGCAAATTCCTTTTGCACGTACCAGCTTACGAGACGAGGCAGCACACTTTCTTAAAAAACGCACCAAAAATTCCCGATCTACGTTTTTCTTCAATTCATAGTTTTCCAGCACATAATTCATGCGGTTCTTCTCATACATAAAGGATGGAACTACTTGCATTTTACGATCCTCCACATCGAACAGTCGACTTACAGAATCAACAGGGAGTTCAGCATAAGGCTTGTCTACAATCATAACATTGGGATTTAAACTCTGTAAACCAGCGCGAATCTGCTCTATCCGTTGCAAAGGTTCATTATCAAGTTTTGTAAGTACGATTACCGGACTTAAGGCAAACTGACGTTGATAATACACTTTGTTTATTCTCATTAGGAATTCCATTTGGTGAATATCAAGCAACGTGATTACTTTGTCAATATGACATTTCGGAATAGACAACAAATCCATTAAAGACGATAATCCTGATGGTTCCAACAAAAGAATATCCGGATTAAAAGACTTACGTATATCCTCTATCGTTCGCATCAAGTCACTGCGCAAAGTACAACAGACACAACCAGAACTAAGACTGACCACATCATAATTCTGACACCGTAATACGACTTCATCTACCGAACATTTTCCGGACTCATTCTCCAGCACCACCACCCGCTGACCTATAAATACTTTGGAAAGCAGATAATTGATGAACGTTGTTTTGCCACTTCCTAAGAATCCCCAAATGAGAAATGTTTTCATATCACAAAGTTTTCTTGATCAACTCTCTTACCTCATCCTGTTGTTCCCGGGTTAAATCAATATAAGCGCAATCCTTCAAGTGGGTATTATCACGCTCTACAATGACAATCTTTGCATCCTCGTTCATGGCAATATTGTGCCACGTGCCGCAAGGTATATTATAGGTCACTCCAGGAACCATGTTCACCATTTCATAGCTGATCTTGCCATCTTCCGATACCTCTGCCGCCATCAGGACGCCCACTCCTTCCAACAATACAAAGACTTCATCCGTATTGCGGTGGACTTCGATCTGGTCAATATCATCCAGTCTATGTCTGGGCAGACAGTTCAATTGGGCTACCTGCCACCCCTCATTGATCAGCAATGGAGAATATCCGCTCTCCGTATATACATATTTCTCAATCATTTTGCTTTTGAATTATAGTCCAATAAAGCTTGATAAAAAGCATCTATATTCTCAAAAGGAACTCCGGGAGGCGTGTCGCATCCGGAAGACAAAACAAAGTTCGAAAAGGACGACGTCTTGTCCAACAGCTCCATCGTAGTATTGTACACCTCTTGCGCGCTGCTCATTTTGAATACTGCAACCGGATCGATGTTACCCATCACCAGTGCATTTTCAGGACATGCTTCCAAAGCGGAGAGCATGTCTATTGCATTACCGAAATGATAACCGGCAGCACCGGTTGCCACCATAGCCGCAGTACATTGGCCTGTATTGCCGCAGTTATGAAGGAACACAGAGAAGTTATCATCCTGAACGGCATCTATCACCCGTTTCACATAGACGGATGAAAACTCCTGGCAACAGTCGTTAGACAACAATCCCGCCGCAGGTTCCGCCATCAAGACCGCATTCGCACCGGCATCCTTTATAGTCTGGCAATATTGGATAAGGAAGTCCGTACATTTATCCAGCAACAGTTTCACGCAATCCGCATCAATAAACATCTCCATCATGATTTCAGACATGCCGAACAGTCTGCCCGCCAAAGAGTAAGGACCGCAACATCCGGCAATCACAGGCTTTTCCGCGATTTCAGCCATCAATGCGTTCACTTTCAAATACTCAGAAACACGGCCGCTATTCAATGACGGAACCTGCAAAGCCTTCACTGATTCGGCATCAGAAACGATACGCCCTACCACACTGGGCACTTCATTTTCTGAAAAATAAATTTCAGCGCCAAATGCTTCAGCTTCTACTGTCAAATCCATGATGGCGCACGTAGCAGCCGAAGGATATTTCACTGCCAGGTTCTTAATTGCCTGAAAATGAGTATCAGACTGGGTTACCGCATCATTGACTGATTTGCCTATCAACTCGATACCGGGATGCGTCATAACAGGAATCGCAACCCTTTTACCTGATTCAATCAGAGATTGAATCCATTCGTTCATATTTATTTTCATGACATCAATTCCTTAAAAGTTCCTTTGCTTTCAATACAGCTGCATTGGCGTTACTGGTATAAGCATCAGCACCGATCTGTCTGGCAAAAGCTTCATTTACAGGAGCACCTCCTACCATCACTTTAACGCAATCCCTCATTCCAGCCTGTTCCAAAGTATCAATCACGACTTTCATGTAATTCATGGTAGTAGTAAGCAGTGCAGACAAGCAAAGTATGTCAGCCTTTTCTTTCTTTACCGTCTCGACAAACTGTTCTGCCTTGACATTCACTCCCAAATTAACAACCTCGAATCCGCATCCTTCGAACATGGAACTTACCAGGTTCTTGCCTATATCATGCAAATCGCCAAATACGGTTCCGATAACGATTTTGCCTACTGTAGTTACCGAATTATCCTTCATATAAGGCTTCAGAAGATCCAAAGAGCCTTTCATGGCACGAGCAGCCATCAACAGTTCCGGCACATACGCCTTATTATTCTGGAAGCGGTCTCCAATTTCTTCCATAGCTTTGATCATATAGTCGTTGATCACCATCTGGATATCGATCTTTTCTTCGATTATATCATGAGATACTTCTACTGCCGGTTCCAACTTTCCGGCAACAATGGAATCAAATAATTTATTTAAATCTGCCATAATTGTATATTCATTAATTCAGAGTCGGAAGCATCGTCTTCCTAATTCTCAGGTTATTAAAATAGATTATATAGTTTATTATCAGGATTGACGCAATTTCATTACTTCTTCATAAGAACCGTATTTGCGGGCTGCTTTAATAAACACCGTAAAGTTTTCGGAAGGCGTATTACGTCCCATGGCACAACCGGAACTGATGATATGTCTTCTGCCCTTCGTTTTCATCAGCAGGTTCTTCACTGCCTCGTCAATATCTGCCGGAGTACCGAGAACCAGCGGGAAACTGGGGTCAATATTACCCATCAAGACAGTCTCCTCCGGCACTTTCGCACGAGCTGCTTCCATATCCAGCATCCAGTCCACTTCCAGAATCCGCGCTCCCGTCGTACCCATGTCTTCGATGATGCCATTCGTGTTTCCACAAATATGTACGGAGAAGGGAATGCCGTAATCCTGCACTTCCTTTGCCAGCCAGCGTTCCGGTTCCAAGGCAAACTCACGGTACATCTCCGGAGAAATCAGGTTAGGACCGGCAAAAGCGTCACCGATTGAAGTGGCATGCGCACCGGCATCTTTCTGTGCCTTGGCAAATACCGAACTGATCTTAGCACAATAATCCAGTACATCCATGATCAGTTTCTTATCTTCGGTGAGCAAATCCATCATGAACTGCGTGGTACCTCTCAGCAAGCAAGCGATACTGAACGGTCCCTGGTCTGCCCGCCCCATGATAAAGACATCCTTACCGATCTTCTCTTTCAACACACGGGTTGCCTCCAACCATTCGTTCATGCGTCCCGAACTTAACGGATCGGGGATAGGCATATCGTATACATCGCGAAGGTCTTGCAAAACAGGAGACGCTTCGTCAACGATAGCCGGTTCGTCTTCGCGGAAGATTACTTTGGCTCCTACGGCTTCCGCAATGGTCGCATCATCAAAATCGATCACACAACCGTCATAACCATATTTATCTTGTGAAACTAAATGACATTCAGCCATCAGTTTTCCATTTCTGTTCACTTCCCCTATTTTTTTGCCTGCCGTTTCAACGGCCAGCATGAAACATTGGGGTATAATAGGCAAAAAATCCGGTGTTTCGCCGTTCAGTACGGCCATACAGCGTTCTAACGAAGTCATTGTTTTCATATTTATTTATCTGATTTTAAGCAAAAAGAGGCGATATATATACATATTAGAATAAGCAAAGGAACAGACAGGCTCAATTGCTGAGTACCCAAGTCTGAGATGATTCCCATCACAGGAGGTATCAAGGCACCTCCGGCAACTCCCATGATCATCAAGGCTGAAATGACATTCGCTTTTTCCGGCAAATACTGGATTGCTTCAGAAAACACGATAGGGAATATATTGGCACAACAAAAACCGATGAAAAACAGGGAGACAAGCAGCAAGGGGAAAGAGGAGATGAAGGTGAATATAAGGAAAAAGAGAATGGCGATGACCATATTCACATTCAAGTATTTTTTAGGAGAAATGCGGACCAGCACTATAGAACCGATAAAGGTTCCCAAAGTACGGGCCAGAAAATAGAGGCTACAACCTAAACTACCCTTTTCGATGGGAAGGTCGCATACTTCTTTCAAGTATTTAGGCACAACAGTCATCAACCCTATTTCAAAACCTACACTCAGTAATATCATCAGGAAACACATCAACAGATACGGTTTGGCAAACAAACGCAGAATGTCTTTCAGCGGAACACGTTCGTCATCATTCCGGCTTGAATCGGAAGAGATGTGCGTCCGCGTCATCCATATCCATGATACAAGCGTGATGGAACCGTAAAGTGGAAAAATCAATTGCCAGTTTCCCCAATACCCCACGAAAAGGCTCGTCAATATCGGTCCTAAGGTAGAGGAGATGGCTTTAACAAACTGACCTAAAGTCAGCATTCCGGTAATCCGTTCTTTGGCAACCACATCCGTAACCAAAGGATTAAGGGAAACCTGCAAGATGGTATTGCCAATACCCAACAGGCAGAAGGAAAATAGAACGCTTCCAAAAGAATAAGTGATAAACGGAATAAGCATTCCGACGGAAGTAATCAGCGCACTGAGTTGTACAGTACGCTTGCGGCCAATCTTATCCATCAGCAAACCGGAAGGCAAGGAGATGACGGCAAACCACAAGAATACAATCATCGGCAGAAGATTGGCTATTTTATCATTCAAGGTAAAGTCTTGCTTGACATAGCTGGTAGCAATTCCTACTACATCGACAAAACCCATAACAAAGAAGCAAAACAGCAGGGGAGCAAACAAACGAAAAGACACCGTAGATTTCATAAGCAATATTTTTTACACTAATTCAGTAGAATTACCCGTGTTATAGCCTTTTAGTATTTATAATGAGCTCCCGAGGTGCTTCGGGAAATATATCCCGAAGCACCTTAAAGAACTCTATGTAAACTTATACTTTTAGTGAAAACCTATATCAGAAAGGACACTTGATGTTTTCTCTCCAAGTATATCCATTCTTCGGGAAAGCATCAAAACCATTACCGGTTACATCCAGGAAGCGACCATCATCCTGGGGTTCATTAAAGACCCAGCAAGCCAACAAACCTTCCGTTGTCGGATCGACATAGCACATATTATCTTGGATATCATTGGCCGTCAATGCCTTATTCCAGAAGCGAGCTTCACTGACGGCACCTATCAAGCCGCGACCATGACAAGACTGTCCGATCCAGAAACCATCAAAGTAATCATCGTTCAGATTGAGCGTACCTCCAGGAATACTAAACTTGGCATCCAATTCTCCATTAACGTAAATAGCGGCTGAAGAACCATCGAATACACAAGCAAAATGATACCAACGGCCAGTTTCGAATTTTCTCTCACTCTTCACAAACGATTTTGCTCCAGAAGTAACGATAGGACCAATCTCCAACGTGTTGGGAACTTCATTCACCTTACTGAAACGAAGCAAGAAATTCTCTTCAACCCCCATCAAAGTAGACAGCGTCCAGAAGTCTGACTGCCAACGATCGATACACACTTTTATTTCCATACTGGCTGCTCCCAAAGCACCCACTCTTAAATCGGTCATAAATTGCGGTACATGGAAAGCTCCATTACCATTCAGTACCACAGCCTTTCCTACCAAAACACGGTTCAACACCACATACATAACCCGTGAGGATTCCAATATGGACATATCTCCATCCGTACCGGTGATGACAATAGGAACACAATAGTTCAATCCTTTATCCATAGCATCTACAGACTTCACGGAAAATTTCACTGCCTCAGAAATGTAATTACCTGTTTTAATCACAGTTTCCCCGGTTGACAAGCCCATACATTCAGCTGGCGGCAGCACATAACTTTTCCCTGTCTCCTTGTTATAAACATCCAAATCAGCCTGGGTACCAATAGTCAATGTAATCTTAGTATCCTTTTCCACCTTATCGGTTGCAGTAACAGTTACTCCCATATCAGTTGCACCTTCCACTGTAAGGGAAACTTTCGCAGAGTTTTCAGTTCCTGTAAAAAGAATGACATCCTGAAATTCAGCAGCTTCCTGACAGGCTGCTAAAACCATTAAAGCCAAACCATAGAATGTATTTTTTAATATTTTCTTCATACTACTATCATTTAAATTATTCATTCAATAATATACGCATTAATCTCTGCCAGACATGTGTAATGAGAGGTATAAAAACTCCCCCAATATTCCTGCCCGGCCTTGTTGATTGTCAAACGGAAATAACGGGCATCTTTCAGTTCCTCAAAGAACTTCTTACATTCAGCATTGCCGCCAAAAACCAGCTCATCTTGCCCGTAACGCCCAACTTCATTCCAAACAGAATTGTCGGTACTAATTTCAACAACCAATTCCGCAGGACAACCGGCTCCACTGCTTCTTGTCACATATTGGAAACCTGCCATACGTTTCACCTCACCCATATCTATTGTAATATAATGAGGAGGATTAGGAGCATGGTTGGACCACTCCGTATGCCAGATGGAACCGTTATTACCATCAAGTACATTCGATGCCGGAGAATTTTCACCTGTTACTTCCTGTGATGAGAAATCCACAACTTCCCAGTTAGTACGATCTGCCTTAGGCAAGCCATAAGGATCGTCCACAACCGCTACATGCAGATAAATCACACTCCAGTCAGAACTTACTTTCATCTTACCTGTAACATTCATCAATTTTATAGGAACAAGATAGTCACCTATTTCCAAAGAATTAGCTTTTGCAGGATCCACAGTTATTTCAAGTTCTTTTTCCGAGCACATCTGTCCGGATTCAATCACTAAATTCTGACCGTTTAAAGCAAACATGCTTGCATCCAAAGTTTTACACTCAGTTGCATTCTTGGCATTGTATGCATCTATCAACGAATTATCAATTCCTAAAGTAACACTGGTCTCGCTTTTAACAGGAACCGTAGAACGTACCGGAAAAGATACAGAGCCTCCTCCAAAAGTGCCGAACAACGTTTTAGCAACTTTTATATCAAGCACATTGACAATACTGTTAACCATGTTCGATGATTGCGCTTTCACATACACCTTCCCTGTATCGCCTGGGAAATCATAAGATTCATCATCCAAACAAGATGAGAAAGATATGGCACATAACACCAAGAACAATCCTATGGATGTAAATTTATGTAAAAAAATATTCTTCATAATATCTTATTTATACTGTTTTTATCTAATAGCCGGATTCTGAATCTGAATACCCTTTCTGAAATATTTATAAGGAGGATTACTGTTGTAATCACGCTGGCTATAGAAAGCACCAAATCCACCTTTTTTTCCTTGAGTGGGATTCCAACGAGCCATACCTTCCAAAGAGGTCAATCTTTCTCCTGTTTCCGTATATTGGTTACCATCCGCTTCAGTAAAATCTACACCACCGGTAGCATAATAGTCTCCTATATTTTCAGTCACAATAAAACGCTCAGGACCTATTTTTTCTGCAATTTCATCATAACGGTTTTGTAAATCTCCCGCGCCCCAGCTTTGATAAGCTTGTGATACAAAATAAGTTATATATTCGTAACCATCATCGAAAGGCCAACCGTCAACTATCAATATTTTTTCAGGATCTTTACCTTTTGGACCGATATGTTCTCCTAAATACTTGACGAGATTAGAAAAATTCTCACCATACATCCAGTCACCGTGGATCTCATGGTCCAAGTCCAAACCATCCAAATCGTTGTCATAAACAGTCCTTAGCAAAGAATCTCCAAAAGCTTTAATTAGCGTCAATGAATCTTCCTTCGTTTCTGCCGGTAAATATTTTTCCAGCCATTTATTAGATCCAATACTAGGGAACAAAGGACGGACAAGTTTTACCCCTTTTACCTTCTGGATAAACCTCATCTCTTCGTAAGTTTTAGGAGCGTAGAATGTATTCGGCTTTCCTTCTACATCGGAAGGAATACCTCCCCACAAACTACAAATGTCCAAGCTATCGGGCAATCCAAGGAAACGATGTCCTAATGTATGCGGAGAAGTATAATCGGCAAACCACATAAAAGAAATCTGATGATCGGTAGCTTTGAAATCTCTCAGATTCTTATAATACAATTCACTATATGTATTCGGTTTCTGAATCTCAAGATTCTCTACGTCAGTATTACATGCTACCATCGCTCCTGCAAAAGCAGCAACAACGGATAATTTGATATATACAGATTTAAAGTTCATAAATTTGTCATTTAATACATTAATTAATTATTCTTTTTATCCCACCATAAGGAAGTACCTCCGGTATCTTCGCCTCCCAACAGGGTTATAGCTTGAAGCACATTTGCATTGTTGTCTCTGTATTCAGTAGAGGGGAACGGAATACGACGTACTTGCTTTTCAGTGCTTATCTTTCCATCGCTCTTATTGATAGCTACCGGGAAGACCCTCGGATAACCTGTTCTACGGAATTCAGCCCAAGCTTCCTCGCCGTCCGGATAAATAGCCAAGTATTTTTGCGTAATGATACGCTCCAATTTTTTCTCGAAACCGGTTTCCTCGTCCCACTTGATCGTAATGTCAGAACTTGCCGAAAGGTTATTTCCCGGTGTAGCCGGATCGGAATAATTAGCGGGAACACTGGTATCATCACCCAAATAAGCCTCCGCACCGGATACGCCGGAAACTTCAAACGAAGTGCGTACACCCGATTCGTACAGACTTTGTGCAGCGCCGTTCATGTTCCATCCTCTGATGGTACCTTCCGCACGGAGAAAATACATTTCGGACGGATTCATCCATACCAGTTCATCCGTGGCACTTACGTTCAAATCGGAGAACAGACCGGATGAAGAATAGGCTTCACGCACTATGTTGATACCTGTACGTATGCCTGTATATTCACCGCTCTGGTTCTTCTGGAAATAAGCACTCATACGAGGATCGTTATATCCATTCATATAAGAATCCATCACCGCACCCATTCGTGCATCAAAGAACTCACCTATACTAATGATGAAAAGCGGATGACGATAAACGAAATCAGCAGTATGCTGCAATTTGGCTATCTCCGAAGCTTTCTCCATCACACCCACAGGATGGGCAACCGCCTCTTCTGCCATCTGCTTTGCTTTGGCTTCGTTGGCATATACAATACGCATGGCCAGACGCAACTTCAGTGAATTGGCAAAACGAATCCAGCTTTCTACATTTCCATTGTAAACGAAATCGTATTTCTCCATCACCTTGACGGACGAATCTTTCTGATATAAGTCGTTGAGTACGTCTATGGCCTCATTCAGTTCATCGAAGAATGAATTGTAGATCACCTCCTGGCTGTCATACGGATTGTAGACTTCGCCGTTGCCGAATTTGGTATAGGGAAGCGGACCGTACATATCCGTAGTTCTTGACATGGCAAGCACCTTGACAATGGTAGCCAAAGCTGCAATCTGAGGTTGCTGTTGCTCTTCCGCCTTTTTCGTCATCTTATCCCAAGCAGACATGATACCCACAAAAGCGCGTTCGAAAGCTGCATCCCTCCATTCAATGTCCATCTTGTAAGTCAAGTAGTTGGCTTGTCCGTACCACGTGCCGCATGCACCGGTATAACCAGCGAAAGAAGCACCAGCCAGATTATCAATCACCTGATAGACAGAACCTCCGATACCCGTACCGTCCGGATTCATCTGTTCAAGCACAAATACGTTTTTCTGCATCTGAACAAAGAATGAACCCGTATCCAGGTTGTCCCTGCTCAACATATCATCGGTGGCCTCATGCTGGTTTGTATTCCACTCTTCAAAGTTACCCATACATCCCGCCAAGGTCAATAAGCCACTTACACAGCCTATCAAAAACTTATTATAAAAATGTTTCATTACTATCTGAATTTAATCGTTAACATTAGAATTTCAAATTAACAGAGAAGCCTACATTACGAAGACTGGGCTGCATGAAATAGTCGATTCCTTGGAAATAAGTTCCCGTACTTGCAGTTGCTTCAGGATCGAAAGGAGCTTTGTTATAGAACATGATCAGGTTACGTCCAACAACTGATACATGCGCACCTTTCACCCACTTCACCCATTTGTTGATAGGCAGGTCATATCCCAAGGACACCTCACCCAAACGGATATTGGTTGCATCGTACACATACATGGAGCCGATACCGGAATTACCGCCACCAATCACTTGATAATATTCTTTAGCCGGAATCCGTTCGCCGTTCACCAAAGCTCCACCCAGGTCGCGTGCTTCGGCAGAAGCCTTAGATACACCATACGCATCCAGTTTTGCCTGAGTAGCCGAAACGCCTACACCACCAAAACGACCGTTGATGACAAATCCTAAAGAGAGGTCTTTCCACTTGAAATCATTTCGCCAACCGATCGTGTAGTTCGGGTTCGCATTGCCTGCTTTCACAAAGTGGTCAGGATCGGCTACCACCTTTCTATCCGTAAGACCGACATAAATATATCCGTGGTCGTCCGTCTTCAGCGTGTTCACATAAATATCTCCCATAGAGCCTCCTTCTTTCAGCACCATTCTGTAACCGTCAGTTCCGCCCATGTTCATTTCCTTCATGGAAACAACAGCACCGGTGGGGGTAACAGTTTCCGGCAAGAGTTCCTTGATCTTATTCCGGTTGATGGTATAGGTCAGACTGCTTGTCCAGTTCACCGGACCCAGATCCTGGTCTAAACCCAAAGACAATTCGATACCTTTATTGTCAATGCGACCGGCGTTTACATAATATGAGGTATAACCTGAACCACTCGGAAGTGTAGGATTAAACAACTGGTTGTAAGTAGAAGACTTATACAGCGTTAAATCGAAGTTCACTTTATTACCGAAGAGTTTGGCATTGAAACCCAATTCATACGATTTCGTCTTTTCAGGCTTCAGATTCTCGTCAACCAAGTAAGTCGTAGTCTGAGGATATCCACCCTGTATCGGATAGGTGCTGATAGGGATAAAACGCTGAGGAGCATTACCCACTTCACTATAAGAGAAACGTGCCTTTGCAAACGAAAGAACATTCGACTTGATAGGAAGCAACTCGGTCAGAACCGCAGAAACACCGACTGACGGATAGAAGAAACCGGAATCCATTGACTTCGTACCGGCCAAAGCACTTGACCAGTCGTTACGTCCGGTCAGATCCAGATAGATTTTGCTCTTATAGCCCAACTGTGCCGTAGCGAAAATAGCCTGTGTCTGGTCGTGATAACCGTCTTGTCCCATACGCAAAGAAGTCTTGTTCAAGTTGGCGTATGTAAACAGATTGGCAACACCCAGCAATCCGCCACCTACACTGGAATAAGAATATTGCACGTCACGGATACTTGTACCTAATGTGAATTTCAAAGAGAAGTCGCCGATGTACTTGTCGATGTTCAGCATGGCATCTGCATAAATCTGTGTCGTACTGACCTCATCTCTATAATAAGCACCCGTGTCTGAACCGGTAAACAGGTTCAATGTAGAAGCGCTGTATTTCTTGGTACGTACTTCCTTGGTACCATCGTATTTCAAACGAGCAGAGATGTTCATCCAGTCGTTGATATCGAATTTCAGTCCGATACCCGTCAGGAAGCGGTCTTTGTTGTTATTGAACTTGTTACGTTCCGTAATCCAGTAAGGGTTCTGCATCATCATACCCTGGTCGCCATAAGGCCAATATTGCGTCTTGAAGTTACGTGAAGCGTTATAGCGTTCATAAGTCTGGTATTTCGTAAAGTCATCACCACGCGGGAACAGATAAATGGGTACCAACGGGTTGAAGTATTGTCCTTGAGACAACATGTTCTGTTCGTTGACACGCATATACATGAAACTCAAGTCCATGTGCAAGCGGTTGTTCAGCATATCGCTTGAATTGCGAACAGAGAAATTGTAACGACCCAGGTCGTTATTGTGGATAATACCTCTTGCATTCACCGTAGCAGCCGAGAAGTAAGTCTGGTTATGCTCGGAACCGGTAGAAAGGCTGATAGAATTGTTCACATTGTAACCGGTCTGGAAGAAATCGGCAGGGTCATAACTGGTAGGAGTTGCCAGTTTGTCTCCCCAGCTGGCATACTCTCCTGTGATTGAGCCGTAGGTATTCTGAAATTCCGGCAATACGAAAGGAGAACTGAACGTTGTGCTATTGGAAACGTTTACTGAAAGCTTTCCTACTTCACCTTTCTTCGTAGTAACCATTACGACACCATTTGCCGCATCACTACCATACAAAGCAGCGGCAGCCGCACCGGTCAGTACAGAGATGCTTTCGATATCGTCAGAGTTCAGTGTGGCGATTCCGTCACCGGACTGGCCCATACCTGTGTACAGGTCGCTCGGCTGTGTAGAAGAGAGGTTAGGCAAGGGAATACCGTCTACCACGTAGAGGGCATTGTTATTGCCGGAAATAGACTTCGCACCACGCATCACCACTCTGGTACCGCCACCGACACCGGATGAAGCGGTATTAATCGTGACACCCGCAATCTTACCCGTCAATGCATTCATGAAGTTGGCATCTTTCACCTTTATGATTTCAGAGGCTTTCACTTCCTGCACGTTATAAGTCAATGCTTTGGTTTCCTTCTTGATACCCAATGCGGTAACGACCACCTCACTCAAAGCCTTCGCATCATCTTCCAAGGTGATGTTCAGCTTACGGGCGTCAGTGATTGTCACGGTTTGTGTAGCGTAACCCACATAAGAGATCTCCAGCACATCCCCTTTCTTAACTTGCAGAACAAAGTGCCCGTCAATATCGGTAATGGCACCGACTGCTTCCGACTTTACTTTTACATTCACGCCAATCAAAGGCTCACCCAAAGCATCTTTCACAACTCCCTCGACTTGAATACGAGAATCTTGCTGAGTTGCCAGTGTCTTGTTGACCGACAAAATAATCTGTTTATCAACTACTGTATAAGCCACATCAGTTCCCCTGAAAATTTCATCAAGAATGTCAGTGATCTTACCGGACTTGTTCGTCACAGAAACTATACGATTCGTTTGAATAGTTTTATCATTATAGAGAAATACAAAGTCAGACGTCTCCTCTATCTTGTTCAAAACCTGTTCAATGGAAACATTGGACATCGAAAATGCCATTCGGGTTCGTTGCGCATACCCATTATTGGCAGGAAGCTGTAATATTACAGCAAAAAGCAGTATTAGACCAATCCTCATAGGTAAAGGAAGTTTTATTTTTAAGGTATATTTAAAGCATAATGCATTAAATGAATGATTATTTTTCATACATTTGCGGTTAACTAAAGTTTATTACTCAATGAACTAAGGTTTGATTCCCGGTTAGCGTTTGCGAGACTCTTTGCCGCGAATCTTAAAATTTCTTGGAAGGAGGCTGTGGGGACAGCTTTCTTCCTTTTTTCTTTTTCACTTCTTTGTACTATATCATAGGCTTTTCGGTTTTTAAAAGGTTACTAATATAAATTGACTATAATTTTGGGTTTTGTAAAAGTAGCATCTGCCTGCTGTGCCGCATCTTCCACTTTCCACTTCAGTGCCGCCGATTTTGCCAGATAATCCAAAATCTGCGGCAAAGTTTCGTTACGGAAGGTAGCCCGGTATCTATATTCTTTTCCTGACCTATTGTTAAACTGAATATCGACATTAAAATGCCGCGATAAACGCTTGAAGATTTCTTCCAGCGATGCATTTCTAAATATCAACTTACCATCTTTCCAAGCTACCTTCTCGTAAACGTCCACTTTACTTTTTATCCACTCCTGACTTTGTTTCTCATAATGTAACTGTTCACCAGGCAACAATGCCATCGTCTCCCGATTGGGGGTGATTACATTTACTTTACCTCTTTCCAACACAGTTTCTATACAGTCATCCTCTTCATAAGCAGCTACATTGAACTTCGTTCCGTATACGTATATGCTCAATCCGCCCGATGTGTTTACATAAAAAGGACGTTCCCTGTCGGCCTCAACTTCGAAATATGCTTCACCTTTCAATTCTACGTTCCGGTTGTCATTCCGGAAAACAGTCGGATAGCGCAGGGTACTGCCGGCATTCAGCCACACCACGGAGTGATCGGGGAGTTCATAACGTATCACTGAACCCATGGCTGCCGTTACTTCGGCATATTTCTCGTCTTCTACCGGTTTATGAAAATACAAGTATCCCAAAGTCAACGAAGCCAGCAGCAACGGTAACGTCAGAAACGCCGCATAACGCATGCACTGATTATAAATCATCTTCCGTCGGCTGTTCTTCATTTTCTGTTGCATCCGCCGGTAAGCATACTGCACATCGATAGATTCTATTTCCTTAATATCATCTCCCAATGCCTGCGCTCTCCGTAGTAATGATTCGGGATTCAAATTTTCCATAATTTCTGTTCAAAAAGTGTGTTTATAATTGCAATTATATATATAGTACAATTGAGTTTTTCAAAAGGGACAGGCAAAATGATATTTTTTTTCGTTCCGACAATAAAAAGAAGAAAACGGCTGTTATGTGGCTTTCTTATTATATATTTGCCCATCTAAAACGATTCACTAAATCTAAATAATATGAAAATATCTTTCTTGGAACACGATAAGGAGCAGGCTTTCAAGCAACTTTATGAGGAGTACTATGCACCTTTCTGTCTGTATGCAAAGAGATTTATAGAAAATAAAGAAGCACGCGAAGATATTGTTTCCGATGTATTTACTTCACTATGGAATAAAATAGAAACTTTTGAGATAGACTCTGATACCACATTAGGCTATATTAAGATGTGTGTAAAAAACAGTTGCCTGAATTTCCTAAAACATCAGGAGTACGAATGGAATTATGCGGAAATAATCCGCAAAAAGACCCCTGTCTACGAAACCGAATCGGACAGCGTATATACATTGGATGAGCTTTACCGGATGCTGTATGAAACCCTGAACAAACTTCCTGATAATTACCGTACCGTCTTTATCGAAAGTTTCTTCAAAGGGAAAACCCATACAGAAATTGCAGAAGAGTTGAATCTCAGTGTGAAATCCGTCAACCGCTATAAACAAAAAACTATAGAATTGCTTCGCAATGAGTTGAAGGATTATTTACCTCTCCTACTCTTATTTATCGCTTCTGGAAGAGCATAAGAGCACACACCGGATCATACCTCTTCGCACACCCTCATCTCCATACCTTTATATACCACTACAATCTTATGTAGACGGGTGTTGCCGACGGCACGTTTCACCGTATCGGTATCTGCATAACGGTTGGCCTGCTCAACGGCTTCCCGACGCAGTTCTTCCACCCGGCTCTCAGGATCTTTGTATTTGGCATACTTCAGTTCGATGATATAACTGTGCACCATGTCCGGAAAGATATCCAGCAACGGGCATAGGAAGATGTCTACATATCCCGCCTGTGTATCTTGTTCGGAGATTGGGCGGTAGAAGCGGTTCTGCGCTGTCATTGCCAACGTGAAACCGTGTACAAAGAACTCTCCTTTCTGTTTGTCACGCTGTGATGCATAACGCTTCAGGCAGTCGGCAATGTAATCAAAATAAACGAGCCACTCACCCCTGTAAGCAAGAGCACTGGATAACTCGCTTCTCTCGTAATTACTGAAGTTTAAGTCAGCTTCATTGTAAGTGTTTAGCAAATAAGTATAGAGTTGTTCGCGAACCACTTGATTGGGAATAGTAAGTTTCGTCTTACCTTCATGCGTACCACTGACAGTGAGCATACCAAAATAATAAAGCAAACTTATGAAATTGTCGGGGTCGACAATACTAACGGCAGGAACCCCCCTCTTCAGTTCTCCGGCAATGTATCCTTGGCTCACTAAAGTCTGAATGATAGAGGCATCATGAGAGAATTCCTTATCTTTGCGGATGAGCATACGCAGCTTCTCGTAATCAATGCGGATGTTGTCTTCTATCATGTCACGAGGCACCTTACCATACAAAATATAATTCTTTACGAAATAAAGTACCATGTTGGAGTTATACATCGTGGTTGTATCGTAACTCTCGGGAGCGAAGCAGTAATTATCATACCACGGCTTCATAATCTCAATGATTTCATCAATGCTATGGTTGAAGTGGCAAGTGGTGGAATAATACGCCAACATCTGACGAACCTCGTCTTCGGTGAAGCCCATCATTTCATTAAACTCGGATGAGAGCGAATAGTTAGTTCCAATGTTGAAGCCACTGGTCAGGTCGTCCATCGTCACGGGACTGACGCCGGTGATGAAACAACGCTCAATGGATGAATCCGTCCCCGATTTCACGGTATTAAAGAAAGCCCGCAGATAGCCGGTCTTATGTGTCTCGTCAGTATAATGATTCAGACTGTTAGCATCAGAAAGTATAGTATTGGTGAAATGGTCATACTCATCAATAAAGAGATAAATTTTTTGGTTAACACGCGCACATTCCTGATAGAGGAAATCCAACTGAGCCACTGCGCCTTCTTTAGTACGTAAGCCTTCTAACGTATCTTGCGGTAAATAGTCGGCGTACGTTTTGCAGAAATTCTCAAAGGAGGTAGTGCAATGGTCGTCCAAGCCCTTGCGATAGTTGTGCAGTTCGGCACTTACTAATGAGAAGTTAAGTTTCAGTACCAAATAGCTGTTGCGGTCTTTGGTGGGATGCTGTCCTATATACAAATCACCAAAGAGAGCATCGAACTTATCTTTCGCATTCACATCATAATAGTGTTGCAGCATATTCAAGGTTAAACTCTTGCCGAAGCGACGGGGACGGTTAAAAAAGAAGAAGCGATCCGAACGCTCTATCAGTGGGATGAAAGAGGTCTTGTCCACGTAATAATAATCATCACGACGAATAACCGCGAAGTTCATCATGGCATAAGGCAATAATTTGCTATCTGATACGTGCTCCATAATTTACGCCTTTAAAGAATAAATATTCTATGATGCAGATACAAAGATAAACTTTCCGCGACAGCTTGACAAGGCAACTACGTATTTTATAGCAAATTATTGTTTTAGTTCCATTTTCCGGATGGGATGCAGAGGAGAAGAGTTTATATTTTCAAGCAGATAGAGAATTCGGATATGAGAACAGCCGGATAAATATATCCGGCTGAACGGGAAAACGAGATAAAAGTCAAGCTCCTAATCAAATAAAGAACGTGCCCATTCAATAGGACGGCCTATAAAATTATCATAACCTACCATATGATTATTCGATGCTACCACCACAAATATCCATACTAAAATAGCAACAATAGCAAACCATACTCCTATCTTAAACATCCAACCTTCAGACTCTTCATACTCTTTCCGATTCCTTTTAGGTAAATGAGTATTCTTGGTTATCCACTTTTTCTTTCTTTTCCCCATACTTAATAATTACTAGTGTTGTCTAAATTCTGGTAATACTCTTCTATTGGTTCCTGCTGTTTGAAATGCTTCAGGATTCATAAAAAGAAGCAGCCGGATAAACAGATCCGGCTGAACGGAGATATTTATTGATATAAAAGTCCCTGTAATCCAAATGAAGAAGCGCGAAAGTAGTAAAAGAATTCAAATAATATTAATCCTATTAAAGCATATCCAATAGCTAAAATGGACTGAGATAACTTAGGACTCGGCAAGGCTTTATTATATAGAATAACTTTAGTATGGGAAGCATAATCTCCTATACGAAGTCCATTTGAACTATAATACATAGCAATACATTCTATAAAAGTCAGAAAATAGAATAGATTCCGAAATACACATTTTAAAGGATTAGCTATTTGTCCAGTATTAGCATCAACAACTTGAATACCTACAATACGCCTTCCAACACTTGCTCCCCCAAAACAATCTTTACAAAAAAGAGTAAACCACGCAAAAATAGCAATCATTGGAGTTATTACCCTTATATTGCAAAAAAGTAAGATTCCATTTACCAAAACAGCTAATAAGGCAGCAATAGCAACATCAATATAAAATGCCATCAACCTTTTTAATTTCATATTCATATCTTATCATTTAAACAAGTTAACAAAAATCTTTCGTCAAATTCCCATTCGTATCATGAGTATATTCAGTAGTCACCTTGGCACCATCCCTGAACTCAAAGCCATTGTTACAAGTAGAAGTCGGAACTGCGTCATTCACAGCTTTTAGCTGGTTGCCGTTCAAAGTCAAGGCAAGATTATCAATCAAACCATAAGACGAAGCACCTTTCAACTTCATTAGGAATTTTCTCAATAACATGCGATGTTCCATTTGTCACATTTTCCTTGCTTTCTTTTATATCTTGTTCTCTTCTTCTCTTTCTCCTTTAGATGAGTATTCTTGGTTGCCCATTTCTTCTTTTTTCTTCATTATATTTATCAAATCCGATAGTATTCGTATACGCAGAACAGCCGGATAAATATATCCGGCTGAACGGGTGAACGAAAAGCAATTTCTACCGATATAAAAGCCCCCATAAACCCAATGAAAGAGCATAATGCGCTAATAACATATTTACAAAAACTATACTAGCAAATACGCATATTATCGCCAGCAATGCCTCAATCCACCGAACTTCATACAAATTATTATCACATTTTTTCACCTTTGAATGAACTACATAATCTCCTATTCGTCGCCCTTTGGAATGATAAAACATCGCAATTACATCAATTATACCAAGCATATAAAATAAGTTTCTCGCAACGCATTTAAAAGGATGAACTACCTGACCGTTTTCGCTATCAACAACTTGATAACCTAAGATACGTTTGCCAATACTTCTTCCGCCAAAGCAATCTTTACAGAACAATGCCCCCCAAACCAACCAAGGCAACATGAAATTCTGCATATCAATTTTCAAAAGGGCAATACATACCGCAATTGGTATGAAAAAGACAACAGACATAAAAGCATCTATCCAAAATGCCCAAAATCTTCGTAATTCCATTTTATCTATTTAAATAGTTCAACAACAAATTCTAAAAATTCCTCAAGGTTAACTTTTAAATCGACTCCAACCCCCAAAGCAGCGGATGCTCCAACAGTATAACCAACTTCACCTTTTGTTTCATTATCAACTTCTTCATAATACTGACCTGTAGAATCATAAATTGTGGTTTCGTCACACCCAGCGGTAAAACCTAAAAAATGAACAGAAGCTCCTTTCTCTTTAGCACTATGTTTATTATCGATATCATACGCCTCTTCATGAAATTCCACTCCAGCAACGCAACATCAAGACCAACACCTTGAGTCAACCTAAGACCTTTATTTCCGAGTTTTACACTTCCTGCATCAATATTAGCACCCACTACCATTCCCGAAATATTAGCTTTAGCAGCAATTCTAAATCCAACACTGACACAACCTCGAACGGAACATCATTTTAAAGACCTTATCCATTCAAGAGGAATACTAAGAAAGTGATCATAACCAACAATATGATTATTCGATGCCACTACAATAAATATAAATAACATGGCGGCAGCAAGGATAATCCATATCGCTATCTTAAGCATCCTATCCTCAGGTTCTCCTTCCTTTTTTTTCTCCTTTTTAAGATGGGGTATTCTTGGTTGTCCACTTTTTCTTTCTTTTCCCCATACTTAATAATTATTAGTGTTGTCTGAATTCTGGTAATACTCTTCTATTAGTTTCTGCCGTTTGAAACGCTTTAGGACTCATAAGAAGAGACAGCCGGATAAATGTATCCGGCTGAATAGAGCTACCATTATCTTAGTTTTTTCAAATGATATCCAAAATATAGAATCATAAATGCTAAATATAAAATTCCTCCCTTTAGATACCACATAACAGTATCAAGTTCATCTTTTCGTGAAGAATAAGTATAATATAAATTCCCTTGATCAAAATTTTCATCAATATTATATTTATACTCAATCATACAATTAAGTAAGAAAAGAGAATCAAAGACCAATAGTATAAGAGAAATTATTACTATTATCACAAAAAAAAGCTTTCTGTTTGGCATATTCTTAATATAATTTATATTCCTCATTTAATCTTTGGATATCAATTCTTTCAACTTGACCATCCTTTTTTTTATTTTGATAATACAATTTTGTATCAATATTACTTGGTGAACTTGAATTCAAATCTAATTTTCCATCAGTACCAATTTTTACAGCTTCTACACTCTTTGTTGTACAATTGTTATCCCACAGATCATAGGTATCTATTACTTTAGCATTATCTGTATTCTCATATTTACCTTCAGAAGGTTTTACATCAGACGAATTAAACATCTCATTAAAATGAGCATCAATCTTTTCATCATTACCATTTGTTATTTCATAGGTACGTGCTTCCTTACCCATTACCTCATTTTTAATATAATTATCAAAATGAGATAGAACATAAACTATCATACAACACAAAATTATCATAAGAACTACAGTTCCTAAAACATATTTGTTTCGATTCATTTTTTCATAAAGTGCACTATGTATAAAAGCATTATATTTGTAACACATAAAGTTTGCTACTCCTGTAAGTATCCGTTCTATAAAGGGAGCCTTCAATAAATAAGTAATAAAAACATATAGAGAAAAAACGAATGCTTGCAACGCGACATAATAAGTTCCCCATAGAAGCGCAAGTTCATATCCATAAAAATCATCATAACATTTGGCAATTCCACTATATTGAAAAAAAGAAAAATGTGAAAGAGGATTATGCATATTTAGCCAAAAAGAAATTAAAACTCCTATGATATAAACTATCAACCAAACCAGCCAACGCTGAAACCGCAGGATAAAAATTGCGGCAAGCATCGTTACCAAGAATTGAGCAGTATAACCTGTAAAAAGAAAAAAAGTTTCTTCTCCTTTCATTAGTAAACCAACAAATGTTACAGGATTTAGCATGTTTCCAACAGTATACAAGCTGCAATGTATATGAATCAAAGATATACATATAGTCAACAGCATACCATACACAAATTTCAGTTTTCTCATTGTTTTTATTTTCTAATATCTCACAAAATTACCATTTACATATTTATAATTCCCGGGAGGAAGAGAGTTGATGTAATCAAAAAAGTCCGTTATAGAGTGTCCCTTATCATCACTCGTCTCCATTTGTTGGGCTCCTTTTATAGCCGCATTACCAGCATATACATCTTTCTTATGTGAGTATTGATATGTATCCACACCTTCTACCGCTTTCTGAGAATAAGGTTGATATGGAGCGAAATCATATTCAGAAAGACTTATTCCATTACATTCTTCAGGATGATTCTTTATATACTCTACCAAAGCTTGTAAAAAACCTTTCGCATAAGCTCCCCCCATACTATGAGATATAACTTTTATGGATTCCGTTATATTGCCATTATCATCACGTGCTAATTGTGAAATAATTTTCTTCGCATCTCTCAAACCTGAAATATATCCAACATCGTACCTGTTTTTACTCCCCATATTCATACTAAATCCCAAAGGCCCTCCTAAAGAACCATCATAGTACCGAGCATTCCAATCCCCAAAATGAGCCATTACAGCGGTATTAAAATTAACAGGTTTATTCTTCATCTTCCAATAAGTCGGACTTGCACCTTCGGATCCAGTGTGAAAACCATTAATAAATATCACAAGCTTTCCTTGATAATCAAACGCATTACTAGGATTATCCATACAATACACATACGGACTCACTCCATAAAATTTCTCCGCCAACGGATCCACCGTATGCCACCTTCCCAACGTCGGGTCATACATTCTCGCCCCATAATCATACCAGTTCAACCCCTTCTTCGCATCCAGTTCCTTACCGTTATACTTATAAGGTTGTACATTACCGGTACTTGCAAATACACCTCCGAAAGGATAATAATGGCTCGTTTCTTCTACCTTCCCGGATGAATCTACTACCACGCGATTGTTTCCCTGATAATCCTGCAAAAAATAATGATACTTCTTGTCGTTCAAAGAAACATAACCGTAGCCCGTCAGAAGCAACTTGGCAACACCATTTTCATAGACCACATTGCCCAAATAATCGGTAGTTGTGGTTGCGCTACCTATCTTATGTACAGTTCTGAGTTTCGTACCGTCAGCACCATAAGTATAGGTAATAGTACTGCCATCGGAAAAACTTACTATACTTGGCAAATTTAGCATATTATATTGAATAGAAATAATATTTTTATTCAAATCTTTCGTTAAATTCCCATTCGTATCATAAGTATATTCAGTAGCCACTTTAGCACCATCCTTAAACTCGAAACCGTTGTTGTAGACAGAAGTCGTAACTGCGTCATTCACAGCTTTTAGCTGGTTGCCGTTCAAAGTCAGGGCAAGATTATCAATCAAACCATAAGACGAAGCACCTGTCTGCCCATAACGCTTCAAACCCAGGATATTTCCATTCTTGTCATAACCGGTCACTTGCTCCGTGAAACGGTTCGGGTTGGCATTGATAGCTGTTCCTTGTCCATACGCAGCACTCAGCAATCGGTTCAATCCGTCATAAGTATATTTGTATCCATGTGTCACACCATCACCACATTTCCATGTCATACTACTCAAATCGCCATTGTAGCAGAGAGTACCGTTTCCATCAGTATAATACAAACTTTGGCTGAAAGAAGAATTATGAATCTCTGTAAGCCAACTACGAATATTATAACTATTAGTCGTGCTCAACGTATCATTTCCACGCTTGCGACACAAACGATGCAAGCGTCCCAGATCATCATAATCAAACAAGAAATCAGTAGTAGAACCGTCAAAAATATGTTGTTCATCAATTAATCGCCCCATATGGTCATAAACATATTTCTTTTCAAAAGGAGATATACCTGTTTGTTCCAAACAACCGGAGGTAACGGCACCAGAAAAGTTATAGGCCTGATGCTGTACGGAAGTACGTCCCAAACAAGAGCTACGCGTCTGAATGGGACGACCGTAATAGTCATAATAAAAACAGGTAAATACCCATCCATCGCTGCTGCCCAGTTCACGAACCAAGCTTCCCGTTTCCCTTCCTTTATGTACAATCCTATCTGAGTCACTACCAAAACGGACAGGATAACCAGACTTTACCACATAGCCAAGTGAAGCAGGAAATATCTTCGAACTACATTGTTTGTAACGGTAATCATCATAATAACGCACTTCTTGGGGCGTGAACTTGTTCAACGTTAAGAAGGAAGAAGGAAGTGAATAGCCATAATAATCAGTAGTCTTGCCTGTAAAAGTAGCAATCGCATTCAGCCTGTTGACAGTTTCAACAGAAACACTCGCAGCATAGATTCCACTTATCGCCAGATTACCATAAATATCTGATAAGGTACAAAGCCACTCACTACGTTTTGCCTGTTCGCTGTCGCGACTGAACACCAATCGGTCGGCAGCATCATAAATATAACTGTTCCAGCCTGTGCCGGGAAGTTTCTTCCCCGTACAGCGGTTGCGATAGTCGTAACGATACTGGTAGGCATACAGCTCCAATGCGGTAACGGGATCGTTGATATAGTGTGCCGACGCTTCGGGAGAGAGCACAAAGCAAAGGTTACCATAATCATCGTACACATAATAAGTATCAGACGATGCAGACGTTGTAGCAATGGAGGAAAGGAAATGACGTTCCAATACCTTACGCCCTTCCTTATCAGTAAATACCTCACCCCGATTACCATCTTCATCAGTAGTCCGCGTCACATCCAGCAGGTTCGGAAAATAAACTCCCTTACATAGCAGTACAGGATTCTCCCGGGTACCGCCAACTGTAAAAAACAGACAATTATCAGCAGTCTGATTGAATCGGTAGGCAGACTGCACGGCATGCCCACCCACTTGCCAGGCTTCGCCAGGTCCATAACGTTCTATGATGCGCTCCAAAGGAGAATCTTCATAAACCATGCGATTATAAGCGTAACGGTCATTGTATTGAGTAGCCGAAATGCTCTCCAAAGAATTGGTAGAAGTATATCCGAAACTACGGGATACGGAAGAGGGAAGCCATTGTTGATGTTCACGGCCTAATCTGTCATAAGCCGTGCGACTTACCCAGTCTTTCTTCCCATCAGGCGAAGCTCCATATTGCACAGTCTGTTCCGGACGGCCTAAACCATCATAATAATTTATGGAGTGAATGGCCTTACCGGGATAACGAAGTGAATCAGGTGTAGTCTGCGCCATGACAGGCACTATGGAGGTTATGTAGCTATGAGAAGCATTGGGGGTATACGGAGACATTTCTACCGGACGTTCCGGTTCTTCCTCTACAGGAACAGCGTGGATAACAAGTACTACATGAGTATTGCCTTCAGCATGATAATTCTCTGATATAGTATAGATTCCGGGAGACAAATGTAAATTATGAAACGGGCCTTTATTATACTCTTCTACAGAATTACCCTCTTCTGTATATATAGATAAATCAACTTGAGCATTCACTTGTCCTGTTATCTCAATATCCAGAATAGCAGGGCGTGTAACTTCAAGTTCGAAATAACAATAAACTTTTGTAGAAAGTTCGGTTTTCAATTCATGCATAAAAAAGAGTTCCTCATCCGTACTTCCTACCTTTACAGTATTCTTATTAGGTGCAGCTGAATACACGTTCAAATGTATATCTCCATTATTAGAGTAACCAGTATCTGTACCTTCACTCACCAACTCATATACCCCTTCAGCAAGCGACTCGCACAAAAAGGCCTGCTCAGTAGACATCTTTCGCAAATCTTGCTCAACATAATATTTCACATTGCTATTTTTCCAAATCCCTTGAATAATGGGCGTTTGGATCGCATCACTGGAAAAAGCAATTTCCTGAATCTTACCGTTAGAAAGATGACGTAACAAATACATAGAAGTCCTACTTAGAGCAGAGCCGGCATGAGTAAAGGCCACAACACCGGAACTTGTCACTTCAAATTTAAAGCGCACATCCTTATTGGTATTACCATAAGAGTCTGTTGACGTATTGGTATCATAGCTTGTTTTCCACACAGTTGTCTGTACCGGCATTGCATTGTTCTTTTGACAACACAACATAAACACCAGAAGCAAAAAGCTTCGTAATAAAAATGTTTTCATAAGCTGATTTTTAGTTCGATTCATTCACCAAATGATATTGGTGAAATCCTGTCAAATTCCGCTGACCCTGTTCATTAAAACGGCAAGTTTCTATCAAACGGCCTTGACTGTCATAGTTATATTCCATTTGTCGACCGGCAGGATCTGTTTTACCGGTAAGTCCCACAGAGAAAAGATACTTACTGGTCGAAACCCGGGCACCAAACAGCTTTTCCCTCAACGTGGCAACCACACTCTCGTAAGTAGTGGCAGACGAACAACTTTCCGGTAGCCGCCCCAATGCTTGTTGGACTTCCGCATACGTTGAGTTTTCTATTTTTGCCACCGGATACTGTCCGTGATACCCCCAAAGGTAGATAGTGGCAACACCATCCTCGTCGCGCACGGTAGGATTACCGTAGGTGTCATAGTGCGAATAGCGAGTACGAATCTCCATCTTCCCCGGAATGCCCTTCAATATTTGTGTCGGCATATAGAGCATACATCTCCCGTTGCGAACAGAATCATAAACCAATTCTTCCGTATCCAGAATCTTTCCATTCAGCAAGCGCGAGCGCTTCGCAAGCAGGGTTTGCCGGCAATATTTATAATCATATACATCTGTCAACGTATCCCCGCTACTTTTCAACACGGAATGCTTCAGCAAATCTCCAAAGCGTGTATGGCTAAACCATTCCTTATCTACTTTTTCCGCATCCGGCTCGTCCGGCACGTAAGTCCGCACAGTCTGACTCTTCAGGACATAAGGGGAAAAGCTTTCTTTACCAACATGCATATACAACCCTGTACGCAAGTGTAAAGACGGAGACGGAGAATAGAAATAGAGAGCATAGCTATTGCGATCTAAAAAATCGTACTCATAGTTTATGCTCTTCACCACCTCCTTCTTACTGTTATAATATGTCTCTGCCTTCACTTTATCCAGCATAAGCGAATAGTCAAGCGAGGGATGAGCAAATAAATTCTTATTATAAATTTTCTGCATCTCATCCTTGGCAAAAAAGACATCAGGATTATAAAAATCAAAACGGTCGTAAGTAGGGAAAATAAGTTCGCCGCCATACCACTTAACGCCATATTCATACGACACAAAATCAACCACCTTATACGGATGAGGAATGGTAAGAGTCGTATTTCCTGCCTCCATATAATGTTCTATCACTTCAGGATATCGAATATGCACCGAAGGATAAGCAATATCCGTAAATCCCTGGCTATTAGTAGCCACCGCATCCACCGCATACTTACCCACAATCCCCTCATCCATGGTGAAGGTATATCTATAGAAAGGCATATACATCACCATACCGTTATCCATATTTCTTCCATAAGTATATACCACAGTTTTCACAGGAGAATTATCGGAATCCATAACATGTACCTCATGAATGCGAGCCCCACCGGCTATTTTGTTGTCACTACTGTTCAGCGAAACCCTATCCGGCAAATAATCAGACGAACGGGATTGTTTCAAGATAAAACTATAGCGATGTGGTTCATACGTATATTTTATTTTCCCACCTGTCGGAAACGTCACACACTTGAGCAGCGTACAGTCATAATCCTCTCCGGTTGGATTGCGGTCTTGGGTAGTAATCTCATAATTCAAAGGATAATTATTAAGGACACTCATGCCCGGAACAATACCCTGATTACTTTTACGCCCCCGCCAGAATCCCCAATGGTCAATGTTCGATGTTAACGGTGTAGGAGCCGCAATGCCATTCGTACCATTATACTCGAAGCCATATTTCCCATATTTGGAATGATTCACCGAAGTCAAAAACATGCGGTTGCCCGCCTGATAAGAATATTGGAAAGTTACGGTCTTATTGAGGCCGGAAGAGGCATAAGCGATCTTATCCAGTTTAGCTCCGCAAGAGAGGGGAAATTGTCCCTTCTGCATAGCCAATCCGCTGGTATAGTCAGGAAACAGGGAGCGGGAGGAATAATACATCTTCACAGACCCCGCATCAGTGGAAATCTCGTCAACCAAAGCCACCTTGGTCAGGAAGAACTCGTCATATCCGGCGAATGCCCCGTGGTTCATATATTGTTCTACCCCGGCCATTTTCCCCACAAAGCAGTTCCTGCCCGACAAAGAGTAAGACAAGGGGACATCTTTCCCATTAAAGGGAGGGGGGACCACCGAAAAGGCAAATTTATAGGGAGACTCATGGCAAGCAGCCGGTATATCTCTATACTTTATGCTTAATTTCCTGCCATTCGGCGCTTGTATTTCAGTCAGATAGTAGGCCGTTATCTCATGACGGACCTCTATACTGTTTTCCGGAGGCAAAACATGATGCCACTCCCGCCATGAAAGTGCCGTGTACTCCAAAGAGGCATATCCCTGCCCGCCAAAAGTGTAAACGTAGCCGTCATCCGTGGTTATGCGGATATATGTATCCTGAGCGCCGGTAGACGTAAACTGTTTCATATCCTCCAGAGAAACCTGATAGCGCCCGCCATCGCTACCCATAGCACTGACGCTGCCGTCTAAATTAATCATGAACTTGCCCGAATGCCTGCCCATGGAAAAATAAAAAATATCAGCGCAGGCTTCTATATCCTCAGTCATCCCGGGAATGGTAGAGACACCAGTCTCCATGTCCTTCCTTCGTGCATAATGATACGGATTATTGCGTATATCCTGCTCCAAAGTCGGTGAACTGAATTTCTTATTGCCCAGCATACGCAGAAAACCATCAGCAAAACGCCATTCGGGCACTTCCGGGTTAGTACGATAGCCGCGAGTATCATCCGGTATGCCATTCACTTTCCGATAAATGACCCCCAAACCATTCAAAGCCCAATTACGTCCTACATAGTTATCGGGGACTTGCGGACAGAAACCGGAAGAATTATAGGACAGGGAAAGATAAAAATCAAAATCCTTATCATTCAGTTCAATTAAAGGAATAGTCTGCCCAATACATCCGGTGTTCATATTCACTTCTACCTGGTCATAACGGATCATATCGGCCACTTGCGGAGAATAGACAGGCATGTGTGCCGGAACTGCCGGAATATCACGTGAGCTTCTTGTGTCGGCTGCATGCAGGCTCTGCGTCATGACTATCCCCGGCAAAACGAGTAATATTGTAAATAGTTTCTTTTTCATAAACAAAATATATCAAATGAATTAGAGCCTGTTTAAATTTTCCTCAAAAAGAACTCTCTAAAGAATGCTGAACAAAATTTAACACAGGCTCTTAAAAAAAGCCGCAGAGAACAAGCTACAACAACATATCATTCCCTGCGACAATAAGTTTCCTCTACGGTGTCATCGCATTAACGCCCAGCACCCCCGCTATCGTCGTTATCACCGCGACAGCCACTTTCAGAATCATACTCCAAACGGATTTCTTGATTGCCATTCCTCCAACACCTCCTTTCCATCGGCCATTATCTTGCATTTCATGTCTCATTACTTTCAAAGTTCCTTCCTCACCTCAAAGCACGGACATTCCTTCACCCACTCTTCCGGCTCTATCAGCCCGTCCCCGTTCAGATCCGGACTGAGGTCGCGATGCCCGCAGATGCAAATATTATTTTTAAACCGCTTCAGCAATTGCGCCACCAGCAGATGCATGGCGCTGCGCTGTTCCGGTGTGCGGGTATCTTTCGGATTCCCGCGGGCATCCAAACCACCTTCATAGCAGATGCCGACACTATGAGCGTTGTTTCCCTTACAATGCGCACCGACAACTTCCAGCGGACGCGTATTCACCACCGTACCGTCACGGCGGATGTAATAGTGATAGCCGATACCACGGAAGCCGCGACGACGGTGCGTTTTTTCCAACTCTTCTACCGAAAGGCTGCTACCCTCGCGAGTGGCGGAACAGTGGATAATGATGTGATCGATTGTTCTCATACGATGATTTATTAGTTATTTAGTGAATTCACCCCAGCGGATTTTCATCCACGCCGCCGCTGCCACTGCCGCCATCATCTTTGCCATCATCTCCCTCTTCGCCGGAGCCTTGCATGTTCAGCCGCTTGAGCTGAGTCTCAAGGTCGACGAAGTCGATGCGGTCTTCGGCACGGGTAGTGGCGGCATCCAGATTAGGCCGGATAGCACTCGAAGCGCGGAAATTGATGCGGACAGCCCTGATTTTCTCCGGCAGACACTCCTTCTTGAGCACAGAACCTACGGTAGAGGCCGAAAGGCTGAAAACGCCGAAGCCGTCGATGTTGACAGAGCGACCGTTGAATAGCTCGCTGCGCATAGCTTTCACAAAATTGGTGAGTACACTCTGGATGTCGCCCAAGGTGAGCGAACTACTATCCTTCATCTGAACGGCAATGCTGTTCAGGGTGGCAGACTTGCCCCAAACCACAAGTTGGGGATAGAACTTGCCCGAACCGTCATTCTTGAACGGATTCTTACGAAACTGTTTTTTGTACGTTACTGACATATTAATGATTTTTTCTGAAAACTGATAACTCCGGCCGTCAACCGGAATCTATCTCTGTATCGAACGAAGAAGTGGCAGAGGCGACGTCATACCCCGGAAACAACTTCGCAGGGTCCTCGCTTTGAGGACATGACAAAGGTACGGGAAGACAGCGGCAGGAAGGGACATACATGGCCATACCGGTACGTACCGGGCTGTACTTTGCCGGACTTTGTTCCAGTGCCGGCAGAAATTACCTGTTCTATCTTTCTCAAATCCGCTTTTTTTTCGTTCCTTTGCATAAAACAATAAATACCAAAGGATTATGTGCAGTGAAGGATTACGCGAGAGGTATGTGAACCCCTATACCGATTTTGCATTCAAGTTGTTGTTCGGAACTGACCTGAACAAGGAAGTTCTTATCGGATTTCTCAATGCCCTGTTCAACGGTGAACAGGTCATAGAAGATGTCACCTACCTGAACACCGAACATCTGGGCAGCAGGGAACCCGAACGCCGTGCCGTCTTCGATGTCTATTGCCAGAACGAGAAGGGAGAGAAAATCCTGATCGAGATGCAGAAAGGGGAACAGCAGTTCTTCAAGGACAGAAGCATCTATTACTCCACTTACCCCATCAGGGAACAAGCCATCAAGGGAGAAATATGGGACTATGAACTCAAAGCGGTATACATAATAGGCATACTGAACTTTACCCTCGATGACGTGAAGTCGCCCCAATTCTACCATGAAGTGAAGCTGATGGAAACAAGCACCCACGAAGTGTTTTATGACAAACTCACCTTTGTCTACCTGGAGATGCCCAAATTCCACAAGACCGAACAGGAACTGGAAACCTTGTTCGACAAATGGATGTTCGTCCTCAAAAACCTATCCCGCCTCATGGAACGTCCCACAGCCTTGCAGGAGCGTGTGTTCAACCGCCTCTTCGAAGCCGCGGAAATCGCGCAATTCTCCCCCGACAAACTTTATGCATACGAGGAGAGTTTGAAAGTGTACAGAGACTGGAACAATGTGATTAACACAGCTATCCAAAAGGGAGAAGCAATGGGAGAAGCAAGAGGAGAAGCAAGAGGGGAAGCAAGAGGAGAAGCAAGAGGAAGAGCGGAAGGAAGAGCGGAAGGAAGAGCGGAAGGAGAATTGATAAAGGCCAGAAACATCGCCCGGAATTTAAAGAATGTCGGACTTCCCACTACCGAAATTGCTACGGTCACCGGACTTCCCATCGATGAAATAAACTCCCTTTAAACTCAAGCAATGTTATCAGGCAAAACAAGCAATGCCGTGGTGCGGAACATAGCTTGTTCAGCGTCATAACATTGCTTGTTGTCATCCTGGTCAGGGTTCATCCAGATACTTCACCAGCACCGCTACCTGACGCTTGCTGAATATCTGATCGTTCTTCCCTTCAGGGCCTTCGTAAAGTTCATGGTGAAGGGACGGATTGAAGTTGCCCCAGCGACGGAGTTTCCTGAAAGCCGCCGCGGCCGAAAGACAGGGAAAGTAAAGCAGTGCCAGATCGGACTTCAGATATGCCTTGATTTCAAAGCGGCAGGCTGCGGATTCAGAGTCCTCAGAAGAGGCTGCTTCGGAACTTGTGTACTTTTTCATAATTACAATGTTTTTTCTTTAATTTCGTTTATCTATGTTTCATTCAAAAAAAATCCTGACACATCCAAGACTTCGGAAAGGTTTTTCCAAAGCCTTGGAGGGTTCACTTTAGGTTCAGGGTCACTTATACCCCCGTCCAGAGGAGGTTTTGCGTTTCTTCCGATAGCCATTCTCCTCTTTTACAACATATTGCAGTTTCAATGCCTTTTGCAAAAGCCGTTTGCCCGTAGATTCGGACATACCGGTATTTTGTACGCTTTGGACAAAATCCGTATAGGTGAATTCTTTGGACAAAGACGACAGAATCTCATCCAAACGATGAAAACGGTGCATACTGACGGGAGGCTGATTAGTGTCGGGCAACGAAGTACTGAGCAACAGACTATGCTCCACCAACGTACGGATAATATCCATAGCCGTGCGGAAATCAACGTCCGTGCAGCAATATTCCTTCGCATAGCGATAATCGTCCCACTTGCGGAAGATAGTAAGGATGACAGCCAGGCGCATCCCCAACAATCCGGCGCGACGGATGAGGCCGCCCGATGAATCACGCCCCTCCAACAGCACCCTACGCAGCAGCTCGCTGAAAAGTGCCGTATGCTGTTGCCATTGTGCGGGACTGAAGGTGACCAGCGTGGGCGACTCCAACAACACTTTGTGCATCTCAAGCAATTCCTTCCCCAAACCCTGGAAGTAACTGCGCAAATCCACTTGCTCATCATCCGGGGCACACGATTCCCATTTCTGGCTTTGCTGCCGGGTATAGAATGCGAAACGGGAAAAAAGCCCCACTTCGAGCGAACGGAAAAAGACGGAAAACTGCTCTTGCGTACCGGCTATGTTGAGTGCCAGATGCGGATGTTTCACCACTATCGGCTCCCCGTCTATCTTGTATGACGAGGAGACCTCCTCGTGATGGGCAGCTTTGCACAGAATATCTTCATATTTGCCGCAATCTTGCCCCAGTGACGAAACCATTGTATTGATTTCGGTAGTAACCATGCAGCAACCTACTTCACCGGCAGTAGCCAGATGCTCGATAAGACGGCTCTTACTGGTGGTAGCTGATATTTTGAGGTACTGAGCTTTCGGTTCTTCCGGTTTCAGATTGATGTCCGGCAGACGTTTCTCCCGCCGTGCCTGCTGCTGCTCCGCATCCCAGCCCAGCAAAGCCTGTTCATAAGTTTCCTTGTTCGCATGGCGTATCTGGTCGTAATACTCCTGCGTGGAATCCAGCAAAACAGCAGTGAAAGCCATGATGCCTTTACCCGCACCGGCGGATGCCACGGAAGCCAGAAAAAAATGCGGCGAATACAGTGACTTCTTATAGAGGAAACTGACATAAGGAAAAATTGCGCTGCAACTGTTCAAGCAGCCCAGCAATGCCATATCACGTTCACGCTTGTCGCTTGCATAGCGGCAGCAACGTGTCAGAAAATCGGGCAGACAAGCGAAAACAGTATCGGGAATATAGGGTGCATCGGCACGCAATTCATCATTTTTCTCCAACACCGCTTCCGATGTATCATCCTCATCCGGGCCGCAAACGGGGTTATAAGTGACCCTGACCCCTTTTTGAACCCTATCCGGCTCTTTTTGCGCTTTCGGTAAGCCCTCAACAAATTGATATCCAGCCACTACGCGCTGACGAATATCTTCAGCTGTGAAATCACCCGATGCGTAGCGACTGGAGAAAAGGGAGATCAATTTTCCCAGTTCATCCGGAGAAAAACCTTTACTTCCCGCCACACGCCCCAGTTTCAAGGCAAGGTCGTTGCGGTTGCCGCGGCGAAAGGGATTGTTACGTTCAAAATCGTCGAGCAACCGGAGAATGAAACCACAGGCGGAAGTCGGGACAGAGCCACAGACAGCGCCCGGAATTGCTTCAGCAACAGACAGCGATATCTTCCGATTTTCCGCCACCGGGACAGCAGATGCAGAGGAAGCCGATGCAGGGACAGACGATGACTGAAAAGCCGATGCAGGGACAACGTCCGGCATTTCAAACGCCACAGCTTCTGCATTATAGTATGCCCCGGGATGATAGCTATAAAAACAGGGCTGGGTCAGAATCTTGCACTTCTCGTCATAAGGATGCCCTACATGGGTGCTCACCGCATTACCTACCGCCGCATAGAGGCGTGCATAGTCTTGCCGCACATCTTCCGTGTGTACGCGGACCAACACCTTGATGCCCTCGCCGGATATACTGACAATCGAGGCGCAAGTAAAGGGCAAGGCACAGGCCAGCGCAAACACTTCCTGCGTGCGTCGGTCGGTGTGGTCGAGGTCAATACACAACAGCCCGCTGTGAGCCGACAAATCTTTCACCGCATGTCCGTTCGGGCATACGCCGGCCGGCACAATGCACGGCATTTTTTCCTTTATCGCCTGCGCTTCGGCTTCATGCCCGGGCAGAGACTTCAATCGGCGATACTCCAATACACGCTGACGATAGCGGTCGCTACGCACCGTGTCTATAAATTCCCGGATAGTGATGGTGCGTGATGTTTTACTCCTCACGCCCGGAAACTCAGAAACGAAACCGGGAAGAGCCGGATCTGAGATTGTTTTTTGATCTGTATCTTTCATTTTTGCAATGTTACAGTATCAGGCGCAGACACTATTGCTTCCGCCACTGTAAAGCAAAGCATAATAAAATAAATCAAAAGTTATTTTTGTACACTTGTTTTCTGTATTATATTTACAACCAATGACATACAAAAAAGAAGTGTACATTTTTCATTTTAGAATTTCTTAATATTTCTCTTTCAAACTGTCATGATCCAAATTTCTCTATTTGCCTCTCCCGTATTCTCCGTTCCTTCTCCTTTTCATACTTATCAATGAGTTTACTTCCTTTTTTTACAATACGTTTGGTCACACGTTCTTCTTCGTCAGTCAGCCCCCCACTTTTCATTATGTCAATAAAAAGTTTATCCACTTTCTCCAGTAAAATCAGATTATCACTATGATGTTGTCTTTTTACCCTATTTTTATCTCTACACATAGAACAGAAATTTTGTGCCCGGAAAGCCACTTTATGCATTCGGGCGAATGATTATTCGCCCCTACAAGCACTGTAATGATGCGTGTAGGGGCGAACAACCATTCGCCCGAATAGGCAAAGCGGCTTTTGAGACCTCTTTTCGTTCTATCTATTTTTCAATCACCGGCTTATCCCCCATCGTCAGCTCCAACGTTCCACCGTCCACTATATCCTGATGGTTGAAGAATGGTTTTTCCAGTTCGCGCCCGTTCAGGAGCATCTTCTGCACATATTTGTTTTCACGGCTGTTGCCAGGCGCCACAATGGTGAATGTCTTGCCATCCTTCAAATGGATAGTCGCCTTATTGAACAGCGGACGACCGATGGAATATACCGGTTTACCGGGACATACCTGATAGAATCCCATTGAATTGAGTATGAACCATGCCGACATCTGACCACAGTCTTCATTGCCCGACAAGCCGTCAGGATCATTGAAGTAAAGGGTATGGAGCACTTCATCCACCAATTCCTGCGTTCGCCAAGGCTGACCGACATAGTTATATAGATGGGCTATGTGGTGGCTCGGCTCATTCCCGTGGGCATACTGCCCTATCAAACCTGAAATGTCAACGGACACCGATTCACCTTCCATCGCCGAAGGGGCGATGAACAAAGAGTCCAGCTTGCCGATAAAAGCCTCACGCCCCCCCATCAGCTTCACCAACCCGTCCACATCATGGGGCACGAACCAAGTCCATTGCCAGGCAGTACCTTCACAATAGTCGTCGTTACGATGATTGGAAGAACGGGGATTGAACGGTGTGCGCCAATCGCCTTCACTATCCAGTCCGCGCATGAAGCGGGTGGAAGCGTCGAAATAAACCTGGTATCCTTTGGCAAACGCGGCATATTTCTCCTGGTTAGGTCTATCGCCCAGCGCTTCCGCCAGTACCGAGATGCACCAGTCATCATAAGCATACTCCAATGCTTTTGCCACCGATTCGTTATCTTTGTCGCAAGGCACATAGCCTATCTTGTTCTTCCAGTATTTGGCTTGCGGCATCAGATGAGGCAATACCAGCGGAGGACACTGGATGCCGGTGGTGTCATATTCCGCAGCACGGATGCAGGCTTTGTAGGCCCCTTCCACATCAAAATCACGATAACCTTTTGTATAGGCATCGGCAATGACGGATGCGGCATGATAGCCAATCATAGTCCCGGTGTAATTGCCCGCAAGCTCCCACATAGGGAAGATGCCGCCTTCGCGCTGCTTCAGGATGAGCGAACGGACGAAAGCCTGGTTCAAGTCCGGATCGATGATCGTCATCAGGGGATGATAGGCACGGAAAGTGTCCCACAAAGAGAAGACCGTGTAGACAGGATTTTCCACACTGCCTTGGTGGGGTTTCAGATCCATGCCCAGATAACGGCCGTCAGCATCCGTAAACAGATTGGGTTGCACACCCGTATGATAGAGTGCCGTATAGAACATGGTCCGCTGGTCGGCATCTGCTGTCTCGATATCTATCTTCGAGAGATAATTGTTCCATGACTCACGGGCGGCACTGCGCACCCCGTCGAAATCCCAGGCGGGTATCTCGGCTTCCACATTCCTGCGTGCCCCGTCCATATCTACGGCAGAAACACCGACTTTGACAAAGACTTGCTCATTATCTGCGGTCTGGAATTGCAGCAATGCTTTGGCAGTCGGCAACAAAGGGCCGCCTTCGTCAAGTGCCATAGAATCGGTCACCAGTGTATAAGTGAACGGTTTCGAGAACTTGGCGTAGAAGTTGATATACTGGTCGAAAGCCCAATACACCGTTTTTTTACGGCCTCGTATCTCGGTGTCGCTGATGACTTCCAGCTCCATCTCTTCGTTGGTCTGGCGTTGCAGGCTATAATCCAGGTCAAGGATAAACCCGGCATCTTCCGCTTTCGGGAAAGTGTAACGGTGGATAGCCGCACGCCGGGTAGCCGTCAGTTCGGCTTTCACCTTGTAGCGGTCCAGAAACACCGAATAATAGCCGGGCTGAGCCGTCTCGTTGTCGTGGGAGAAAGCGGAAGCGTATGCCATCTGCTGGCTCTCCTCTCCCATCGGATGGTAATCCTGCCTGCCCACGGTAGGCATCAGCAATACATCACCGTAATCGCCGCACCCCGTACCGCTGAGATGCGTATGTGAAAACCCGTTGATGGTAGAGTCGGCATAATAATAACCGGAACAAGCGTCCCATTGATAAATGCGTGTGTCGGGGCTGGGTTGAATCATTCCGTTAGGCACCACCGCCCCTGGATAAGTGTGCCCGTGTCCTCCCGTACCGATGAAGGGATTGACGTAGGATGAGTAATCCTGCACCTCCGGTGTACAACCGTACATCCCCAGCACAAGAAGACCGCCCATCAGCATAGAATTGATTTTCATGTTCTTCTTCATATTTTGATCGTATTACGTTTTCATGTCAGGCAGGCATAAAGCTGATGGCTTGTCCGCCGCCTCTTGCCATAGAGACTGTCAGGGTGTCATCGGCAGTCACCAGTTTCTCAATGATTTCATAAGCCGTAGGATTAAGTTCCCAGTCGGCTCCCTCTCCATCGGCATAGATCAAGGCACGATATACCCTGCCCTTTTCCAGAAAGTCTAACTTAACATCCACTCTACGCGCTTCTTCGTTCGTTGCGGCTCCCAGGAAGTATTTATCTTTTGCCTTACGGACAATGACCACAAACTCTCCCGGTTCGCCTGCCAGCGCTTCCGACCAGTCACAGTCGGCATCAAAATCGCGGAAGAACTGGAAAGCGGGATGTCCTTCGTAATTCTCGATCATGTCCGCCGCCATCTGCAAGGGGGAGTAAAGTATCACCCAATTAGCTATCTGCTTTGCCAGTGTGGTGTTGATGCGGCAGTCTTTGCTGTCCTTCATATTCCACTGCTTGCGGTGTGGCGACTTCTTGGCCCGCTCGTACATGATGTCGAATATGCCGGGCGTATAATCCATAGGGCCTGCCAGCAGACGGGTGAAAGGCAGCATCACATGATGCTCGGGCGGATTACCTTCACTCCAGGCGTTCCATTCCATACCACGGGCGCCCTCACGGGTCATCATGTTGGGATAGGTGCGACGGATGCCCGTATCTTTGATAGGTTCGTGCACGTCGAGCGTGGTATGATATTTAGCGGCGGTTTCCACTACTTTGCGGTAATGGCGCACGTTGTATTGCCCATGATGATTGTGCCCGCCCGGTAGTCCGCCGGCATAACCGGTCTTCACGCTATGGACGCCCAGGTCGGCATACCATTTGTAGGCTTTATCCAGCTGCTTCTCGTAGTTGAGGATGTTGCCGCCGGTTTCATGGTGTCCGATAATCTCAACGCCTTTTTCACGGGCGTAGCGGGCTATCTCTTTTATATCGAAATCAGCATAGGGCTTAGTGTAGTCGAATGTCTGCGTCCCACCCCAGTTTTCCCAGCCTTCATTCCAGCCTTCGTACATCACTGCTTCTATGTTGTTGGCGGCGGCAAAGTCGATATATCGTTTGGCATTCCCGGTGGTAGCGCCGTGACGGTCGTTGATGACCCAGCTTTCCACGCCCAGGTGCATTCCCCACCAGATGCCCACATATTTCATCGGACGTATCCAGTCCGTGGTTTCCAGTGCACACGGTTCGTTCAGGTTGAGGATGAGTCCTGAGTTAATCAGTCCCACTGCTTTCGGGGCAATCTGCAAGGTGCGCCAGGGAGTTTTAAAACGTCCTCCGGCTATGCGGGCTTTTATGCCGTCGGGCCAGGGAGCCAGTTCGGCTTTGAAGTGGCAACCTCCGGTGTTCTTCAGTGTCATTTCGGGAAAGTCCGTCAATGCGGCTTCGTGGATGCTGGCGTATATGCCACCTGTCTTGAAGGTCATGGGAGTATTGGCATTGTCTATCCGACTGACAGGCTGTGTACGATATAGCAATTCGTATGTTTCATAATTGGCAGGTATGGACCACGAAGTGCCATCCTGTGCTATATTGAACGCAGTCAGTTCGTCTGTCACGAGAATACTGTCTGCCCCGGAAACTTCATATTCGTAGCGAAAGCCCACTCCATCGTCGAAAACACGGAAACGCAAAGTCAGTTTCGTATTTGCCGCATCGGACAGGTGGACAGCCATTTCGTTGTAATGGTTACGAATGGTTTTGTTTTCGCCCCAAGGCTGGGTCCAAGTTTCGTCGTGAGGAGTAAAATCGGTGCCGACGATACGGAAACTGTCGGAAAGATTCACTCCATCATTGGCCTCGAAACCTAATAAAGAAGGGACGATGAAGACGGTGTCTCCTACACTGACTTGATAAGTCATGCGATTATTACCGTCCAAAGCAAAAGCTAAACGGATGTGCCCATCAGGAGAAGTGACCTCTGCCTGTTTGAGAGGCATACAACCGCTCAACAGAAAAGAGAAAAATAGGACTAATGATATAAGATGCTGTTTCATGTTGCTGATTATATTACGAGCCTCATCCTGAGGTCAAGACAAGGCTCGTATTGACAAAGGTTAAACACTAATCTTATCAGTTCTTCACCAATGTGTAATTTTCTGTAATATGATATTTCACATCCATATGGGGCGGAACAAATGTTCCATCCACATCATGACATGGATCAATACCCCAGCGGTTGCCAGGTCCGGTCATATTAATAACTGTTCCGCCTACAGTGACGTATCCGCTGATCGGGTTCGTATAATCATAGAAATTCCAGACATTTACCTTTCCATATGTTCCCAAACGCATTTCCCATGTGATGGGATCCGCTTCGTCTGCTTCATGAATTGTTTGCGGACAAGAGATATAGATAAACCCGTCATAATCATTGTACTCCATTACCAACGGATATTTATTGGTAATTTCAGGATAAGTACCCCAGCCATATACATAATAACTCTTTCCTGCTTCCTTTTCCTCAATACGGATGTTGAACTTTTGCGAACCACCCCAATCCCACCAACGTGGATTATTCTCTTCATCTACATATACATACAAAGAATTGCTGGAAGTAACTGACCATTCACCCAGATAGGATTCGTAAATAGCCCTCGTAGCGTTAATGGTACTGAAACCGGTTCTTTCATAATACTTACCAGTCCACTCTACTTCGTCATCATACAGCACTTTAGATACTGCTGTGAAGTAATGGTCGTAACTAAAAATTCCAGGTTCAGGATTATAGAACACCTGCAAACCATATCCGGCATCTTTCAAATCCTGAATAGTTTCTTGATTAAAGTTATCCCAACCACCAGTATATTCTTTGTTAATCTTCAATGAATAAGGACCATACTTAGACTTAGGCAACCCTGCAAAGTTTTCCTCACGCCCTTTCGCATATCTCTGATAAGTTCCATAGCACATATAATCCACCAATTCACCTGCGCTTTTGCCCTCCACAGAACCGTTAGGAGCATCATATAGCAGATATTCATAAATACCTAATAATTTGTCAGGCATAATCTTACGGCACTCATACATCAGGCGGCAATAATTTGCACTGGAACGCTCTTCAAACCCCGGACTTGGATTCTCCGAATATTTGGAATATTCATCATCAAAGTCGAAACCGTCCAAACCATAAATATCAGCATAAGCTTTCAATTCCTTAGCAAAATCTTCGGCAGCTTCTTTAGACAAACTACTCATACCGGATTCATCGTGATTGCCCAGTATAGTCATATTCACCTTAATACCTTTTGCCTGCAAAGGACGAATAATCTGATCAGCATTCTTCAACAAGAAAGAAACTTGATCATTACAAAATATATGCGCACGCCCTGTTTCACTGTCCACATTGATATTAGCGGCAAAAATGCTGACTACATCAAAGAAAGGAGTCCCATCCTTAGCCATCGTATATTCACCACAGTTCAGAATACTTTCATTATTCACCTCTACAAAACAAAGTGTTTTAACATCACGAGCAGTTCCACGCACAGGATATGTAGGTTGTGGCTTTACCAAATAAATGTATGTCTGATTGTTGGTAGAAACAGTTGCACCACTGTCTGCTGTAGCCGAAACAGCTACAGCGTAAGTTGTACCTATCGTGCCTCCCGCACTGATATTCAATTCCATCGAAGCAGACTTCTTTTCACCGGCCTTCACTGTAATCTTGCCATCATTAGCTAAACTCAATTTATCAACCGGATACATTTCGTAAGATGTATTATTGGCCTCATTATATGCTTCCAAAGCATCTTTGTCTATTTTGAAAGTCACCATAACATCCTGCTCTGCTGCCTTAGTCAGTTCAAAGAAAAGATGTCCTGTTCCCGCTTTATCTCCAAATAGAGTAATTGGAGTGAGTTCACGCGCTCCGGCTGCAGACCTTACATAGCCATATACGCCGTCTACAGTCTCTAACTTGTCAGTAGACCCACTTATTGTAAGGTCATCTTCACAGCCAGTAAAGACTGTTCCGGTGCATACAAATACGGCAGCCACCAAACATAATTTTATATTATTCAGATATTTCATAATAAGCATCTTTTTTTATTTAAAGAAAATGATTTATTTCTCAGGCAATGCCACTTCAACCCAGGAAATCGGGTCTAGAGCCATCCCATTATTTCCGTTACCTGTATAATCAGTAACTGTCTGACCTGTTCCTTCATCAAACTTCCAGTAAGCCACCAGTCCTTCCGAATCTGGTTCCACCAAATAAAAATGGTTTTTAGCATTGATTTCGTCCGCAGTCAATACTTTGTTCCAGATGCGACATTCTGAAATTTCACCTTCCAACCAACGGTCGCGGTTATAAGAATGGCCAATCCAAAAACCATTGCCTTCATCTGTCATGGTTTGCCCCCAGTTTACAGCACCAGCATCTACCGTATCTTCCAGTTTATTCTTACCATTAATATAAACTATCATCTTCTTGGCATCTGCATCATATGTTACAGCAATATGAACCCACTCTCCCGTAGGAATAGCCAGATCGGCAGAGGTTACATTATGATCAGGATTGGCTATCTGTAACTGATTCTGCGGAATGCTAGCATCTCCAATACGTATCAGGAATTTTCCTTCAATGCCCATAATCGTCGTAAGCATCTTGTCGAACTTGCTGACACGAATCAGAGCTTCAGCTGTCAGTTGTCTCAGATTATTAGCCACTTCCGGTTTCTTCCAATCTACATGAATAGAATTTTTGGTAATGTTACCCACTACATTAATCAATGCAGCACCCTTCAAAACATAATACATGGTACGTGCACTTTGCAAAACATCAATACCTGCCTGTCCAATGGTTACGGGTAACACGTATATCTGTTCGCTATCCAGATTTAACAGATTCTTGAATTTTACCATTACAGCTTCCGAGGTAACAGTACCTGCCGGAATAACGAGTTCCGTATTCTCCAAAGAATAGTATTCCGCCGGTAAGCCCTGAGCCTTATCATAGTAAACGGCATTATACATTTCAACCAAAGACATATCGGCCTTTAAAGATACGTTTATATCCTTTCCTTCAGGTTTAGCCAAAGCCAATTGGAATTGGCCTTCCGCTGTTTCTGTCTTCAGCAATACAGTGCTGGCCTTGACAGAAGTGCTTATATACACACGATTATCGAAATTCTCAGTATCATCACTGCAAGCTGCAAACATCCCAGCCAATAATGCTATTGATACTAAATATAAGTTTTTCAGTTTCATAATATTATTCTTTTATTTACGAGGAGAAGGATTCATAATATTAATAGCTTCTTTCACATATGGATATATAGCATCAGCATTATAATAGTCATTCTGAATGTTGTATATCGCAATACCAGCTCTGGTATAGTCAGCAGAAGGTTCCGTAATCCAATAGGCAGCTTCTTTAATAGCTCTTGCCTTATCATAAAATCCGGTTTTGGTATCGGCGGCATCCATAGAGACAGTCGAAACCGCCACTACGAAACGGTCTGTCGGAGTACTTGCTGAAAGCATAGCCTGACGTGCCACTACTGATAACTTTTCAACAGCATCTACATCATCCGTTGCCAGAATGATGTGACGACATTCTGTCAGTATAGACTGGCCTATCAAATTCTCCGGATAGCCTTGAAAAGTCAACAACTTAGCAGTATTGGCTTGTTTCCATGCCATAACAGCCCCCCAGAAAATATCCTGATTCGCCTTGGCCTCTTCCTTATCAGCCGCAGACATATAAATAGGATTTTTCCCTTTATATTCCGCAATTATACCGTCAAAAGAAGATTCATAACTTATCAGTTTGTCTACTTCCGCCTTTAGATAAGCACTGAAGAGACCTGTCTCTACACCTTCTTTCACTTTATTCGCATATTCTTTCTGTATCCGGTCGAAACTGATTGTATAAACCACTTTTGTACCTTTTCTACGTACAGCAGCCATATCTGCTAATTCGAATTCAGCCAAATCCGCCGGATACATCATTGAAACAACATCCAAGCTGTCGGGAATATCTGAAATGTGATGAGCACGACTGTAAGGTGCTTTTACACTATTGTCAAACCATGCATATGCCACCTTATGATCGCTAGAACTTTTATATGCGTTCAAGTTCTCCAAATATTTGGCATAAAGTTCCGGACTCTGTTCTTCGAGTCCCGGGCGATTGATATCAATACTTTCAACATCAGTACATGATACCAACAAAGCCATAGTCAATATAGGAAGCAAGGCTCCAAATATCTTATTACTTTTATATTTTTTCATACTATTCAATGATTATTTTGAGTAATTATTTAGCAGGCTTACAATCCCACCAGATTCGGGTTGCCATTGTATCACCTTTCTTATTACTTGATTCCTTAGTCAGTGCAGAAACAGCGGCATCCAAATTTTCTCCATTCTCACGATACTCATCAGCAGGATAAGGCAAACGACGTGCACCTTCTGCATCATCCACTACTCCATCACTTAAATTGTGCATCGCAGGCATCAACTTAGGATATCCTGTACGACGATATTCCGACCATGCTTCCATAGTGCTTGGAAAGATAGCAATCCATTTCTGAGTGATGATTCTTTCCAGCTTTGTTTCAAAATCTGCCGCTTCATCCCAAGCAACAGTTATCGTAGAATTAGTAGAACCAGAGTAATCATATTTCTGTCCATCTTCTCCCTTCAACGGATCTTTGTAGACAGTTGGTAATCCTGTAGAATTAGTCAGATAAGTAGAAGCACCGGACACACCACGTTCTTCAAAAGAAAGACTAACAGCTTCTTCGTAGAGGGCTTTAGCCGTTCCGCCCATATTCCACCCACGGAGCGCACCTTCTGCCCGCAAGAAGGTGACTTCTGAAGTCGGGAAGATGAGCATATTATCAGTCACTGTCACCTTCATGCAAGAGTAACCTTGAGACCATGCATTATACTGTCCCTGTCTGATACCACGACGCAGACCGACATAGTCTTCCGTACCTTTATAAGCCCCTTTTGTAGCAAACGTAGACTTATCATAATAAACTTCACGACGAGGATCACCATAACCATTCATGTAGCAGACCAAATCGGCAGAAATACGAGCATCACCCCAGTTCGGCATAAAGCGTTCCCATGGATTGTGATCCACAACTTTATGATAAGCACCATCCGTGCTTGCAGTCATTACACCGATTTCCGAATTAACAGCTTCTTCAGCTTTTTGCTTTGCCAGACTCTCATTGACATATACAATACGCATAGCCATACGAAGTTTCACAGAATTAGCAAACTTAGCCCATGCCTTGGTATTACCACCATAGATACGATCGCCACTGGAATTGAAATTCTGGGCAGAATAAGTGGTAAGTACTTCTATAATACTATCCAAATCTTCAAACATTTTCTTATAAACCTGTTCCTGAGAATCGTAGGCTGATTTCAAAGCATTGTTCACACCCACTTGAGAATAGGGAATTGGTCCATACGTATCAGTCACTCGCAACATAGTGCAAATGCGATATAATTCTGCTAATGAGAGATATACTTCATCCTCACATTGATCTTTCAACTGAAAGTAATTTGGATAGAACTTATCGTAAAAATCAGCAAAAGGTATTCTTAACCAAGCCTCAGACGGATTGTAAGTAGCAAAACGTCCCGACCAGCCGGTACCTAAGTTAGAATCTGCCACATAACCGGAAAATCCACCTGGCATCAAACAATCTACATACTGGGAGAAATTTTCCTGTTCAGGCATCATCACATCCTGCATATTCAGTAAAAGTGCACTAAACAAGTAATCATCCGGCAACATCTGATCCAAATCCGGTTCATGAGGATTCTTATTATAATCTATATAATCTCCGGTACAAGCCACGCTACCGAACAATATTGCTCCTGCAGCCACGAATTTCGCTATTGTACTATTTATTTTCATACTTTTCAAGCTTTTAGAATTTAAGTTTCAAATTGAATCCCACGCTACGCAAACTCGGCATCATGAAATAGTCAACTCCTTGATAATAGTTATTACTTGTAGAAGCTACAGCTTCCGGATCAAAAGGAGCCTTGCTATAAATCATCCACAAATTGCGCCCTACCAATGAGAGAGTAATGTCCATTACATTCTTCAATTTCGCTCTGGGAATAGTATAACTAATGGATGCTTCTTGCAAACGTAAATTGGTTGCACTATAGGTATACATTTGCGGAATACCGCTGTCGCCACCTACCGCTGTGTACCACTTTTCCGCATCAACTACGTCACCACCATTGATAACCACGCCACCATTGTCACGCGCAAGAGCTGAAGCTTCAGATACACCATTAGCGTCAAGAGTAGCTTGTGTAGCCGAATAAACAATACCACCTAAACGAGCTGTCAGCAAGAAACCAAAACCAAAGTTCTTATATTGAAAATCATTACGCCATGCCATATTAGCTTTCGGAAATACTGAACCAAGTTTAATTCCATCTTTCAGACTCTCAGTCTTAACAGAGCCATTAGCATCCACATAAATATTATTGTTCGCATCACGCTTCAAATCAGACATAGAATAAAGATCACCCAAAGACCCGCCTTCTTTTAATATAAAGTGAGCATTTGACAATCCTTTCATATCCAATTGCGTCTTAGAAATAACCTCACCAGTCACCGGATGTACATATCCGTCAATCAAGCTAAGGATTTTATTTTTATTGGCACTAAACGTATAATTCGAGTTCCAGGTAAATTTATTCCAAGTATTCTTATAGCCTAAAGAAAGTTCGACACCACGGTTGCGCACATTACCAGTCTGTGCATAGAAAGTACTATAGCCGCCAGTAGGCAGTTCCTGTGTATCCATGGTCTGATTATAAGTCTTGGTATTGTAGAATGAAACATCCAAATTAAAGTGTCCTAAAAAACGAGCCGTAAGACCTACTTCCCAAGAATCTGTGCGTTCAGGTTTCAAATCATACAAAGGATAAGCTGATTTTGTACTATACTTACCTGTTGAACTATCCCATTCAAAAGTAGGATAAGCCAGGAAGCGTTTAAACGGCAAACCTACAGATGCCCATGAAGCACGTAACTTAAGGTAAGAAATGCTTTCCGGCAAAGTGAATATCTCAGATAAAAGAACAGAAGCACCCACTGAAGGATAAAAGAAAGACTTCTGTACCGACTTAGGACCTGCCAATTGTGAAGGCCAGTCATTACGTCCGGTCAATGTCAGATAGTAAGCATTTTTATAACCTACTTCCGCAGAAGCAAAAATAGACTGTGTTTGTTCACGATAACCTGTTTCTTCACGCTTGGTAGTCTGTTTATCCAACTGTGTTATCGAGAAGTAGTTAGCCAAACCGTCGTTAGGAATAGGACCTTTTACTCCCATCGCTTCAGAACGGGTGTCTGAGTAAGAAGCACCAATATTAGCGGTCACCCCCCAATCTTCTCCAAAACGTTTATTAATATTTATCAGGAAATCGGCATACGCTTGCTTATCACGCGTATTAGTCACACCATAATAACCATTCTCAGAGCCTTCGGCAATAGTCGGTTCTGTTGAAGCATAATATTTCTGAGTATAAGTATTCATTGAATTGTCAATACGTACACGTCCGGCTACGTTCAACCAATCCAGAATATCATAAGACAAAGAAGCACTCAGCATATAACGGTCTTTATCATTCTCACGCAAATTGCGATAATTAATCCAGTAAGGATTCTGCAAACGATATGAACCACCACCTTGCGGCCAATATTGCGTATATAATTTACGAACCGGATCATACCGTTCAAACATTTTATATTCTTCCCAATCATTGCCACGTGGGAACAAATAGGCTGAAGCCACCGGATTTGCATAAATACCTTGGTTAGTCATATTTCGGTCTTTCTGCATAATATATTGCGCACCTACATCCAATTTCATCTTATCATTCAAGAACTGGGTAGTATTACGGAATGTGAAATTGTAACGTTCATATTTATTATTGGGCACAATTCCACGAGAGTTAACCGCAGCAGCCGACAAATAGGTTTGATTGTGTTCCGAACCTGTAGAAAGTGAAACAGTTTCCGTACCGATAATACCTGCCTGAAAATAATCATCTTTGGGATTATAACCATAACGATTACTTGAGTTCAAACGGGCTCCCCAACTTCCATCAGTACCTGACGTACCATACCAATCTTGGAACTTAGGCATCACAAAAGGATTCAGCACCTCTGTGTTACTGGATACAGACAAAGATACACGCCCTGCGGCACCCTTCTTAGTAGTGATAACAATAGCACCATTTGACGCATTACTACCATACAAAGCCGCCGCAGCAGCACCGGACAATACAGACATTGATTCGATGTCATCCGGGTTAATATCAGCAATAGCCTCTGTCGTACCTTGTGAATCGAACTCACTATCACCGCCTGCAGAGCTCAAATTGTACATAGGGATACCATCAATGACATAAAGTGCATTAGAAGACTGTTCAATACCCCTTGAGCCGCGCATAACAACTTTACTGGCACCACCTACACCCGAAGAAGAAGCATTAATGTTCAGACCAGCTACCTTACCATTCAACGAGTTGATAAAGTTGGCATCTTTCACCGCCAATGCGGTCTCTGCATCTACCTGAGTTACATTATAACTCAAAGCTTTTTCTGCACGCTTGATACCAAGAGCCGTCACCACCACCTCTTCTATCAACTGTGTGTCACTCTCCATCATCAGTTTAATAGGCTCCGAGCCTTTGGCTGCAATTTCCTGTGACTTGTAGCCAATGTAAGAAAACTGAATCACAGGATTCGCCACAGTAGTAGTCAGCGTGAAATTACCGTCGATATCAGTGATACAGCCGTCAGCAGTGCCTTTCACCAGCACATTCACGCCAATCAGAGGCCCCATATCATCAGATACCACTCCGGTGATGGTGCGCTGTTTCCCCTGTTGGTTACCTTCTTGCGGCGCGGCCGACTTCTCAGAAAGATAAACAATGTTATCTTCTACTTTAAAAGAAATGTCTTTTCCTTTAAGAATAGCATTCAAGGCATCTTCAATAGATGCGTTCTTCACCTTGACACTTTCAACTGTCACTGTGGCGAGTTTGTCGTCATAGAAAAATTGATACTTGGATTGAGATTTAATCTGTTCGATGACCGTCCCTAATGTTGTGCGGGACACGTTCAAATTCAACTGGGCGAAAGTCCACTGAACTGATACAGCCATGAAGAACAAAACTAATAAAGTCCGCAGAAATTTCGAACTTTGAAAAGCATGATTGTTGTTCATAAACAAAGTTTAAAGGTTACACATTGGTTAATTTTAATTAGTCAGAAGAACCTTCCTTCCGACTTACGTATATAAAACAACGGGCACTCAAAATACACTTACTACAAAATGATATTTTTTTTCATTAATACAAAAAAGGGGATAGTTTTATTTGCTATCCCCTTCTTCAACACATTATTAACGTTTTCTCTTACTTCTTCTTCAGTTCATTGGAGAAAGAATAAGGATAATCTTCCGGCTGTGTTCCTCTTTGCAGATTAGGCTTGCTGCTCATATCAAATTTCAAGACACCACCCTTCATCAGTTCTCCATGTTTCAGATAATTCCTGGTATACTCATTTCCATCCAGACGGAGCGAGTTGATATATATATTTTCAGCATTATTATTTGCTGCATCAATCACCAACGAATTGCCATTCTCAAAATGCAGGGTAGCTTTCTTGAACAAAGGAGCTCCCAAAACATATTCGTCGGTTCCCGGACAAACAGGATAGAAACCCAATGCGGAGAATACATACCAGGCGGAAGTCTGCCCGTTATCTTCATCGCCGCAATAACCGTCGGGACCGGGAGTGTACATGCGGTTCATCACCTGGCGCAACCAGTATTGCGCTTTCCAGGGCTGCCCGGCATAGTTGTACATATAAATCATATGCTGTATCGGCTGGTTGCCATGAGCATAGTTGCCCATGTTCATCACCGTCATCTCGCGTATTTCATGAATTACCTGACCATAATAACTGTCATCGAATACGGGAGGAACCGTAAACACTGAATCCAGCATTCCAACAAACACTTTTTCACCCCCCATCAAGTCAATCAATCCTTGCGGATCGTGGAATACGGACCAGGAATAATGCCAACTGTTTCCTTCCGTAAAGGCATCGCCCCACTTCAACGGTGAGAAAGGAGACTGGAACTGCCCGTCTTTATTACGGCCACGCATCAACAGACTTTCTTTATCGAATACATTCTTATAGTTCATGGCACGGTTAGCAAAGAGTTTCAGCTCTTTCTTCGGACGGTCCAAAGCCTTAGCCATCTGATAAATACACCAGTCATCATAAGCATACTCTAATGTGCGGGCAGCATTCTCGTTGATTTTCACGTCATAAGGAACATAGCCCAGCTCGTTATAATATTCATGACCGAGGCGGCCGGTAGAAGATACTTCGGGATGCACATTCTTAGTCCCGTGAATAAGGCCTTCGTATAAAGTGTTTACATCATCCACTTTGACACCTTTCAGATAAGCGTCGGCAAGCACGGAGGCCGAGTTATTGCCAATCATGCAGCCGCGATGTCCCGGACTGGCCCATTCGGGAAAGAAACCACTTTCTTTATAAGTGTTGATAAGTCCTTCCTGAATCTGCTTGTTCACCGACGGGTACATCAGGTTAAGGAAGGGGAACAGGCAACGGAAAGTATCCCAGAAACCGGTATCGGTATACATATACCCAGGAAGAACCTGTCCGTTGTAAGGGCTGTAATGCACAGGAGCACCGGCTTCGTCGAATTCATAAAAAGAGCGGGGGAAAAGGACGGAACGGTACAGACAAGAATAGAATGTACGATACTGGTCGAGGTTACCACCGTCCACCTCTATTTTTCCCAGCACTTGGTTCCAAGCATCCTGCCCTTTCTGAACCAAAGACTCAAAACTGTCATTACCCAGTTCTTTGAGGTTCCGGCCGGCTTGTTCAAAACTGATAAAGGAAGAAGCTACGCGGGCATGAACGATTTCTCCTTTGCGGGTCTTGAAACCGATGATCGCACCTGCATGTCCGGCAGTCTGCTCATCCTGATTTTCGAGTATATTGCCATCGGCAACAGAAGCCTTGTAAGTGAAGGGTTTGTCGAATTCTACAACGAAATAACTTTTGAAGTTATCGGGAACTCCGCCACTATTGCGGGTAGTGTATCCGATGATTTTGTTTTGCTCGGGAATAATCTTGATATAAGAACCTTTATCAAAAGCATCCACCACAATGTATGAATGGTCGTTCTCGGGGAAAGTGAAACGGAACAGCACGGCACGTTCAGTGGGAGTAAACTCCGTCACGACATCATGTTCCGCCAGATATACCTTATAATAATGAGGCAACGCCACTTCTCCCTTATGAGAGAACCAGCTGGCACGCTTGTCTTCATCAAATTCCGGTTTGCCCACCACCGGCATGATGGAGAACTGACCGTAATCGTTTATCCAGGGACTGGGCTGGTGAGTCTGCTTGAAACCGCGGATCTTATTGGCGGTATACACATACTGCCAACCATCCCCCATTTTTCCCGTCTGCGGAGTCCAGAAGTTCATACCCCAAGGACGTGCGATGGCCGGATAGGTGTTGCCCGTAGATAGTTCGAAGGTAGACAACGTGCCCATCAATGGACTGACGTATTGCGTAAAATCTTTAGCCTGCCCCCAAAGAGCACAGCACAAAAAGCTGATCGATAAAAAAAGGTTCTTCATGATATTACAATAATTATTGAGTTGTCAGGTTTTAGATATAATGCCGTCTCAAACGAGCTATTTCTTTGAAGACAGGAAGACGCTGTTCCCCACTATCTTATATTCAATAGGTATTACGTTCTTAACTGAGTTCAGCACTTCCTCCACAGTGTTTTTCTTTTTCAGTGCACCGGTATACGTCTTCATCGAATCCACATCAGGAGCCAGAATAATCTTCACTCCGTACGAACTCTCAAGTGTCCGGGCAATCGTGAATATATCGGCTTTCTCGAACACAAACTGATTATTATGCCAGTTTTCAATACTTGTATCCACTTGTTTCACTACCAGGCGACGGGTCATGCCATTCAGTTCAGCCTTCTGCCCCGGAGACAGGACAATCATTCCTTCATCATGGTTGCCTTTTACCTCGATCTCTCCCTTTACCAGTGTGGCTACTGCCAGAGGATTGTTCTTGTCACTCTTCAGATTAAAGACGGTTCCCAGTACTCTGACTTGCATTGCCTCACTCCGTACTATAAAAGGTTTCTCCGTATTTCTCTTCACCTCGAAATAGGCTTCCCCTTCCATATACACATTCCTTCCCTTCTCAGAGAATTCACGCGGATATTTCAAAGTAGTATGTTTGTTCAGCCAGACTTTAGTGCCATCGGGCAGCATCAGTTCTTTCACCTTGTCCGTAGCGATGACAGCCACCAGGTCATCCGTCTCACTCTGCGACTGATAAATATAGTAACTCAGACCGGATATAAAAAAGATACCTATAAACATAGCGGCATACCGCATCCAGGTATTCATTCTCCGCATCTTATACCGCCTTGTCTCTTCCTGTTTCAAGCGTTTAGACAACTGTTTCTCCGCTCTTTCTATTTTCTTCTCATCCGCAAATTCTTCACTTCTTCCCAGATGATATATTTGTTCTGCCCTGAACAATTCACGCGCGTTCTCGCCTGATTCGTCCAGCCATATATTTACCTTATGGAGTTCTTCTTCAGAACATTCCCCCATAAGGAATTTTGCCATCAATTCTTCATCTAACTTATTTATTCCTTCCTTCATCATACTAATAAAACAATCATTCCGATAAAAACACTTATACCTTACTTAATAAAATCAGGACTAACATGAAGTTCAGATAGCCCAACCTTTCACGCAGAAACTTCAAAGCTTTATACATATGAGCTTCCACTGTCCGCAACGATATCCCCATCGTTTCTGCAATCTCTTTATTCTTCATATCATGCAGATAACTAAGCTTAAAGACCATCTTGCACTTATCCGGCAATTCATTAATCGCCTCAGAAAGTTTTCTCCTGAGTTCCCGGTCTTCTATCCGCTTCACCACGTCATTGCTATCCGGCTGATAGAATTCAGTCCTCTTTTTGTGAATCTCCGTCACGATAGCTTCATAACTATTCTTAATCTCCCGGTGCTTCAGTACATTCAAAGCACGGGTATACACCGCCCGATACAGGAATGCCTGTATCTGCTCTCCTACCGTCACCGTATCTTTCCGTCGCCACAACTCTACAAATACATCCTGTACTACGTCTTCCGCCTCTTCTTCACCTACGATGCGCGTAGCGTAGAAAAGCAGATTGGCGTAGTACTTACGGAAAAGGAGTTTATAAGTCTGGTCAAAGTTTTCACTCATAATCTCACGTTAATTACAATACCACACCTTCCCCGGCTTGTCTCCCATCTCAAATTCAAGGACACTGCCGTTCATTATCTGCTCATGTGTGATATAGCTTTTATCATAGGGTTTCCCATCTATTTTCACCGACTGGATATAGATATTCTCTTTGCTGACAGCCGGAGCCAGCACTGTAAATGTTTTACCGTTAGCCAGATGCATCTTCATTTCAGGATACATGGGAGTCCCTATCTCATATCTGCCGCTAATCGGGTCTACCGGATAGAAGCCCATCGCGCCAAACACATACCAGGCAGACATCTGGCCGCAGTCTTCATTTCCACACAAACCGTCAGGGGTATTCCTGTAAAGTTCATGCATCACTTCGGCTGCATATTTCTGAGTCTTCCAGGGCTGTCCCACAGCATTGAAGAGATAAATGACATGATGGCTCGGTTCGTTTCCATGCGCATATTGCCCGATCATTCCCGTACTGAAAATGGGCAATTCATCATCGGTAGAGGGGTTATAGGTAAACATGCTATCCAGCTTCTGGGCAAATCTTTCCTTGCCTCCCGCCAACTCTATCAGGCCGTCAATGTCCTGCTGCACCGACCAGAAGTATTGCCAGCCATTGCTTTCGCAAATATGCGGAGTATAATCGTCCGGGCTGAACCCTTCTATAAAATGTCCTTTGTTATTACGAGGCTGCATAAAAGTAGTTTGAGGATTATATACATTCCTGTAGTTCTGAGAACGTTTATAAAATTCAGCCGCCGTCTCTTTCTCACCTAATTTCCCGGCCATACGGGCGATGCAATAATCATCATAAGCATATTCCAGTGTTTTAGACAGAGACCAGTTTTCCGAATTATAATGGTCTGTCACATCATAAGGCACATAGCCATACTTCTTATACAATCCTATCCCACGATATTCATCAATATTGGCGGTAGCCACACAAGCAGCCAACGCTTTCTCAGAATCGAAATCCCCTATTCCTTTTAAATAGGCGTCTACAATAACAGGCACGGCATGATAGCCTATCATCATATCCGTCTCACTGCCATAGAAATTCCATACAGGAAGGCGACCGTTCTGTTCATAGAAAGCAATGAAGGACTTCACCATATCGTTGACGCGGGCAGGTTCTATATAGGTATAAAGAGGATGGGCTGCGCGATAGGTATCCCACAATGAGAATGTACTGTAGTTCGTCCACCCGTCTGCCTGATGCACTTTCTTGTCAGGACCGTAGTAAGCCCCGTCCACATCGCTATAAACGGTGGGAGCCAGCATAGAATGGTAAAGGGCTGTATAGAATTTGACTTTCTCGTCATGGTTATCGCACTTGATTTCCACTTTGGAGAGTTGCTCGTTCCAGTTCTTCCGGGCAGCCGACAGATATTTATCAAAATCATCATCCGGTGCTTCGGCGGCAAGATTACGTGCCGTACCTTCCATACTCACGCCGGAGATGGCTGTGGTAACAAGAATCTGTTCGTTGGCTTCCGTATGGAAATCAAAACGGGCAATGGAGGATGTGCCAATCTGCTTGCCGTCCTTAATAACGGCGGCAGTATCCAGCTGCACGGCCGCAAACGGTTTGGAAAAACGAGTACGGAAATAAATATGCTGATCGCGTGCCCAGCCGTCAGAGAAACGATATCCCTGGATGGTTACGGAGTCAATAACTTCTATATGTGTATCATTCGTAAAGTCCCAGTTCATGGCTTTACGCAAATTGAGGAATATGGCGGCATCCGCTTCGGGGAAAGTGTAACGCTGAATACCGCAACGTTCGGTAGCCGTCAGTTCCACATTAATGTCATAGTCTTTCAGCCTGACCTGATAGTATCCGGCGCTCGCCGACTCATCGGAATGGGAAAACAGGGAATGTATGCCCAACGGAGCCTCCGCTTCTTTATAAGGTAACGTGACCGGCATAAAAGAAATGTCATATAAGTCACCGGCTCCCGTACCCGAAAGATGGGTATGGCTGAAACCGGCAATGGTGCTGTCCGGATAAAAATAGCCGGAGATACGGTCCCATCCCGGAAGACCGTTATCGGGACTTAGCTGCACCATGCCAAACGGAGCCTGGGCACCGGGATATGTATTTCCGGTGAAGTCAGTACCAATAAAAGGATTGACATACTCTGCATAGGATTCACCCCCGACATTAGCCTGCCTGGATACACATGCTGAAAGAAAGAAAAGAGCTGCAAATAAACAACAAGATTTCAATAATTTCATAATATCATATAGTTAACGTGCTTATTAAACAACCCAATACAAGAAAACACTTAGTCTTCTTCGATAAAAGAGTGATTCAGATGAACAAAAATAATACAAATATCCGACAAAGCCATAACTTTATTGGTGAAAATACATATAAACGGCAAACCTCACCGATTGCTCACGTCCATATCAGGTCCACTCTTTCTCCACTCCATACGGGGACGGGAATAGTGGAGCAGGTGTGGAGCAGATATGGAGCGGGTGTGGAGGGGTGTGGACAACCTTCTTGTGTTTATCGGCTCTCATTCTCATTTTTATCCTTATCTTTGCCAAAAAAAGCGACAATGAGTTACACAACTTATCTCTTTGACTTTGATTACACGCTCGCAGACTCTTCTCGCGGCATCGTCACTTGCTTCCGCAACGTGCTCAACCAACACGGTTATAACGACGTGACCGATGAAGCCATCAAACGCACCATCGGAAAGACCTTGGAAGAATCTTTTTCTATCCTGACCGGCGTGACAGATGCCGACCAACTGGAAAGTTTCAAAAACGAATACAGAAAAGAGGCGGATACACACATGACGATAAATACGGTGCTCTTCCTTGAAACTAAGTCCGTACTGCTCGCACTGAAAGATGCAGGCGCCTTCATCGGCATCATCTCCACCAAATACCGTTTCCGAATCAAAGAACTGCTTGACTTGCATTTTCCCGGTAATTTCTTCAATATCATTGTTGGCGGAGAAGATGTAAAGACCGCCAAGCCCTCGCCCGAAGGCCTGCTATTTGCCATAAAAGAGTTGCATGCCACCAAAGCGGAAACCCTCTATATAGGTGACAGTACCATAGATGCCGCTACAGCCAAAGCTGCCGGAGTAAGCTTTGCCGGTGTCACACATGGAGTGACCACTGCCGAAGAATTAAGTAAATACCCGCACTGGAAGATCATGAATTCGCTGGAAGAATTACTGGAAGGCGATGAACGACCTGCCAATGACAAACAACCGGCTAATAACCAACATCCCGTCACCGATAAAACAGCATCTCCGCATCCGGTTGCCGATTCATCTTCTGTTACGGTTCCTCCCATGCTTCCCGCTCCGCGCAGAAAGAAGATGATAAACATCTGGCAGATATCAATCCTGGCAATATTGCTGTGGCTATCCTTTGAAGAAGGCAAAGACAGCAATGTCTTACTGTTGATTTTCTTACTGGTTTTCTGGTATATCCTTACAGTACGCCGGATTGTTCCCGACCGTGTACTAGATTTCATCTCCCCTTGGTGGACTCCCTGCAAGGTACGGCTTCGCGCTCTCCATATCAAGATGATAGGCGGAAAACAAATACCGGCGGCCAGCCAAGAAAGTAATACCTGCCTGAATTGCGGAACCGTCTATAACGGCAGTTACTGTAACCGTTGCGGACAAAGCCGCAATACCCCCCGCTATCATCTCAGCAACGCTTTCAGAAACATCATGGGAGGTTTTACCAACATCGATAATGGCTTCGGGCGCACCCTGCTTGACTTACTCTACCGTCCGGGATATATGATAAAAGACTTCATTGCCGGAAAACGGATACTCTACTTCCGTCCTTTCCAGACCTTATTCGTACTGGCTGCCCTCTATATCATGACTGTGCAACTGGTGGACCCCGATGCTTTGAAAGAAACAGAGAAAAACTATCCGGAAACCCAACAGCAAAAAATCATTGCTACGCGTAATCATTTGCAACAACAGATAGAACAAGCAAAGGACCCCACTACAAAAGAAATCCTTGGCCAAACCATAGAAAACATAGACCAAAGCCTGAAAAAGCTGGAAGCGGAAAATACCACCAAGAAGCCTGATACCGACATCAAGACAGACAATGATGACAGTGAAGACCTCATAGAAGATTTCGTGAACAGCAGCCTATCAGTGAGCAATAAACTTGAGAAAGTTATTCAGAACACTCCTTTCCTCGAAAAAGTGTGGAATCTATTGCAAAGCTGGGGACATGGTAATAAGGCCTTTCGCATCATAGCCACACTACCTCTTTTTGCCTTGGCAACGCTGATGGCTTTCCGCCGCAAGAAGAATAAGATACATTATAATCTGACAGAGCATGTATTCATGCAGGCCTATATCGCTTGCCAGATACTCCTGCTCAGCATCATCGTGCTCCCTTTCAATGGCAGTGCTGCGGTTGACGATTTATATGAATTACCGATATTCGTGATCTTTGCGCTCTTCTGCTTAGATTACAAACAATTGTATGGCCACACTTGGTGGAGAAGTTTCTGGACTACACTACTCATGTTCTTCTACAGTCTGATATTGGTTGTGCTCTTTGCCGTCATAGCAGTTGGCCTGCTGATTGCGGCAGTCTATATATTAAAATCATTCCTGTAATATCGGGCGTCCTAACTCCCCTGGCTTTCTGGGCGGATATGAGTTAAACCGATACTTGAAGTTTATCTTCTATATTTACATCTGACCAGACACGTCATCTGAGGTACCCTCAGTCGTTATCTCAGGCAGCCTCAGTCGTTATGCGAGGCTATCTCAGTCGTCATATGAGGGTGCCTCGGTCGTCATATTATATGCACGCCTATTAAACTACTGAGATACAAAGCATTGCAACCTTTCATTTCCTTCTTTTTTTCGAGAAATTAAAATCTTCGGACAAAAGCGGGTGGTAATTTATCTTTAAGCTTATAATCGACTGTACGAAAGCGGTCTCCACCAACGGACGAAAGACTCTTTTCGGAGCAGTCATGAATATACTTAGACACGGATTGCACTGTTGGCTTGAACAGGAACAATAATCAAGAAACCGTGGAATCCGTGTCTAAAATATCAATTCGGATTGGCAACTGCACTTACCATCCATCCGGCAAAAGGATAAGTATTTTGCCCTGCGGAATTAATAGAAGAATACGTCCAGGCATCCCAACTGTTTTGAGTCAACTGCCGCAGACCGGCCATATACGGGGAATAATCAAATGACTCAGGAACATTCTGACCATCAGCCCCAAGAAAATACGAGCAATAGCCTTCATACCAACCTCCTACCCAATAATCGGCCGGATCGGCTGATACATACCCGTCTCCCGAATCATCACCGGTCAACGCAATGACTCCGTCCACAAAATCGGATGCATCATATGTCACGGAGGTCGTCACATGCTTTATCGAGAAGTGTCCATCACCATTGGCATCATAACCGAAGCCGCGGATAGACTGGCTGTCAGAACTAAATCCCGGTCCTACCAATACAAAAAAGCGAGGATCAGCTTTAGCTATGGCCAGTATCATCTGATGTCCGGTAGGCTGGTCGCTCGCTTTCCAACGATATCCCCAACTCAGCAAATGAACATTATCTTTCACCGGACTCTCCCATTCATCGCCACTTATCCATTGCACAGCTAATGCTGACCGGCATTCACCTTCTCCTGTCCAGAACAGAATATCGTCCATAGACTTCACTGCCGAATAAGCCATATACACATTCACCATGACAGAAGCGGAAGCTTCTTCTTTATCGGTATAAACCGTGAATTTTATTTCATAAGTTCCCGCTTTCGCCGGAGCAAAAGTATATTTCAGTCCGGTCGATACTTTTTCACCGTCCAACAACCACTCATAACGGGCATTTCCACCATTTTCCACTTTCGCCTCCAAGGCAAGAGTATTTCCAAGCGCAATATCCTGCTTGTCACCATTCACGACGGATACTGACAACGGCAAAGCATTTTCATCAGAATCATCACTACAAGCTCCCAGTCCTGTTATAAGAACAAGGCATGATAATAAATAAACAAGTCTCTTTTTCATTCTTATTTAAAGTTAGATGTGAAGAATGTCCCGGCCGGATATTTCGTGCAATCATTATAAATCGCTTTAAATGCGGGAGTATCGCCACTAAAGTCAAAAATGCTAATCTGATTGATATCTACATCTGCATAGCTCTTTATTGTATTAAAATACACTCCTTCCGTCACGGGATCAACAGCAACCGTATTATAAATGATGTTAGCATTCTCTACCATATCTTTGGCATCCACCATAAACTTGGTCTCATTCGTACTGAAGATATGGCGGTAGATTTTGGTAGAAAGGGCACTCATATACAATGTATCCCCTTTAGCCGTTATGCTGGGAGCGGCTGCAAACGAGGCCGACAGCGTTTTTGCGGCATCTGCATTGGTAGCCGCCAAATCATTCTCTTTTATTATTGAATAATCCTTAGCATTGACCTTGGCTATCTTGCCGGATGACACCGATACCCAGACATTGTTATCCGATGACTTCACTACACCTGATATGTTACTGTCAAACTCAATCGTTGCCGACACTTCATTTTTTCCGGCTTCTATCACAAGAAGATTCTTACTTTGAGAAGCAAAGACCTTGCCTTCAACAACTGCCATCGTATTCTTCCTGGCACTTTTCGTACCCTCTATGAAAACAGTCTCTCCGGTAGAAGGATGAAACAGACTGATACCTGCATTATCACGCAGATAAACATTATCATCACTCAACACGGCTACATGCGTAGGACTACTGAGTTTACCTTTCAATTCATCGCCATACGCAGTTTCCAGTTTCAGCGTTTCCGCATTGACAATCGTCAGGAAACCGCCCTCGTTGCCTCCATTCTGAGAAACAATGTACATTTTGTTGTTAGCAATAAACAAATCCTGCGGAACACTTCCCAACCATGCCCCGTTATTCTCTTTCTGAAAAGCCTTATTCACGAGTTCCCCCTCAGGACTTATAAATATCAGATATCCACCTTTATCACCTCCCCAGGCAGAGCCTTCATTCAGGATAAAGGTTCCGTATTTATACTTTCCATATACATCGACAGTTACTTTGGCAGAAGCCTCGCCCTGTTCAGAATTCGAAACAGTCAGCTGAACGTCATAAGTTCCAAGCCCGGTAGCAGTAAAATCGTAAGTAGAAGCTGTAGAAACCTCCTTCCCGTTCAACTTCCAGACATATTCCACTGCGGAACTTCCTTCGACTTCAGCTTTCAAACTAAGCGTACCTCCTTGCACAATCTCCTGCGTCTCGCCACCTTCTATCAAAACCGACAGGAGCGGCAATGGCTCTTTATCATCATCACTACAAGACACCAGTCCTACTGCGAGGACCAAACACGACAAAAAATAAATAATGTTCTTTTTCATTGTTACTATATTAAAAATTAGAAATTAAAACTCAAACATCAACGAGCACAACACATTGCGCAAAGGCATCGGATAGTATTGGGTCGATTCATAATACGTATTCAGAATGTTATCCACACGTACCTGAGAAGTTATCTGCCTGCCCTCCTTCAGCTTCCACAAATATCCCGCCAGCAAGTTGTGAATCGTATAGGGACGGGTTGAATAGGATTCATCGGTAGTGACATAGCGCTTGCCTATATAAGTGGTCTGCCACGAGCAGAAAACATTCTTATAATCGAACGCCAGACGCGCGTTCCATTTCAGTTCGGGCACATAAGGAATCTGCCTCATATAGGAGTTATCATCCTCATGCTGCTTCTTTCGCGTGCGCGAACGCGCCCAACTGAAATTGCCGGAAAGCGTGGTCTTGAAATCTCCGAAACTCAACAGCATCTTACCCGTAAACTCCGCCCCCGCAGAAAGCACGTTACGTTTGTTCTGAGGTGTCCATATCCACTGGTTACCGTCTTTGGGAAGCCACAGAATCCAGTTGTCTATATGCATCAGATAACCGGACACTTCGGCACTCAGTGTCATCCAGGAAGTCAGTTCGTTCTTGTATCCGACGGCTGCATCGTAGGAATACCCGTCTTCGGGCTTCACATCCGGATTACCGCCGGGACGCCAATAGAGGTCGTTCATGCTGGGAAAGCGGTAATTGTATGACATACTTCCTTTTATGTAGAAAGTCTTGTCAAAGAAATTGGTGGCAAAACCTGCCGACCAGGTAGAAACATTCCGGCCGTTGTTCTGCTCGAACATATACTGACCGTGCAATTGCAGCCACGACAACGGGGTCCAGTTGGCCGAAGCCTGCCACGACAGCACATTACGGCGATGCTTCAGCGGTGGTTCGGGCACCGGTATGCTATAATACGTACCGTCTATCAGATACTTTGCCGAATCCACATCAATATAACTGCTAACATTGACCAGATCGTGCGTATAGGTAAGCGTAGTATTCAACACCAGTTCGTCAATGGGTGCACACGAATAGTCGGCAACGCCCTGCCAAGTGTGCGAGGAGTTGACGTTACCTTCCGGATCGAACAGACCGCCATCGAACCATTTATCATACTTCAAACGATAATAGAGCCACGCGCCTTTTACATGCAGTTCGTGTATGCCGCCCACATAGTCGAAACCCACATATCCGCGAATGTTCGTCTCGTGCTGCCGCTCGTGCGTCTTGCTCACAATGCCCAACGGCTGGGGCAACATCCGCTTCCCCTGCTGCAACCAGCCGATAGCAATCAGTTGCGCATGCCGGTTCAATTTGAAATAACCTTCCTGCATAGCTCCCCATTGCGAATAGTCGGCATCCTGGCGCTTCTCCTTGAAGGCTTCGTTAGTGAGCACCTTATTTATATAGGTATAGTCATTATCAGAGTGCTGATAAAACAGGCGTGTTTTCGAAGCCACACGCTTGCCCCCCGAATTAATCTGCGCCCCTCCGGTATAAGTGTTGTAAGAGCCATACTCACCGAAGCACTTTCCCGTAAGTCCTTTGCCCCACTCCGGGTCGTTGAATATGTTCACACTGCCCCCCACAGCACCCGTACCGCTTTTCACATGGCTACTCCCATAATAAAGATTCACATTGTCGGCAAAAAAGACCGGGAATTGCGAAAAATCAAATACTCCGGACATAGGCGGCGTGATGTTGACTCCGTTCCAGTTGACCCGCGTCTGTGCGGCACTTCCTCCACGAAAAGAAGCTGTAGACAGCGCTCCCGTGCCAAGACTCTTGATGTAGGTAGCGGAGTTATCAGTCAGCAATTCGGAGAACGAGCGCGTTTTATTGATTTGCAACAATTCAGGATCGATGCGCGCCACCTTCGCACCGGCATTCGCTTCGTTAGCATGACTGATCCGGCGGGCTACAATCTCCACCTCATCCAAATTCAGACGAAATGCAACCGTATCCTTCTTCTGGGCTACGACATCAGTAGCCGGCAAACACAAGAGGACCACCATCAGGGAAAACAGCCTTCTCATATACATAGATTATTGTAGTTCAACGGATTCCGGAAAATAGACCTGACTGGGATAGACACCGACACGATAGCTTTCGATATTCCCGCTCTCTTTGTAATGGCGGATATAACCGCGCTGTGCCGAGTAATCCAGGCAATCGCAGATATAGACCTCACCCTGCGGACTTACCCCACAACCATACATCATGTCCACACCCGGCACGTGACGATGCAGCCTGAAAGTACCGTCGTCCGTATCCAGCGTATAAATACTTTGCTGTGATTCGTTCGGACGTCCCGGTTTGCAAGTCCGTACACTAAAGTAAATCAATGTTTTAGTGGCATCCATATCCGTACGGTTATAGCTGACCGTCCCTACAACGTCCCCCTCTTTCGCCTCGCTCTTGCTGACAAAAGGAAGCCGGTAGACAGCCAGCACTTTTTCCGTTTCCGGGTCAATGCACTTCAGCAGCACGGCAGTGAGTTTGCCTTTATCCCGTTCGTTCATCAAAGCCCACAGCCTGCCGTTCTTATCTTTCAGTAGCTTACAAGTTTTGGTGGTTTCCTCATTATAAACGTCTTCTATCATGCGGCTTCCTTCCTGGTTTATATTGTCCAGGTCGAACACGTACAATCCCTTTGCCGACATGCCAAACAGTTTATTGTCTGCCACTTCCATATATTCCACCCATTTCCTGATGACAATATATTCCAGCGGAGCGCCATAAGGCGGCACAGTACGGATTCGCACCAACTGGCCGGGCAAATCCGTGCCGGACACATTATTACTTAAAAGATCGGAAACAATGGCTGTAGTATCTGATACTGACACGATCTGACGCGGCAATCCTGCCTGTGTATAGAGGATCGTACCTTCGGATTTGAAGGTACTGGGATTTACAATCTCGATTTTCTTAGAGTTGTTCAAGGTGACGAAATACTTCCCGTTAATCATCGTAATGGATTGCGCCACATCTCCCAACGGACGATTGTTCACAACACGGAAAACGTCGGGACTCACCATCCCGTTACGATACAACACCGATATGGCTCCCATGTTGGTACCTATCCGCCCTTCGTTCAACACAATCGCTTCAATATTACCTTCACCCACACCGGCCGGAAAATCATCTTCATATTCGCAAGCGGACAGTGACAGCACCAACAGTGCACCAAACAACCTCAAAACGCATTTTCTCTGCATACGCAATATTATTTTTATGTTTCGAGGAGTAAGGTCCGAACAGTGACCACCACCCATATTGGTAGCAATATGAATTGAAGCATTGTTAATCTCCCACGTTTCTTTTCCCCCGAAACCGTAGATTGCAAACTTTGCAGGCAGGTCTTCTGACTCGCTTCCCTTCCGGAAGTCCTTCCCATCCCATACGGACAGTGGACGATTGTAGAGTTTATCCGGAAAGTTCAATGAAGCTCACAGCAGTGGGTCTGTTCAGGATTTACACCTGATTCCCTTTTCACCTCGTTCGATAAGACATATCGCGAAGCACCCGAAAGCCGGATTATTGAATCCGAGGGCAAATATAGATATTATTAATCATACAAAACAAGAATATCCCTAAAAAAGCAGAATGAACTTTATGCTCTATTCAGTCGGGATGCCTACAAACTATTTCTTGTATCTTTGAGATCAGTTCATCATATACTTTAGAATCTGTCGCTTACAATAACATAAAATCCGCTTACATCCTTCTCATTTTCAAGAAAGAGAATTTTAAGACACTCAAAAAAAAGAAGAAGAAACATTTGCCTGTTCCGAAGAAAAGGAGTACTTTTGTGCCCGATTATTCCGCACCGGGTTCGACAAAGTGCTTTCTAAGTGATTAGAGACCACCCGACGGAGCTAACTTATACATTATATATAAGAAATGTACGCAATTGTAGAAATCAACGGTCAGCAATTCAAAGCAGAAGCTGGCAAAAAGCTGTTTGTACACCACATCCAGAATGCAGAAAACGGTGCAACAGTAGAGTTTGACAAGGTTCTTTTGGTAGACAAAGACGGCAACATCACCGTAGGTGCTCCCACAGTAGAGGGTGCAAAGGTTGTTTGCCAGGTCGTATCAAACATGGTAAAAGGCGATAAAGTTCTTGTTTTCCACAAGAAAAGAAGAAAAGGTTATCGTAAGTTGAACGGTCACCGTCAACAATTCACAGAGTTAACAATTACAGAAGTAGTAGCTTAATCAATTAAAACAGTAAGAAGAAATGGCACATAAAAAAGGTGTCGGTAGTTCTAAGAACGGCCGCGAATCACAGAGCAAGAGATTAGGCGTTAAGATATTTGGTGGCGAAGTTTGCAAAGCTGGTAACATCATCGTTCGTCAAAGAGGTACTGAATTCCATCCGGGCAATAACATCGGTATGGGTAAAGACCACACTCTTTTCGCTTTAGTAGACGGAACTGTACAGTTCAAAGTAAGCAAGGAAGACAGACGCTATGTATCTGTAATCCCAGCTGAAAGTGCAGAAGCGTAAGTATCCGAACAAGAAATAAAGAAGAGGGATGTAATCCATAGAGATTACATCCCTTTCTTTTTAAGACAAATTCCGCTTTTACACATCTTTCAAATAAGATAGAACACATCCCGACAATACTAAAATAAGCAAGTTTCTTTTTTGTATTACTTCTGATTTACACTATCTTTGTGCTCTCAAATCAAGATTTTAATCAAAACGAAGTATCAAGATATGCTTACCATCAAACAAATTACAGAAAACACAGACGCGGTGGTCCGCGGACTGGAGAAAAAGCATTTCAAAAATGCTAAAGAAACAATAGAACAAGTAATTGCCTTCAACGACAAAAGACGTAGTACACAGTCTGTATTAGATAACAACCTCGCCGAAGTTAACTCAATCTCCAAATCCATCGGACAACTGATGAAAGAAGGAAAGAAAGAGGAAGCCGAAGTAGCCAAAAGCCGTGTAGCCGAACTGAAGGAGACCAACAAGACGTTGCAAGCCGAAATGGACCAGGCAGCCGAAGATATGCAGAACCTGCTCTATACCATTCCGAACGTACCTTATGATGAAGTGCCCGAAGGTGTAGGCGCCGAAGACAATGTGGTTGAGAAAATGGGAGGCATGGAAACTGAACTTCCCAAAGATGCACTGCCCCACTGGGAACTGGCAAAGAAATATGATTTGATTGATTTCGACCTGGGCGTGAAGATAACAGGAGCTGGTTTCCCGGTTTACAAAGGAAAAGGTGCACAATTGCAGCGTGCCCTGATCAACTTCTTCCTGGATGAAGCCCGTAAAGCAGGTTATGTGGAAATCATGCCTCCGACAGTGGTAAATGCCGCTTCCGGTTACGGAACAGGTCAGTTACCCGACAAAGAAGGTCAGATGTATCATTGCGAAGTGGACGATCTATATCTTATCCCGACGGCCGAAGTGCCTGTTACGAATATCTATCGCGATGTGATTCTGGAAGAGAAACAACTTCCTATCAAAAATTGTGCATATACGCAATGTTTCCGTCGCGAGGCTGGCTCTTACGGCAAGGACGTGCGCGGCCTGAACCGTCTGCATGAGTTCTCTAAAGTGGAATTGGTGCGCATAGACAAGCCGGAACACTCCAGACAATCTCACAAAGAGATGTTGGATCATGTGGAAGGTCTGTTGCAGAAACTGGAACTGCCGTATCGTATCCTTCGCCTCTGTGGTGGTGACATGAGCTTTACAGCCGCACTTTGCTTTGACTTCGAGGTGTATTCCGAAGCACAGAAGCGTTGGTTGGAAGTAAGCTCCGTATCCAACTTCGATACCTATCAGGCCAACCGCTTAAAATGCCGCTATCGCAGTGGAGAAAAGAAAACTGAACTCTGCCATACCTTGAATGGTTCTGCCCTTGCATTGCCGCGCATCGTTGCAGCCCTGCTGGAAAACAACCAGACTTCGGAAGGTATCCGTATTCCGAAAGCACTGGTTCCATATACGGGATTTGAGATGATTGACTAATCTTCAATGATAGTCTAACTTTATATAAATACAATGCTTTATAGGCACTGTCCATCATTTTATGTAAATAGAAAACTTCAGGATTCAGGTTTTATACTTGAATCCTGCTTTCAAATATAGCGATAAATTGGTTAAAAATGGCACTGTCCATCATCACCCGCTTATGCCCTTACCTCTTCCCTTCTCTCTACCTCCACCCTTCTCTTTACCCATTCCCTTCTCTTTTTTACCCCTAACTTTCTTTGTTTTTACCAAATAACCCGTATCTTTGCAAACCGTAACAATCTGAAAGTAATTACGTAATTATACCAACAAAATTATTAGATAATGAACAAAATCATTAGCAAAGAACATTTTTCGGAGAAGGTTTTTAAACTGGAGATTGAAGCACCTTTGATTGCCCGTTCACGCAAGGCAGGACACTTCGTCATTGTACGTGTAGGCGAAAAGGGTGAACGCATGCCGCTGACAATTGCTGCGGCAGACACTACACGCGGCACTATCACTTTGGTAGTACAGGAAGTAGGACTCTCCTCTACCCGCCTTTGCGAACTGAATGAGGGCGACTACATCACCGATGTGGTGGGCCCGTTGGGACAGGCTACTCACATTGAAAACTTCGGAACAGTGGTTTGCGCAGGTGGTGGCGTAGGTGTAGCCCCCATGCTTCCTATCGTACAAGCTTTGAAGGCTGCCGGAAACCGCGTTATTGCCGTACTTGCCGGACGCAGCAAAGAACTGATCATCCTTGAAAAAGAGATGCGTGAAAGCGCAGACGAAGTTATCATCATGACCGATGACGGTTCTTACGGACGTAAAGGATTGGTTACAGAAGGTGTGGAGGAAGTCATTAAACGGGAGAAAGTGGACAAGTGCTTTGCCATCGGTCCTGCAATCATGATGAAATTTGTTTGTTTGCTGACTAAAAAATATGAGATTCCGACAGACGTTTCACTGAACACCATTATGGTGGACGGTACCGGTATGTGCGGTGCCTGCCGCATCACTATCGGCGGAAAAACCAAGTTTGTCTGTGTAGACGGACCGGAATTTGACGGCCACCAAGTAGACTTTGACGAAATGCTGAAACGCATGGGTGCTTTCAAAAGCATCGAACGCGAAGAAATGCATAAACTTGAAGAAGACGAAGCATGCAAAGCCATGCCGGAAGCTACAGAAGTGACAGACGAGAAAAGCCGCAATGCTGCATGGCGTCTGGAACTTCGTAAAGCCATGAAGCCCAAAGAGCGTACCGCCATTCCGCGCGTTGAGATGAACGAGCTCGATCCGGAGTACCGCTCACACAGCCGCAAGGAAGAAGTGAACCAAGGGCTGACTGAAGAACAGGCATTGACAGAGGCAAAACGCTGTCTGGACTGCGCCAATCCGGGTTGTATGGAAGGCTGCCCCGTAGGTATCGACATTCCCCGCTTCATCAAGAACATCGAACGCGGAGAAATTCTCGAAGCTGCCAAGACACTGAAAGAAACCAGTGCCCTGCCTGCCGTTTGTGGCCGTGTTTGCCCGCAGGAAAAACAGTGCGAATCTAAATGTATCCACTTGAAGATGAAAGAACAACCGGTAGCTATCGGCTATCTGGAGCGATTCGCCGCCGACTATGAACGCGAAAGCGGACAAATCTCCGTTCCGGAAATCAAAGAAAAGAACGGTATCAAGATTGCCGTCATCGGTTCCGGGCCAGCCGGTCTTTCCTTTGCAGGAGATATGGCGAAATATGGTTATGATGTTACCGTTTTCGAAGCTCTGCATGAAATCGGAGGCGTATTGAAATATGGTATTCCCGAATTCCGTCTGCCGAACAAGGTGGTAGATGTAGAAATCGACAACCTTGCCAAGATGGGGGTTAACTTCATTAAGGATTGCATCATCGGTAAGACCATCAGCGTGGAACAGTTGGAAGAAGAAGGTTTCAAAGGAGTATTCGTGGCATCCGGTGCCGGATTGCCTAACTTTATGAATATTCCGGGAGAAAATTCCATCAACATCCTGTCATCCAATGAATACCTGACACGTGTGAACCTGATGGATGCCGCCAGCGAAGACTCCGATACCCCGGTACCTTTCGGAAAGAACGTAGCCGTTATCGGTGGCGGAAATACAGCGATGGATTCTGTGCGTACTGCACGCCGCCTGGGTGCCGAACGTGCCATAATCATCTATCGCCGTTCCGAAGAGGAAATGCCCGCACGCATCGAAGAGGTAAAGCATGCCAAAGAAGAAGGTGTTGAATTCCTCACACTGCATAATCCGATAGAATACATTGCCGACGAACAAGGAAAGGTGAAACAAGTCATTCTGCAAAAAATGGAACTTGGTGAACCGGATGCTTCCGGACGCCGTAGCCCTGTTCCTATTCCGGGAGCAACAGAAACGCTTGATATTGACCTGGCTATCGTCAGCGTAGGTGTATCTCCCAACCCGATTGTACCTTCATCCATCCCAGGCCTGGAGATGGGACGCAAAGGCACAATTGCCGTGAACGAGAATATGCAATCGTCCATACCGACCATTTATGCCGGAGGTGATATTGTCCGTGGCGGTGCTACCGTTATTCTGGCTATGGGCGACGGTCGAAAGGCTGCTGCCGCTATGAATGAACAACTGAAAGGATAAAAACAGGGAAGTAACAGCCTGGTTAAAGGTTTAAGCAAGACTGACCGGAAAACTCATGCTGGGACAAACCCTGAAGGTATACACACTGAACCGTGACCTATACCGCCTTCGCTAATGAAAAACAAGCAATGTTATACCTGGAAACAAGCAATGTTCCCACTCAAAACATTGCTTGATTTGAATGGGAACAAGTAATATCGTTTCCAACCGGAATGCCTCTTTAAAGGATCATTCCATACACATCCTCAGTAAAAGAGAAGCCCCGCCTGCATTCTAAAGTTGCAGACGGGGCTTCCTCTTTTTGTATTTCATGAAGAATTACTTCACCACTTTGTTCGTTGCCGGATCAGGAAAAATCACCGACGGTTTGAACGATTTGGCTTCTTCAAAGTCCATCAAGGCATACGACATAATAATGATGATATCGTCCGGCTGCACCTTGCGGGCTGCCGCACCGTTCAGACAAATCTTGCCCGAACCGCGTTCACCTTTAATAATATAGGTTTCAAAACGCTCGCCATTATTGTTGTCGGCAATGTACACTTTTTCACCGGCAATCATATTGGCCGCATCCAGTAAATCCTCGTCAATCGTAATGCTTCCCATATAATTGAGGTTGGCTTCCGTGACACGGGCGCAATGGATTTTCGACTTCAGCACTTCAATCATCATATTCTTTAATAGTTATGAGGTTTTTAAAAGTAAACAAGGTTTCAGTTGACAAGTCAACAAGGAATTGCATAGCTCTCCCTCGTATCTTTTGGCTAACTTGTTCCCTTGTCAACTCAAAACTTATATTTAATATTATCAATCAGGCGGACATCACCACAGAACACCGTGATACAACCTACGGCATACGCCGTGTCTTCCCAATTGGCAATTCCCTGCAACGTGTTACCGTCCACCAGTTCGAAGTATTCCAGACGCAAACCGGGAGCGGCTGCAATGGCATCTTCCACAAACTTCCGAGTCTCGGCAACCGTGTGAGAGGCTGCAAAGGTACGACTTTCAAATAATGTTTGCGAAATTTTTAAAGCATTTTTGCGTTCCTCGGCAGATAAACGTGCATTGCGGCTACTCAGAGCCAACCCATCCTCCTCACGTACTATGGGGCATCCCACTATTTCCAGAGAATAATTCATCTGATGAACCATCTCACGAATAATGGCCAGTTGCTGAAAATCTTTTTCTCCGAAATAAGCACGATCCGGCTCTACGGCATCAAACAGTTTGCTCACAATCTGGCAGACACCATTGAAATGTCCCGGACGGAAAGCTCCCTCCATCACTGTGTCTAACGGAGCATAGCTAAACTGGCGCGTATCGGGTTCAGGATACATCTCCGCAACCGAAGGGGCAAACACAAATGCTGCACCGCATGCTTCCAACAAAACACAGTCGGCATCCAATGTGCGGGGATATTTCTCCAAATCGTTCTTGTCGTTAAACTGTGTCGGGTTTACAAAAACACTCACTACCGCAGCATCATTCTCTGCAACACAACGCTTCACCAATGACGCATGACCGGCATGCAAGGCGCCCATCGTAGGCACTAATCCTACCTTTTTACCTTGGGCCCGTAAAGCCGACAATCCGGCCTGCAAGTCCTTGATAGTATGTACTATTTTCATTTTTAATAGGTTATATAATAACTTAGTTGTTCGCAAAAACGGTGCAAAATAAACTATTATTTAGCATATAAAGAAGAAATATCGCAAATTAATGCAAAAGTTATGTCTGCACAGCTGGTCTCCACAAGGCTAATAAACACTAATAATCAACCAGTTAACAAATCATAAGGAATTATAGAGCCATCTTATTTGCCCAAGTGCCCGATTTTTTTTATATCTTTGCAGAATAATTGAGAACATTGTTATTATGACA
>CAJMQU010000008.1 GCA_905215555.1 uncultured bacterium
TTTTCTGTTTTTAATCATGATCTTATTGTTATTAATCGGTTATTTACTGATATTTTGCGAGTTATTCATATTGTTGAAAGAGTATCTCAATTCTCCTCCTCCAACTGGAGGAGGGGAATTGAGATAGTCCATACAGACAACTCACGGGATTTATATTACTGAATTAAGGAACGACGGCAGGTGCGGCAGGGCTTACCAGTACTGTCACGTCTTCCATGCCCGAGATATTGTTTTTCAGCACAATCGGTGCGGCGGTGAAGTCGGTGACGGAATCTTTCACGGTCAGGGTGAATACCTGGCTGCCGGTGGCATCCGTCGGCTGGGTTCTTGCAAAGGGAGTGGTCTCTGCAACAGTGAACCAGGACGACAATGTGCTCGCCGTCACACCCTGCGGGGAAGTCACCTTCACTTCAACGGTGGCTGCGGCGGTGCGGGGCACATCGGTAATCTTATTGTCGGCGTAGGCGGCTCCGCCCGTAGTGCCCGTCAGCTCAATCGTCGTAATGGCAGGGTCAAGCAGTTCCACCGTCAGTTCTAGTTTCTTGGTGTCGTCACCCAGACTGATGATTTCGAACTTGCTGTTCGCGTCACTGGTTGCCGTCACATCCTTCAGTGTGAGCGTATAATACTCCTCTACCGGAGTGGCAACGGATACATCCGTGTCGGGTGTGCCCGTGGTGCTTGGGGTAGGACCTGTGGCAGCTTTCGATACCTCCAGCCAGGGAAGCGTGTTAGGCAACACCAACTTCGTGCCGAAGGGACAGCTTGCTCCGAGCGTGATGCGGCTCTTACTGGTCTTATACATCGTGAGCTTGTTGTTTGCCTTATCGTACAGGTTGAAGTTCCCCGTAGCCGCATCCGGTGTAGCGAAATCCAGTACCGGGGCTGTGGCGGGCGGTACGATGGTCAGCGTAGTATACACCGACTCATCCTGCGAAGCTGATTCATTGGCAAGTGTCAATGTAACAGGAACATACGGTGCATCAGCAGTCAGTGTGTATTTGAAGGTCATGGTGGTGGTAATCACTCCGTCCACCACTTCCGACTGGTAACTGGCAACGTCATGTGTCAACCAGTCGATGTCCCATCCGGTTGTGGTGCTGAACTTCGGCTGTACCTTGCCGCTGGCCGTGGCGGTCAGTGTGATAGTTTTCTCCGTACCGTCGGCCGTCACGCTGATTTCCTTGGTGGTGACGGGCGTTTCGGTTCCTTCCACATTCAGTGCAGTCACCACGGGTGCTGCGTTATCGGGTTTGATGATAACTCCGCCGCCACTGGTCCAGTCCACGATTTCGAAGAAAGCGGTGATGGTGGCTTCCATCACTTCCTTGATGTGCAGGGTGTAGCGGGTGTTGGCTACTACGTCCATGAACGTGGGATCACCGCCGCCTTCGGGAACCCGTTGTATATCAAGATGGTACTCCACCGGAACGGGGTCTTTCTGCATCGGGTTCTGGTATTTGCCCTTGATGATGAGGAACGCCTTGTCCGTATCTTTGAGCGGATAAGTATAAAGGGCGCTTTCCGTCACTCCCTGGTTGGCTTTGGGCAGCATGAGGTAACTGCCTTCGGCGGTGGGGTACTGGATGAGGCTGGCGGTACGTCCGGCAGGATCAAGTTCCGCCAGCGTGCCCGGCATCACGGTGGATTGGTTTCGTCCGTTGCCCAGCGATACGCTTTCGATAATCAGTCCCGTCTTGGCGGATTCGTTGTCGATGTCGAAGCGGCTCACGCGGCGTTTCAGTTCGATGTTCACTGTGGCGATGTTGCCCAGTATCTTTGTTGTACCGCTTCCGGTCATCACCAGCGGGGTGCCCAGTGCGGTGCCTGTCGGGAGTAGTTTGGCGGTGAAGTACTTTTCGAAATCTGTAGCTTTCGTACCTTCGGTCTCGATGGCTCCGGTGGCGGCGTTGGTGGTCACTGCCGTCAGGGGATTGATTGCGGTTCCGTCAGCCTGGTAGAGCGTGGTGCTGTTTGCCACGCAATACAGTTTCAGGTTGGGGATGCCTTTCAGTTCCGTAGGGAAGATGGATGCTTTCCGGTCGGTTCCGGCACCGCTCAGTTTGAAGGTTTTGGCTGCGGTGTTGTCTTCCGCGGCGGCTTTCCACGTTTCCAGATACTGGTAGTCTCCGCCGTCGGCGGTGGCGGCAAACACATAGATGTCCAGATTGTCAATCTGGTTTTCACTCTCGGAGGCGATGGCGCGGGTGTATTCCTGCGACTCTCCTCCGCCACTGAATACGAGACGGATTTCTTTGCCTTGCGCTCCGTCTGTGGGAGCGTCGTCAATACCCAACTCGTTCTGGCTGCATCCTGCAAGCAGGGCCAGCAGGGCGGGCATCCAAAGCATGTTACTTTTTTTCATCATTTGTCTATACTTTTATTTGAAAGTTAATAATCTTATTATAAGGCTTTTATCGGCCCGTACTGTTACAGCACCCGTAAACGGTCAGTTATGCCGGTCGTAATAGTACTGTTACGCCGCCCGCAAGTGGCCGGTTACGGCACTCGTAACAGTATGGCTGCCGGTTGCTGTTGCTTATTTTATCCCAACGGGTTTTCCTCTATGCTGCCTTCTCCGCCGCTGCTGCTGCCTCCTCCTGAGGGAGCCGTACCGATATAAATGGTCTTCGTCACACTGCGCGGAACTTTCAGCAGCGTCTTACTGTTGCCGCTGAACTGTGTGGTTACTTGCAGTTCATACGTGCCGTCAGCCAACTCGGCGGGGATAATGAATGTCAGTTTCGAAGGGTCGTTCGTTACCCAGAGGTCTTCGGTCACTTTGGTTTCCTTGTCCTTGCTGCTCGTCAGGGTGATACCCACCTTTGGGTCAGTCCCCGCTATTTTCAGCCTGCCGCCCGTAAGTGTGAAAGCACGTCCTGCGGTGGCTGAGGCGTCGAGTGCACGGGTGGAAGCATCCTGCACGCCGCCGATGTACATGGCACTACCTTTTTCGCCGATAATCCCCACGGTGGTTTGCTTGATGGCTTCCCGCAGGTCGGCGCCTACGTTGAAGTTCACCACGATGGAGTTCTTTGCCGGATTCCAGGTGGAGTTCTCTATGATGCCCCGGAAGCTGACGGAAGCGTAGTATAACCCTGTGTTCACGCTCACTCCGGTCATCAGCAGCCGCTTGATGACACGCTTCTGCAGGTCGAAGACGTGGCGGATGGTTTCCTCACGCAGACCGGAGTCTTCGGCTTTCAGTTCGGCAATGATGCGGTTTTCATCCGCGTTGCCGATGGAGACGGGGACGAGGATCATGTCCTCCTTGTTGTCCACGGTCACGGTGTTGTCCGCCAACTGGCCGTTGATTTGATACTTGATTTCGTTTGCCATAATCTCTATGTTTTTATAATTAGTAATGCCGGTAAAACCGTAGTTCTGCCGGGTTGATAAATCAGATAATTAGGGCATGGGGAATGAGTTTCTTGGAGAAAAGCTGTTCAGCGGATTGGTAATCCGTTGAAACGGGAGGGTATTTCACAAAAAAATCATTCCAACATGTCAAAGTACGAAAGTTCGTTTGACATGTTGGAATGATTTAAATATAGGGGGATGCTTAGTTTTTAAGCGACAATTAAGATTCAACTATCCACTTCTCGATATTCCGGGTTTTCGCGCTGAAGTTTATTCCTATCTTAAGGAGCTTTCGCCCGTCGGCTGCAAAGGGAAGTGCATATTGCTTGTCGTTGATTTGCTGCAAAGCCTCTTCGGCAGTGCCATCCAGTTTGAATTCCATTATATAAATAAACTTGTCCGTCTTCAACACGAGGTCTACGCGGCCATTGTTCGTTTTATACTCTACTTGGGTATAGAAGCCTACCAGCTTGAAGACGATGAAGAGCACATTTTCGTAATGCAGTTCCTGCTCGCGGATTACTTCGTAAGTGGTATCGGCAAAGAAACTCTGCAAGCGACGGAAGAAGGAGTCGTAATCGCCCGATTCCACTTCACGAACAAACTTCTGAATCTCAAACGGAGTTTCCACCTTACTGACGTTGGTATAGAAAGGCACAAGGAAACGGATGAATCCTTCCTCTACTTCCTTGTTGGGGAAACCTAAATGATACGTGCCGAAACGTTCATCATACCCCTTTATGGTAAGATATCCGCTCTGATAAATCACCGGAATGGGGTTGGTGGACTCAGAATCTACGCTGTTCAGCACCTGGACGTCAGTTTCTTCGTGCGCCATCCGTTCCAGGTCATAGTGGTGTTTTTTCAATAACTTCACCAGATAAGTGGGAGTTCCGGTTTCAAACCAGTAACTGTTGAACTCTTTGCGTTTGAAGGCGTTGAGCAGGCTGAACGGGTTATAAATACCAATAGAATTGTGCGTAAAATGGTAACCGTCATAGTTCTCCTTGAGTTCAGCACAGATTTTATCGTATGTCACTCCCCGGGCGGCGGCAAATTCATGCAGTTCGACCTCCAGATTCTCGTGAATCTCCCGTTCGCTGATTCCGCAGATCTCAATGTATTCGTTCCACATGGAAATGTCATCCAGATTATTCAGGTCGCTGAATACGCTGACTTTGCCGAATTTGGTTACACCTGTCAGCAGAGCGAACTTGATATAACCGTCCTTCGTCTTGAGCGCTCCATAAAAAGGCTTCAGGGTATCGCGGAATTGCTTTTGCAGTTCTTCGTTCCCGATAGCTTGCAGCATGGGTTTGTCGTACTCGTCCACGAGGATAACTACGCGTTGTCCCGTCTGCTCACAAGCTCGCTGAATGATGCCGGCAAAACGCAGGGAGAAGGAAGTTTCAGTCGGGCGGGTGCCATACAGACTTTCCCAATAGGCCAGATTATCATTCAGGATTTTCTCCAGGCTCTCCAAATTGTCATACTTCTCTATGTTGAGATCCAGGTGCAATATGGGGTGCGTTATCCAATCCTTTTCCAGCTTTTCCACGGCCAGTCCGTTGAACAGTTCCTTCTTTCCCTGGAAGTAGGCTTCCAACGTGGAGATGAGCAGGCTCTTGCCAAAACGGCGCGGACGACTCAAAAAATAATAACTGCCAGTCTTCACCATTTTATGCATCAAGGCCGTCTTATCAACGTAGAAATAACCGTCTTGACGAATCTTCTCGAAATTCTGGATGCCGATGGGAAAAATCTTATCGCTCATATTCTTCTACTTTTATACATCAATACACAAAAGTACTGATTTCTGTTTTATTCCCAATCGTAGAAGAGGTATTTATTTAAAAAGAAATCATTCCAACATGTCAAAGAACGAATGTGCTGTTGCCAGCTATGCCCAATGAAGGGATTGTCATTTCAAACGGTATTTGTTCAAGCGGATTTGCAATCCGCTTGTGTTTGGTATTAGGATTTGTAATCCGATAAAAATTAATTTTTTGTTCGGATGTGATGTGTCGGATTATAAATCCGTAAGGACGGGTATGTCAATTTTAGTCATGAACAAGAACATATCGATAAGTAACTGACTTCTCTGGGTATCCATACCTTCCTCTTGTCGATGAATATATGTCCATTGTTCTGCCATGATTTTGTAGATAATAATCCGTGTTTGAGGAGAAATGACGTCCATTATTTTCACCATCACCAATTTCAAAAACAGCAGTGATATACGATGAACTCGTTCCCAAATCACGCACAGTAATATTATTCCAATCATCATAACCACTTTTGCCACCCCAACCCACAAGTTTACGATAATCCTCCATACTGGCCAGTCGCCACCCATCTCCTGCAGAATTTCCTGCGCTTACTGCAGTATTCCAATTACCGGAATAACTAGGCATTGCATAAAGCCCACCCATTTTATAGGGAGTTTTACCCTTATATACAGGAATCCTCATATATAAGTCTATCTGGTAATCTGGGAAACGGTAATCTTTAGCGGTAAATTTGTAATAATATAAATTAGTACTGCTATTAAGTGTCGTCGAACTATTAAATGAAAGAGTGAATTTATTACTTATACTACCGGTACTTCCTGTCTGACTTCCTGTAGAAATTGTTGTACGAGTGTTGGCACTACCACCTGTACTTATAGATGAGAAATTAAATCCTACCGGAGATTGGAACGTAAATTCAAACCCTGTTTCTCCATAAGTTCCCCAGTTTGGATCAACATAAACATCTACATCACCTGTAGTACGACTGTAAGTGATACCGCTTCCATCCCGGTTGCTGGTCACTGTAGGCAACGATGTTTTGAAAGTAACCGAGATGGGCTGATTCTTCGTTTCATCCGATAAGTTCCTGACGTAAAGCGTTCCACCATTGACATCGGTTAATGAGAAATTATTATTAGAATTATATTGAATTACATAATTCTGTTCCTTTGCGGTAGACTGTGTCAAATTAGCCGTCACATTTGCCGGGAACTGTAACTTACTTCCTCCCAAAGAATATACTTTCAGCGTAGCCGTAGAATTATAGGATGACTTCAACTGATACAAGTTCAGTGATTTACTGCCTGACACATACGAATTCAGAGACGGGTCCATGCTGTAAGCCGAAATCGTAGGTGTCTGGAACTGCCTCGTGACATTCACTGTCATTCCTGTACCTCCGGTAGCATTGGCAAACACGATTTGCGTGTCGTTGAAATTGGCGGCGTTCTCATTCAGCTTGAAAGTGAAGCTCGTCGTTGTGCTTCCCGGCGTGCCACGCGTGCTTGCCGGTGTAATATTTTGCAGCCACGACGGACATTTACTCACGGTAGGTTTGCCGTAATTGCTCATCGTGAGGGTGAATTGCCTGTCCTTGATGATGGGTATGGTAAGCGTGGCAGTGGTAGCCGTTATGCCCGAGAGGCTAATACCTGATCCTTGGTTCGTTAGCTGTAAATTACTAATTCGGTTGGGCAATAATTTCACCTTGACACCCCCGATTTTAGTCTCGTCCGAGTTGTTTTTCAGAGTTACGGAAAGTTCTTTCTCCGTCAGGTCGGTGGCATCCGTACCCGCCCACTGGAAAGTATATTCCTGTGTGGCGTGCGGGCTCGAAGCCGGCGTAACAGTAATTCCCGAACCGGTGGGAAGCTCCACTTTGCTGCCGCCTATGGAGGTGACGGTTATCTTGCCTGTAGACACCTTGCCACCGGTTGCCTGTACCAGATGAAGTGTATTTTCCACTGCGTCCCAGTTGTTGACCCCGTCGGGACTCATTGTGCCTCCTGTCGATTCTACGGTAGGTATGCCGTAGGTGGTATCTATCAATATCACTTCTTCGCCACCCCCCGCTTTGTCTATCAGGCGAAGGATGCCGCGGGGATAGCTGTCACCCGTATAATCTTCATTGAAAGACACTTTATACTTCACTTGCTGCGTGCCGCCTGCACGCGTAGCGGTGACGGGGATTTCTTCCAGTTTCAGCCACCCGGTCTGCGGGCTGCCGCCGTAGTAGGTCAGTTTCGTTTCCACCCCGGCATTGGAACCGGTGGTGGCAATACAGCTGCTGCCCTTCTTGAGTGCCAGTGTGACAATACTGGTGTTGACATCATAGGAGGTTTCACCGTCAGGCAACAGGTCGGACACGATGATGGCGTCCAATCCGTTGTCGGGTTCATAATCATCAATATAATCGCCAGTTTCCCAGTCCACCAGCCGGATGTTGGCTGTCAGTTCAAAAGGGTCAGCTTCGGTGATTTGTACTGTGTAGCGGTGGTTATGGTTTATCTCGATGCGTGTGCCGTTGCCGTCGCTCACCCGTTCGAAGGGGATGCGGTAAGAAACCTCTTTCTTCCCGTCTGTCAGATTCACCGCATACAGCCCTTTCAATATCAGGAACCCTTCGTCCATCGCCTTGCACGGGTAGCAGTAGAAGGCTTTGGTCGTGGTGCCTACGTTGGCGTTCAGCCCGTCGAAGGCGCGGTAAGGGTACGTAATGAGTTGTCCGGGTGCGGCGGGAACATCGCCTATGGGGCGGATGGGAAACAGCGTTACCCCCTGTCGTCCGTTACCCATGGCAATGTCGGTAATGGTGAAATGAGATTTTGCGGCATCATTCACCACATCGAAGCGTGCCACGGCACGGCTGAGCGAGACGTTCAGCCGCACGTATGTCCCCATGCTGTATTCCCGCAAGTCAACCGGCTGGCTGTTGGCACCGGCCATAGGCAGCGGGGCAAGCAGGATATCCGTATTGAAACCGGTGGGCTCCAATAGCGGGGTATTCAGTTTGATGAAGTCGTTCTCGGTGGGGATGCCGGGCGTCGTTACCGCATCGCCCGGCACGCCTGCCTGTTGCGAACTCTGTTGCAACGGGGTATAGCCGGTGTACTCATGTCCTGTCGCATCATTCAATTCCGTCTGGTTGGCTACACAATAAAACTTGGTGAACAGGCCCTTGCGGGGATAGAACACCACATTCACCCTTCCGGCTGCTTCATCCGATTTCAGGTCGAGCGGGGAAACACCCGCGGGCAGCTTCCCGGCCTCCGCACGGTAGGCGAAACGTTCCTGAAATGTGTAAGGCCCTTCTTCCTTATCGCTGCCGAAAGCATAAATATCAAGACTTCCAATGCGGTTCTCATCGTCTTCGGCTATGCCGTCGCGGGTCATAGGGCGACTCTCCGGTGTGCCTTGTACCAGAATCAGCTTGTTTTGCAGTGAGATTACCACCGAACGGCGGTTGGGGTCATTGGCCTGCGGGTTCTCCGGTGTTTCGGGAGTCCCGCCTGTTGTTTCCACCTCCGATGTGCAAGCTACCGCCAAACAGGGCAGCACCGCCAATGAGAGGCGTAGCAAGAATTTAGCTAATGTTTTCATTTCTTGTAGCGTTTTATGCAGTTATTATTTATTTTCATTACTTATCCTTCATTCCTCCTTCTTCATCTTCTTCAAATTTTTCCTCGCCTTTTCCGGTTCTATGCCCAGTGCCTTGCGGAACCATTCCTCCGCTTTCTTCCGGTCACCCTCCAGATAAGCCAGCACTCCGAAGTCATTCCATGCACGCGGATCGTCCGCCACCTTATCCAGATATTGCCGGGCGCTTATCGGGTCGCCCGCCATGATTACCGCCGAAGCAGCATTGATATTCGCCAGCGCATCGTCCGGGAAGTGATAAGCGGCTATTTCATAGACTTCACGGTATTGCTCCGTGCCCGGACGGTAGAAAGCCGCTACCCGGTACATCTCTTGCAATGACAGCAGGCGGGGATGTGTGTATATCAGGCTTGCCGCCTCTTCAATGTTGAAAGCGCGGGCTTCATACCCCACTGTCACCCGTATGCGCCTCAACTGCGGGAAATAGTCTTTCAGGAGTTCCCGGTAGACAGTTCCCCCGTACATATCCATCAACTGTTTTTCACGTCCTTCAAAGATGCCGACTCGGGCTATGAGGGACAGCACCTCGTCACCGTGTTTCATGGGATGCTGTTTCAGCAGTTCCACCAGTCCGTCCCAGTCTTCGGGTACGGAAGATACTTTATAAAGGTTGTGCCCCGGCGCATACGTTGCGCACATATATTCCCTGAAACAGCGGGCACGGTTGGAGGCAAGTATTTCATTGTCTTTATACGTCCCGTCGGGTGAAGCGTAGCCGCAAATGGAAATTTCAGAGATGCTTGCCAGATTCCCTTTGGTGAGCGGGCGCATCAGGCTGTCCAGTTTCTCCAACTCCGAGCGGTTGTTGTGGAACTCACGGCGGACATCATAAATTCCAGTAGGGTAGTCTATATATAAGGTGGCACTTTCCGAACGGTGTTTCTGGGTTTCCACTTCCGGTGTGAGGTAAGTCACCATTGCCGTACATTCTGCGCAGGGCATACAGTCTGCACGGGCCTTTGTTTCCCGTCGGTCGGTAGCACCCGTTTCCTGCCTTTCCACAACCGCCTGCGGAATCGCTACTTGTCCTTGCGAACCCGCTGCCTGCCCCTGTGAAATCATTATCTGCCCCTGCGGCACCCGGAAAGGGCTTGCCAAATCAAGGTCTGCCATCAGCGGCTCCACTCCGAGAATCTCCATCCGACAACAATCCCGTTGTTCACGCATCAGCACCAGCGAGGCATGTTCCATCCACGGACTGTAAGCGACGGACACATGATAGCTGATACTGTCTTTCCGGTTCCGGGCATAGAGTGTGCGGTAAGGAGGAATATAACCGGGTGCGGGTTGGAGCGCCTGCTGCCTGTGATCGGCACGGGCACGCCGACGCCCGCTCACCACCACTGCCGGGAGTTCCTGCAAGCGCCCTGCACTGCGCAGCATGGGCGTAAAGCGGTAAGCCTCCGCATTCCCTGCTTTTGTATCGTCCAGATTCAACAGCAGTTCTATATGAAGACTGTCCCCTTGCGTAAAGACATGCGAACTGAGTACCGGAGTTCCGCCCGCCCATGCTTCCGCAGCCAGCAGTACCCCAACCAAGCCTCCTATTATATATTCCATCCCTTTCATTCTTTCACTCTTTCATTTTTTAATTCCTTCATTCTTTCATTCTTAGCCTAGCCCAGTCCTCCTCCTTCCGTCCAGTCCGACGCATTCATTTGCGTCACCACAATCGTCCGCCCTATGGTTACCAGCAGGTCGAATTCCTGTTCCGTGTTCTCATCCAGACTGACAGGCAGCTTGCGAAAGAATAGTTGCAGGTCTATCTCCTTCATGATCCTTTCATCCCCCCGGTAGATACTCAGCAACGGGTGCGAACCCGATGTCAGGCGGTACGTCACCAGTTCCCCCGTCAGTTCGTCATTGTAGTTCATTGCCGCCCGGGTCTGGTGCCACGTCACCGGACTGCCTATGGAGGGGAATGTGAAAGCCCCGTCGCCCGTGGCCAGCGGTATGTCGTAACCAGCCGGAAAACCGTATTCGCAAGGCACGCCCCGCATACGGAGCGTATATCCGCCCGTTCCTTCCGCAGGATAGTAACCGTCTTCCCAATGTACGGTTATCCGGAGTACGGCGTGGCAGTGTGTCAGGTATACGGTCCTGTTCACTGAAACCCCTGTGGCGGGAACTTCGAATGTGCCATATCCGTAATAGAGCCGTTCGGTATTGGTCCGGTATCCTCCTGCGGGTGTTCCCGTGGCCGAGGTCATTACCAGTTCACGGATTTTTGTCACGCCGGGTTGCGGCGGGGGCACTATGTCGCTTTCATATCTCCAGTTCCCCCATGACACGAGGGTGTAGCGTCCGGGAGATAATTCCCCCTGCCAGTATTCCAGGCTGTCGCCCTGCAACGTCCAAGTATTCACCAGCACCCCGTCCGCATCGAAAAGGAACTGCCTGATATTATCCACATACATGGCAAGCTGCCCGGCATCGGGCCTTCCGGCATAGCGGTAATTCAGCCGTACATTGTAGGGACACACCTGCGGCTCGTCAAAATCGAACGTGCAGGAGGTGCAGAACCAGAGTATGCAGCAGAGAATTACCATAACTTTCATCGTATGAAATAAATGAGTGACACACCGGCCCGTGTAGGCCCGAAATAATTCCTTTTATAATGTCCCATGCGCTCGCCGCAGCCCGCGCACCGGTATTTGTCATATTCCATGCGGGCGTAGCCGCCGCCTATCACGGCCTCCACGGAGAAGCGGTCGCCCAGCACCCAGTGATAACCGTAGGTGATGCCCCCGCCATACAGGTCGCCCCGGTAAATGATGTCTTCCATGCCCGAAAAGAAGGGAATCTGCCCCACATTATAATAAGCGTAATGTCCGTGTACGCCGAAGAAATGCCCCTCGAATTTGCGGCAGGGCCAGTAACGCAACTCCGGTTGCACCAGATAGAGGTTCAGTTTCATGTCATTGCCGAATTTCCAAGCGTTGTAAGCGCCGTTCAGTACCATTGTGAAATGACGGTTGATGCTGATTTCCACTCCTGCGTTCGGGGTGGTGGTTCCCCATAACAGCAGGTCGGTGCGCAATGCCACACGTTGGGCAAAGGCAGCGGTACTCACCGTACAGAGTAACGGAATCAGCAGATAAAGTCGTTTCATGGGTAATTCGGGTTTATATTGGCGTGTCGGATGCGGGTTACGGCATGGTTATGGCATGGTTGCCGGTCAGGCATTCACTGACGGGGAGTTCGGCTATGGAAATCTCCATCAGATAAAGCCGGGTCATCTGGTTGACGATGCCCAGTTTGCGGGCTGTTGTCCCGTAGCAGGAATAAAAAACTTCATCGCTGGGACGGTTGAAGTAGATGCCTTCGCCCAATGCTTCAAGAATGGAAAGTAGATTGATTTTGTGGTATTCGCAGGCAAGGCGGTAAGATTCGGGTAGGTTGTCCGGCTGGTTCTCCGCCAGCGTAATCATATGTCCTTTTGAGAGTGCCCGTAGCAGATATGCGATTTCGGAAGGGGAATAATTGAAGGAAGTGCTCAACTGATAATCCTTATATTGGATGTCGTGTAGTACTGCCAGGGCGAGTTTGGTTCTGAGTGTTAACATAGCGCTTGCTTTTTATGTAGATTATTGTCTGTTTTGTTAAGGATGTTCCGATTCCCGGTAGGAAACGGAACAAACGGTGCCGTAAGCATAGGACAGGCGGATAATACTCGCCTTCCATTTTAAAAAGGCGGACAATTCTTCGTTTTTCCTCCTTGTATTCTTCAATTTTATAATGAGCTTCCCCCATATTGAGGTATGGGTAAGGGGAGTCGTATCTTCAAATAAAAAAAGTGAAAGCTTTCTAATCTATATAAAGGACTTTCGAGGCAGTATATCATATCATTACAGCAATATCCCATTTCTTGACATGGCTTTTCCGGACAAAATCTAACTTTCAGGATAAGAGAGCTGTTTTTGTCGTGTCTGATGTTGTAAACTAACCGATTTTTTACAGAAAACAGGGAAACTTCGATAAGTATTTCCGGTTTCCCTTGTTTATCTCAATTGAAAACAGTTCCTTTACCGCCGGAATCGTTCCGTTTCCTACCGGGAATTGGAACACCTATATGAAGCTCATTTTTAGAGCTTTTCCTCTCTTTATCGTTCCTATTTCCCTTATCTTTCCTCTTCCATTCCTTTTCTGCCATCGGATTAACCAATGCTGCCATCTGCAAATTCACCACCGCCAGTTGTTCCGTAGAAAACGAGCGCAAATAAGTATGCGTAATCTCCTCCGAAGCATGACTCAACCCCGCACTAATCTTAGCCACCGGAATATCCTCATTATACGCCAATGTCGCCCAAGTATGGCGCGCCACATAAGAAGTCAGCCTCACCCCAAATCCCAACTGAGTCGATAACTGATACAAATGCTTATTATAAAGCCGCAAAGCACTCTCATACTGCCGTCTCTCTTCCGGAATACTCCCCGGCCTCCGAATAATTCTCAGCAGGTAAGGTGAATCCGGATTCTCACATTTATACCTCTCGATAATCTCCCACATCCACGGCTCCAGCGTAATACTCAGCACCCTCCCCGTCTTACTCCGGTGATAGCACAGCACATTATCATGAATATCCGTCTTCCTCAAATAAGCCAAATCTATAAAAGGAATCCCCCTCAGATAATAAGAAAGAATAAACAGATCCCGTGCCATCTCTAAACTTGGCGTATCTCCCAGTTCCGCCTCCGCCACCGCCCGAAGCTGTTCAATATTCAACGCCCGTTTCCTTGTCTCCTCATACCCCATAAAAATCCCGTTAAAAAGCTGCCGTGTGTCCTTCAGCAACTTTTCCTTTTCAGCCTGTCGGCAAATAGCCCGCAGTGACCGAAAATAACACGCCGAAGTATTCGGTGAACACCCCGAAGCCAATAAATAGTGTTCAAAACTTAGGAGAACTCCCGCTGTCAGATTTCTAAAATCCAACAATTCCATATTCGTAAACCTCTCCAAACTATGCAGCATACTGCGGCACGTATGTTCTGCCGAGAACTTAAACAAATCATCCAAATCTTCCGCATGTGCCACAATAACCTCCTTTAATGTCTTCATTTTCATCACACTGTTCTTTTAATTAATGATTATTTCCTCCCAACCCCCACTCTCCATCATTTGTTTTAGAGTGAAAAAAGGAGTAAACATCAAAAGTAAGAACAGGAAGAGTGGCTGCTTGTTATGAAACACGCATAAATGCCTGCATTAAGCGCAGAGAAGAAGGTTTCGTCACAGGTTTCTGTAATGAAGTCAATAAACGATTCATTATTAATATTAATTCGATGGCTTTATACGTTCGTTTTTTCTTGAATTGTTGTGCCATTAATTGTTTTTTTGTAATCCATTGCTTGTACTCATGACCTATAACTTGAATCACATTTTGCGCAAATAAATGCATCTGTGTTGCAAAGGTCGACATCTGTGAATAAATAGACAGCATCAATCTCCATAATATCATAATGAATGCCATTTTGTTCTATATATCCATTTGAGAGTGCTGTTTCTATACGACTGTGGATCATTTTGGGGGCAGTCCTCCTTTTAATCAAGAGTTCCGATAAAAGGGATTGCCCCATAACGTCCTTGCATATAACCGTTCTCAATAGAGATAGTGTTATGTACTTTGAACTCATTTAATGAATACATACGGGTTGCACCTTCATGCTTTTCTGTGAACCATACTTCGTCCGGTCGCATAAGTTGCTGTTGGTTTAATAAGCAAGTTTCGTGTGTTGTGAAAATAAGTTGTCCGGTTGTTGTTGTATTTGCGTAATACTTAATCAAAACAAAAATTAAAGAAGGGTGAATACTATGATTTATTTCATCAATTACTACTGTATGTCCCAATTTTATAGTGGAGTACAGTGCAGGTATCAAAGTCAGTAAACGGACAGTTCCGTCGGATTGTGCTTTAATATCTAACTCTCTTATATATCCATTCTTTCCTAATTGTTTGAAAACAAGTCTTCTACAGTTCGAATACCGTTGTCCACTCCAATACAGAATAAAGGTTTGTTATGAGCAAATCCTGTTACGGCATTATCAGAGGATAGTTGCTTTTCCTTTGATTTGTATTGTGAATGTTCTTTCTTCCCAATCCATTCATCAAATTGTTCAGTACGGATACTCAGGTCATTAATACCCAAACCTATTTCGGTAAATGCCTCTTTTGCAAAACTCAATACTTCACTATTCTCAGACATAAAGTAATTGAGGTGCAGCAGCATTAAAAGAAACAATTTCCAGGTCTTTTGCAAACCAGTTATAAACTTCGGCAGTTCGGTTGTCTTTGATAATCGGAAAACGATTATTCAAAGAATGGACAGAAGACATAGCATTGTCATTGATCAATGTATCAATGGCAGAACGTACTTCTGCGGTTGGCTCTTCTGCAAATCGAATTAATTCTCCTTTACGAGAAAATATGAGTTCATTCTCTTTTTTGCCAACTCCGGAAAGGTAGAGGCTTTCGTTTTCGATACTGTTATCTGCTATATCAATGGTATAGATATAGTAATTTTGAGGCGTAGAGAATTCGATGAAAAGAGAAATGGGGGCAGTATCTGTTGATTCTGCTAGCTTATGCTTGTATTCACTAACCGAAATACTATTAAGGAAATTTGTATCTAACGCATATTTGCGAATAAACTCAATCGCCCAGATGAAGTTTGGTTTGTATCATATTCGCTCTGTTTTTAATGAGTTTATTGGCAGAGATAGGTATTCACAAAGTTAAATCAAGCGCACCGTACTTTTCTTTCACAGTACCGCTCGCATTGAGCACATATATCATAACCCAACATTGCTCCGAGTATGAAATCCTCTTCGGGCGAAAGCTTATTCAGAGGCTGTTTCACCAAAAGTCGGATAGCTTCTATACATTCCTTACGTCCGAAGAAAAGGTTTATCCTACCGTTTCCTACGGGCTGGATAATGTAACTTATCTTCTGGTCGGTCAGGCGCTTCACGGCAAAAGCTTCATACTTCTTGTTTGTAGTATAAAGTACCATCTGGCGTACTCCTTTCTTAAATTCGTAGATGTGGTTCAGGAATACTTTCAATTCTACCGGGTTAATGTCAGATATTGTCATAAGGCTATGGAATAAGAGAAAATTATGCCAAGTGATTTTTTATGTCGTTCACCCAAGCGTCGATACGCTCTTCCGTCTTATCACTTTCGTTGATGTCATCAAGAGCGAGTCCGACAAACATGCCGTCGATCACTGCAATAGAAGAGGAGAAAGAATAATCTTTAGCAGACACTTTACCGACGATGGTACAACCGGAATCTTTGATGTCTTCGTATATGATACCGATACCGTCGCAGAAAGTATCACAATAAGACTCAGAATCGCCACATCCGAAGAGAGCAATTGTCTTTTCTTTCAGGTCTGAATCCTTCAATACTTTGACGCCATCATACCAGTCGTCCTGCAATTCACCGTCGCCCCAGGTTGAAGTTCCTAAAAGCAGAGCTTCATATCCTTTCACCATGTTGGCATTCATTTTGCTGACATCGATTACATCAGATGCGGGGACACCAAGTTTAGAAGCGATTGTTTCGGCAATGCCTTGCGTAGTTCCTGTTGAGGAACCATAAAATATTCCTATTTTCTTCATACTATAAAATGGTTTAATTTGTACGGTTGCAAAGTAACGGTATCAGAGGGGTTTATGAAATACCCACAAATAATGAAATGTTTCTTTGTACCTAACCACTTATAGGTATGATTGATGAGATGGTTATTGAATTACTATTGGTTCTCCCAGAAATTTAGGATTTTTGCCGGTCCATAAGTCAAGAAAGAGTTTCACTCTTGCGAATTTCTCACGAAGTTGTGTCTTGAAACCGCTATAAGCATTTACATTTTCTGCATTGAATCCTATGGCTTGCAATCCCTTGGCATGAGCAATGTAAATGGCGCGTTGGTTATGAAAATTCTGTGATATGATAGTGAAATTCTTTTGCCCGAAAATTTTCTCCATACGGATGACGGAATCCAGTGTACGGAATCCTGCATAATCCAGATAAATCTTATTTTCGGGGATACCTTGTTGCACCAGTTCGGATTTCATATCTTCCGGTTCATTATAGCCCTCGCGACTGTTATCGCCGCTGATTACAACGACTTCTATCTTGCCGGCTTTATATAAATCTACTGTTGCCTGTATTCTGTTCTGAAAGTATTGGTTGGGTTGCCCTGACCGCAATAGTTTAGAAGTGCCGAGCAAAAGTCCGGCTTTATTCCGGGGAATAGAAGAAACATCCTGATAAATAAACTCTTTTGCCGTATGTTCTACTGAATAATTAGCACAGAGTATTGCTGAAAGGATAAGGAATATTCCAGTTAGGATCGACCATTTTATCCGTTTTGTCCATTTGGATGATTTGATAAGTTTCTTCATAATATTCAGGTTTTTGAGATACGATGCTTTTTCAAATTAGGCAAGAACCAAGTCACCAACCCCAGTAAAGGCATATAAGCGCAGACATTATAAACCGCTTCAATACCGAATTTATCTGCCATATTGCCCAATACGGCAGAAGCAATACCCGCTACTCCGAAAGCGAATCCGAAGAATAATCCGGAAATCAATCCCAGCTTGTTGGGTAGTAATTCTTGTGCATATAATAAGATGGCGGGGAAAGCAGATGAAAGCGTCAGCCCGACACAGAAACTCAATATGATTGTTGCAATCAATCCCACATGAGGCATCAGCAAACTGAATGGTGCAGCTCCGAGGATAGACCCCCAGATGACGTATTTCCGTCCGACACGGTCACCGATAGGACCGCCCAGCAATGTCCCGATAGCTGTGGCCACAAGGAATACGAAGAGATAGAGCTGTGAATCCTGCACGCTTACCCCGAATTTATGAATCAGATAGAAAGTATAATAGCTGCTGAGGCTTGCCATATAAATATACTTTGAGAAGATTAGTATGAGTAGTATAGAAATGGATAGAACCGTTTTATCCATTGGCAGAGGCATCTGCATATGTGGCTGGAGAGTGATGTGGTCACGTTTCAGCCGGGTTATATAACCTTTATACCATTTACCAACGGGAATCATCACTATGATTGCTATCACAGATAAAATAGCAAACAGTGCAATGTTATGCCTGCTGTAAGGTGCAACTATCAGCGCCACCAATAACGGGCCAAGTGATCCTCCCAGGTTTCCACCCACTTGGAACAGTGATTGTGCCAGTCCTCTTCTGCCTCCGGAAGCAAGGGAAGTTATGCGCGATGCCTCCGGATGAAGTACCGATGACCCTATACCTATGATGAATACGGAAAACAACACCCAATAAAGGTTGTTGGCAAATGCCAGGTTCAACAATCCTGTCATGGTGAATAACATACCCATCGGCAGCGTCCACGCAAACGGACGTTTATCGAAGAATAACCCGAATACCGGCTGAAAGACGGATGCAGACATTTGATAAACCAGTGTTATTAATCCGATTTGTGCGAAGCTCAGTGTCAAGTCTTCCTTAAAAAGCGGATAAGTGGCGGTAATCACCGATTGCAACAGGTCGTTCAGACAATGTGAAATACTTAATGCTATCAATATAGGATAAGCAATTGAACTGACCGGACGCTGTGTATTCTTTTGCATGATTGTTATGCTTTAGTGTAAATTGGGCGCAAAGATACAAAATAAAATGATTAATACGGATGTGTAAACCAGAAGCATGAACCTTTCCCTTCGGTCGATTTCGACATTTCCTTTCACTTTCATCTGCATGAATTTAATGATTTCCCTACAACAGTCGTTTACATCTACATCCGTATAAACAAAATCGAAGGTTCCCCTGGCGTCCCTCCCTGTCATCCTCACCATATCTATGCCCATATAGCCCCATACCTTGGCTTCGGCAGGCATATCGTTCAATGCATTATCTTCCATATATTTCCACTCCTGTTTTCTGTTTTTTATTAAAGAACGAATGGGTAAATGTAAAGATAACTTTAGGAATACGAGGGTTTTGTCTCTCCTTTTGAGAAATAATAAGAAGTATGATATGGTAAAACTGAACAAATATAAAAAGAAGGTTTACGTTTTTCTGAACCGGTAAGTGATATCACTGCTGTTTTCCATGCATTGGTTTACCCCTTAATTTTTAATATCTCTAAACATTTGCTCTCGAAGCTTGTTCATTACTCCTCGTAAAGTTATCTTTGCGGGGATTTCTTGTATGAAAGAAGAATGTGGTAGTATTGTGTAATAAACTCTAATATGTATACAAATAAAGTAAAGCGAATAGCTGCCGTTCACGACTTGTCTGGTTTTGGACGCGTATCCCTCACGGTTGTCATCCCTATTCTGTCCTCCATGGGCTTTCAGGTCTGTCCCTTGCCGACGGCTGTACTGTCCAGCCATACGCAATACCCGCAGTTCTCCATCCTCGACCTGACGGATGAAATGCCTCGGATTATTGACGAATGGAAGAAGCTGGAGATACAGTTTGATGCTTTCTATACAGGCTATCTGGGCTCTCCGCGGCAGGTGCAGATTGTTTCGGACTTTATTGACGATTTTCGCCGGCTGGACGGCCTGGTAGTGGTAGACCCGGTACTTGGAGACAACGGGCGGCTCTATACCAACTTTGACGAGTCGATGATTCGGGAGATGCGCCACTTGGCTGCAAAGGCGGATGTGATAACTCCGAATCTGACCGAACTCTTCTATCTGATGGATAAGCCTTATAAAGCGGATAATACTGATGAAGAATTGAAAACCTATCTTCGACTTTTGTCCGATGCAGGTCCGCAAGTAGTCATTATTACCAGTGTCCCCGTTCATGGCGAGAGCCACAAAACTTCGGTATATGCTTACAATCGGGTAGGAGACCGTTACTGGAAAATCACTTGCCCGTATCTGCCTGCGCATTATCCGGGAACGGGAGATACCTTTACGAGCGTCATCACCGGGGCCTTATTGCAAGGTGACAGTCTTCCTATTGCTTTGGATCGTGCCACGCAATTTATTCTTCAAGGCATCCGTGCTACTTTCGGTTATGAATATGATAACCGGGAAGGCATCTTGCTTGAGAAAGTGTTGCATAATCTGGATATGCCTATTCAAAGTGCCAGCTACGAGTTGATTTAAGAATGAACTATAAGAGGCTTTCAGCGTTCCGGAATATCTAAGCTTGCACTTTTGATATTAACAAACAAAAAGTAGGAGCTTATGAAAAAGTTATTTGCAGGAAAAAATATGACTATAATATTGTTGTATTATACTTTGATAAGGTTTCTTTTTGTGACAGTATTATGTTTTTGTGTCTTTGATGGGGTGTCCTTTTATTCCTTTTTAGTTGGCTTTTTAATATTTTGATATGCGATTAATGAAATATTTCATTAATCGCATTGTATTTTTGTGGAAATCAGTTCTTTTTTCTGCCATTGTACATGAGTTATAATATCTTGTCATTTGAAAAATTATTCCACTATGATAATAAGTGAAGCGGAATGTGAAAAAAAACGTTTTTATTACTATGATTTTTCCTCCTTTTTTTGTTATTTTTGCATATTAATCTTGTATTTTAATATTTTACTCTTGAGGTGTCAGGCGCAATCCTGAGTCTGAATTCCTCAGATGATAACACACAGGAATTGTGATGAACAGGAGAAGATTCTATCAATTGAGAAACACCTCTGTGCTGTTTGGTATATTTGTATTCTTTACTCAAACATGTGTAGCCCAGGCATATAGATACTTAAGCATGGAGGATGGACTGGGCAGTCAGAAAGTCTACCGTATCCTGCAAGATACTTTAGGATACATGTGGTTCCTTACGCAGGAAGGTCCGGATCGTTATAATGGTAAGGAAATCAAGCATTACGAGCTGATGGATAAAGGGCAAAAGCTTAATATGCAATTCAACTTGAACTGGCTTTATATGGCTGCTGACGGTGCTTTGTGGGGAATAGGACGAAAAGGGCGTATTTTTCGTTATGAGCCGGAACATGACCGTTTTGAACAGGTGTATATGCCATCTTTACCGGAAAAGGGAATTGCCTCGCCGAATATAACCTACAGTTACATGGATCAGGACGGTCGTATCTGGCTTTGCAGCAAGGAGCATATCTCATTGTTTGATACCCGTGCGGGACAGGTGAGCTCGGTGTCAAGTAGTATAGTCAGTAACATAACCTCCATAGAGCAGGTCGACAGGACGAATTTCTTTATCGGCACCGAATCAGGATTGTATCAGGTTGTATTGGATGAACAGCATAATTCTCTTACATGCAAACCAGCCTACAACCTTCATATACCGATAAGTGAATTGTTTTTTTCGGCTGCCTTGAAGAAATTGTTTGTCGGTACTTTTAAGCAGGGAATATGGGTCTGTGATTTTAAGACTTCCTCGGAGACTTGTTCGGATGGAACTCTGAATGATGTGAATGTTAAGCGGATTGTGCCTTTTGGTGAGAGAGAGGTACTGATAGCTACCGATGGGAAAGGTATCTATCGCATGAATGTCGATTCATGCCATGCGGTTCCTTATATCATAGCTGATTATACCATTCATAATGGAATGAATGGCAACAATATTAATGATGTGTATGTGGACGGTGACGGTCGTATTTGGATTGCCAACTATCCCAGTGGCATAACCATTCGTGACAATCGTTATGGAGGTTACCGCTGGACCCGTCATTCGGTAGGCAACCGCCAGTCGCTTGTCAATGACCAGGTACATGATGTCATTGAAGACAGCGACGGTGATCTCTGGTTTGGCACCAGTAATGGGATAAGTTTGTATAATTTTGCCACGGGCAACTGGCATTCTTTTATCAGTACTTTTGACCATGAGCTGGAAGATAAGAACCACATCTTTCTTACGCTTTGTGAAATTTCTCCCGGTGTTATTCTGGCAGGCGGTTTTACTTCTGGACTTTACCAGATAAACAAACGCACCCTTACGGTAGATTATATCGCTTCTTCGCTTTTCTTTCATCTGGATTTGCGCCCCGACCAGTATATACGTGATATTAAGAAAGATTCGGAAGGTTATGTCTGGTCAGGTGGTTTTTATAATCTGAAGTGTTTCGACCTGGAAAGCAAGAAATCCCGCCTATATCCGGGGCTGAGTTCTATTACCTGTATTCTAGAGAGGGATCCTTCTTCGATGTGGATTGGTACTTCGATGGGATTGTATTTGCTTGATAAAGTTTCAGGGAAGTATCGTAGTGTTGATTTGCCGGTAGAGTCATCTCATATTTGTGCTCTGTATCAGGGGAAAGACGGTGTGTTGTATATCGGTACCAGCGGTTCCGGACTAGTGCTTTATGATCCTAAGGAAGAAGCCTTTGCCCAGTACCACACAGATAATTGTGCTCTTATATCCAACAATATCTATACGATTCTTCCTAAACCGGACGGAGATTTATTGCTTAGTACGGAGAACGGAATTGTCCACTTCTCTCCCCGCAGGATGTCTTTCAATAACTGGACCCGTGAACAGGGGCTTATGAGTGTCTGTTTCAATCCCGGTGCCGGAATTTTGCATAGCAGCGGTCGTTTTATTTTGGGCAGTAATGATGGGGTCATTGGTTTTCCTTCGGATATGCATATACCGGTTCCGGCTTTTTCTCCCATGCTGCTCAGTGATTTGAATATCTCTTATCAGACTATGTACCCCGGTGATGAGGGCTCGCCTCTGGAAACGGACATCAACAATACGGACGTTTTACGGCTTGAGTATGAGCAGAATACTTTTTCACTGCGGGCTTCTTCCATCAATTTTGATTATCCTTCCAATGTGTTGTATTCCTGGAAATTAGAGGGGTTTTATGAAGAATGGACTACTCCTTCGGCTGACGGACTGATGCGTTTTACCAATATTCCATCGGGCAAGTACATGCTTCATGTGCGTTCGGTGTCCAATGAGGAGAAGTATAAAAGTTATGAGCAGCGCAGTATATTGATTATCATTTCTCCTCCGCTGTGGGCTACTCCGTGGGCCATAGCCGGCTATGTCATGTTGGTTATTCTGATATGTGTCATTCTGTTCCGTATCATCACATTGAGAAAGCAGAAGAAAACATCGGAAGAAAAGGCACGTTTCTTTATCAATACAGCTCATGATATCCGGACGCCTCTGACGTTGATAAAAGCTCCGTTAGAGGAACTACGGAACGGAGACATGGTGAATGAAGAAGGGAAGACCCATGTAGGTATGGCATTGCGGAATGTGGATGTGCTCTTGCGGCTTACGACCAACCTGATCAACTTTGAACGTATCGACACTTATTCATCACGTTTGTATGTGTCCGAGTATGAACTGGGTTCATATATGGCTGGCATTTGCGATACTTTCCGTTCGTATGCAAGCGTCAAGCATATCCGGTTGGATTATGAAAACAATTTCAATTATCTGAATGTCTGGTTTGACAGAGACAAGATGGATTCTATCTTGAAGAATATCCTGTCGAATGCCATGAAATATACGCCGGAAAACGGAAGGATTCATGTTTCTGTTTCAGAGTGTGAGGATAGTTGGCGTATTGAGGTGAAAGATACGGGTATCGGGATTCCCCGTAATGAGCAGAAGGGATTATTTCATGCTTATTTCCGGGGCAGTAATGTCATCAATCTTAAAGTGAGTGGCAGTGGCATCGGCTTGGCGCTGGTGCACAGGCTGGTGCAGCTGCATGGTGGTAAAATTTCTATAGAGAGTACAGCGGAACAGGGCACACTGGTAAGAATCACTTTCCCTAAAGGAAACAAACATTTCCATAAAGCCACTATCGTATCCCAGGCTCCGGAGCATCCCGTCACTGTGCCCGAAGTTGCTTCTCCGTATTCTCCATCAGTTGCGCCCAAACAGAATCCGGTTTCTTCGCGGCGTATCCTTGTGGTGGAGGATAATGATGATTTACGCATTTACCTGACAAATACGCTTGGTGAAGATTACCAGGTGCAGTCCTGTCTGAACGGAAAAGAAGCGCTTGAAATTTTGTCCGAGTTTAAGCCCGATCTTGTGCTGTCGGATATCATGATGCCGGAAATGTCGGGAGATGAACTGTGTGCGGCTATCAAGGGTAATATTGAGACTTCTCATATTCCGGTGCTTCTGCTGACTGCATTGGGAGATGAAAAGAACATGTTGGAAGGATTGAAGATCGGTGCGGATGACTATATGGCCAAGCCTTTCAGCATCAATATCCTGAAGGCGAGTATCGACCGGTTGATAGCCAACAGGCATTTATTATACAAAAAGTTTGGCAGTCCGGATTTTGAGAATGAAAAATGGCCGAAAGGATGCCGGGACACCCTTGACTGGAAGTTCATTGCTTCTGTCAGGGAAAATGTGGAGAAGAATATGGCTGATCCGGATTTTACGGTAGACATGCTTTGCTCGCTTCACCACATGAGCCGCAGTAGTTTCTACAACAAAGTGAAAGCGTTGACTAATTGTTCTCCGGCAGATTATGTTCGTCTCATCCGTATGCAGTGTGCTGCCCGGATGTTGAAGGAAGGGGAACATTCTATCACGGAAATTGCGGATATGACCGGATTCTGCGATGCAAAATATTTCAGGGAAGTATTCCGGAAACACTTCGGAGTCAGCCCTAGTGAGTATAGGGAAAAGGAACGGTAGAAAAAATAAAATTCAGATTAGGACAAGAACATGAATGGCAGGAGGGATGACACCCTCCTTGCTATTATATTGCTGCGATATTTTGTTTGATCGTATTATGGAGTTTTTCTTTCAGGATGTGTGCATCGACCGGTTTGGGCACGTAACCGTTGAATCCGTTCTGCATAACCTTTTCTTTGTCAGAAGAGAACGAATATGCCGTAACGGCGATAATAGGTACTGTTTCTGACAATTTCCGTATCTCTTTCGCGGCCTCGTATCCGTCCATCTTGGGCATATTGATATCCATAATGATGACGTGCGGTTGGAATTTCCGGTATAACTCTATGGCTTCTTCACCATTCCAGGCATGTATCAGATCATATTCTTTGTTAAGGATAGAATTGAATAACAAGTAGTTGCTTTCATTATCTTCTGCTACCAGGATTATTGGCTTTTGCTGAGTTGCTTTTGGAATACGATTAACTTTCTCCTGCTTTTTCTGTTGAGCAGCTGCTTCCGGCTTATAGGGTACTGTGAACCAGAATGTGCTTCCTTTGTCTTTACCTTCAGATTCTACTCCAATACAGCCTTTCATTTTTTCGATAATGTTTTTGCAGATGGAAAGTCCCAATCCCGTTCCCTGAGTGAAAGTGTTCACTTTGGTAAAACGCTCGAATATTTTGTTTTGGTCCTCTTGTGAGATGCCCAGACCGGTATCTTTTACATAAAAATAGAGTTCTTCTCCACGGATTTCATAGCCGAATGTGATACTGCCTGCCGAAGTAAATTTAGTAGCATTGACCAGCAGGTTGATAAGTACTTGTGAGAGCCTGTTCTTTTCGGTTTTTACGTGGCATTCTGCAGCTCCGGGAATGAATTCCAGGACGACACCCGCTTTCAGTTTGCGTTGCACGGTGCTTTCCACATCTCTTGCCAATGCGTTCAGGTCAACGTTCTGGTAATTGAACTCAAGAGTATTTGCCTCTATTTTCGACAAGTCCAGAATGTCGCTGATGAGTTGCAGGAGCAGTTGGTTGTTGTTCTCTATGATACTGATGAATTCTTCCCGTTCTTGCTCATCCTCGGTAGTGGTCAGCAGGCTGGAGAAGCCTACGATGGCGTTCAAAGGCGTACGTATTTCGTGGCTCATGTTAGCCAGGAAAGCAGATTTCAGCCGTTCGGATTCCAAAGCCTTTTCCCGGGCTGTTATCAATGCCCTTTCTTGTCTCTTACGCTCTGTAATCAATAGTAGCGAGCCTACTAAGGATATCGGACATCCTTGCTCATCGTATTGGTCTGCTACCGCATTGGTTTCCAGCCAGTCTGTAAATTTCCGTCCTTCCACTTCGGTAATGATGCGAAACTCTTCTTTGGCATGTTGCAGTTTTCCGGACACAAGACTCTTGTGCACTTGCCGCATGCGTTCTACATCTTCCGGGTGTATTTTCCTGAAGTATTCGGAGGCCTTTATGATGTGTGCCTGGGGAGTGGAGCCTTCTTCTTTGTCAAAATTCATATGGGCCAGTATCTGTTCGGATTCGCAAGTGATCATATCGCTTCTCAGGTCCCAGCGCCAAGGAATGATTCGAGCCACGCTCAATGTCATTTCCAGCTTCTTGTTGATTTCCCGCAATGCATTTTCCGCTTCATTGCGTGCTGTGATGTCAACCCCGAAAATGTCTATGGTGTGCTTTTCGGACGACTGGCAGATGATGAACTCGTAAAAAGAGTGAGTCTGTTTGAAATAATGGGTGAAGGTAATAGCTTGTTCTTCTCTGAACACCATTTTTATAAATCGTGAGAGGCATTCGATCTGTGAAAGTGAGTTCTTGTTCGTATCATCGTCTTCATTTGGGGTAAATAAACTGTTGAACAGGCTGTTGCCGGTCTGGTATTTTATGTCTGTTACCTCTCCCTTGTCATCGAAAGCCACTCTTGCCTGAGTATATGATATCGGCATATTGCACACAAGCGTGTTGTGGGCACTGAACAAGGCTATTTTCTTTTGCTGGAACAAATATATTACAAGCGCAATGACCATAAGTGAAAGCAGCAGAATTGTTCCGCTGATGATCCACCATTTATATTTTTGCCAGAATGTGAGTGGCTTGTTCAGGAATATTGTATTTGGCGGACAAAGGGCTGCATCGAGGTCGTCCAGTTTCAGTTGTGTATAGTTGACAAGCGGGAATGCCCTTTTATTATACACGAATGGAATGTCACGTAGCTCTTTCCCCTGGAGCATTTGTCCGATAACGTCAGTTAATGATTTCTCCAGTTCGGCCTGGTCATAGAAGTATCCGCCAATGAATCCTGCTTTATTGCTATAAGCCCCTCTCAGCGCGAATACCGGTTGAGGTGAAGATGCTACTAACTGGAAGTCGCCGCTGATGAGCGTTGGCGATCCGAAAAGGTTCTTACGTTCATAGAACCAGGTAGAGAATAATATGCTTATGGTCGGATCATCTGCCAATAAGTATTCCTGTAATTGCCTGCTGTTTTCTTCTTTACCTACCAGCCGTTCATATTCGATATTCGGATATTCTGATGTGAGGTACGAGTGTATAAGCTGGTCCAGCTGCTGATTTTGATAAAGTTCGTCTGCTGCAAATATAATCTTCTTCATTTTGGGCAACATCCGTACCATCATGTCAATGGTTTCTTTATACATATGCGGGGCTTCGATAAATGTGAAGTTATATTGGTCTCGGATGTCGTTCAGGGAAGCGACTTTGTTCTCTGCCATGTTTATGGAGCGTCCCGTAAAGTAATATTCCCGTGGGCCATAGCTATCTTCGCTGGCAATCAATACCATTGGAATGTCCCCCCATTCTTTCTGAATACGGTCTCTTAAAGTAAAAGCTATACTGCCTATGAGTACCAGGTAATCAGGCTTGGTGTTCTCATAACGCCGGAAGATTCCTTCTTCCATCCGGTTGTACAGCGAGTCATTACGGATGAACGTACCATTTATATGCACTAAGTCGGCACTGACATCTTCTATTGAAGACGTTTGGAGCATGATAGGGGTTATAAGGGTCTGACTCCATGGCGCTCCTTCATTGTATGAGTTGATAATAAGTAGCCGATGCTGTTCTTTGGCTACGGCTGCGTTGGATAAACTTAAGTGTAGTAGAACAAAACAGAGGCTGATTATATGTTTCCAAAATAATAAAAGTCTCATAACTGATCATTAAGTGTTTTTTGTATTGAATTAATATTAGATACTGATACAAAAATACAAAAGCAGGCTTTTTCATAATTGTTTTTTTACCCTGTGTTAACTATAATTAACTATATATATCCTGTTATTGTTGTCAATTATGGTTTTATCAAGCAAGAAGATACTGGCTATGTCTGAACTTCTGATAAGTAAACCTTGTTTTTAGCCAATAAGGCTGTCTCGTTTCCGGAAACAGCCTTATTCATTTTTAGAGAGTGTCTATCTTACCTCTTTACACATTCATGGCGTTGGCGCTAAGTGCCCCTATAATAGCCGAAGCCACTGCGATCACTACTTTCAGGATCTTGTCCCAGATTGATTTTTTCATGCTTTTTAATTTTTAATTTCTGATGTTTTTGTTGTCGGAATCATCCCAGTGGATTTTCATCCACTCCTCCGCCACCGCTTCCTGATCCTCCCTGGCCGCCGGACGAGTTTCCTCCCGATGAGCTTTCGTCCTTGTTGACCAGCGCTTCCAAGTCATAGAAATCAATTTTCTGTCCTGCCCGTGTTGCCGTGATGTCGGGTCTGATAGTGGTGGAGGGGCGGAAATTTATCTTCACGGCCTTGATGTTCTTTGCGGTACAGTCTTCCACTTTCTCCACCCCTACGGTCCGTGCCGACAGGCTGAACACGCCGAAGTCTTTGATGTTGACCGACTGTCCGCTATAGAGCTTGCCTATCAGCGCTTCCACAAAGTTGGTAATCACACTTTTGATGTCGCCCAGTGTCAACGAACTCTTTTCCTTCATCACGTACGCCACGTCTTCCAGGTCGGCGTTCGGACCTAATGTGACCAGTTGCGGATAAATCTTTGCCACGGCATCCGCCTTTCGCGGGTCTTTCCGTGGGATCTTCTTGAATGGTACTCCCATAATTGATAATTTTTAAAAAGTTAAACAATAAAGTGATTTTGATTTTGTCTCTTCGGGGGGGGAACTGCCGGATTCTCTTTTCGGTGTCTTTTTTCAGGCGTATTTGCGGTCCGCTTGTCTCCGCCATCTTGAACTTGCCGAAAGATTTCCTCTCTTTCCCCTTTTGACCTTGCAAATATACCCCGTTCCTTTCCCGCCTTCCTCCCTCCTGAAGCTATTTGAGTTTGTATGAAAAAATGGGATGACAAATGAGAGGCAATACCTCTCTTGTTCCTTCTGTATGTCGCAATAAATGGCTATCTTTATATCATGTAAATAACTAAAAAACAAGTTTATGAAAGAAGAATTCTTAGATGGGAAAGTCCCCGTCCGCGCTTATACCAAAGCCGACCTTGCCATGCTTTACAACCCCGGTGTCTGTATCACCACCGCCCTACAGCTGCTTCGCCGCTGGATTTATGCGAACAAGCAACTGATGGCTGAATTGAGAAATGCGGGTTATAACAAGAACCGCCACTCTTATCTTCCTCTTGAAGTAAAACTTATCTTCAAGTATCTGGGAGAACCTTAAAGTCTCCGTTCCCCCCCCAAGGGATGTTCCCTTTGTCAAGAATATGCCAATACTTTTAACGGGTGGTAAGAAATAATGTAATGCTGCATTACATATATTCTTATCACCCGTAACGTTATATGCCGGCTCACCTTTCCGAGCCTCAAGTCTCAAGAGCCGTTTTAAGTCTTTATCCCCTTGTTCCCTCGTCAACCGACGCCTTGTCTCCTGAAAGCCGATCCTGCGCGAACCTTAAAACGGCAGTACCCCCTCGTCTTTATCCTCCTCTTCCGTCTTCCTGTCCTGCCTTTTCTCCCTGAACCCGTTGTCAACCTCATCCTCCATCAGGTCCACGACTTCATACTCCGTGCTTCCCTGCCTGTCCCTCCTTGTGCGGAACCCGTACTTCTCCAGCGACAGCACCAGTGTCTGCGTGGTCTGCCTGTTCACCTGAATCTTGCCGTACGTGGCAATCTTGCTGAGTATGGCCGCTGCGGGCATCCACTTCACATGGACGTCTCCGGGTTCTGGCTTCCGGAAGTATACGAACAGGTTCTCCTCCACGGGGTCCTTCATCCGGTGCCATTCGTTATGCCTGTTCAGTTCTTCTATTTCCTCGCCCTCGTACCAGTACCGGAACCCCTGTTTCAGCAGGGCATAAGCTTGTGCATATATGCCCCCGTAATTTACCGGCTTTCGGTAATCCAGCGAGATGACCGATGAGGGCAGGAAACGCCTGTTTCCTCCTATATCCTGCAGGCATTGCCGGTTGTTGGTGCTGGCAATGAACGACGCGTGCCGTACGTAATTGTACGCCTGTATGTCGTAGGCTTTCCCCTCTGTCACGCTTTCCTGTGTGATGATCCTTTTGAGTCCGGCCATGTCTCCGACCCTGACTCCCTCGAACTCTTCCATGTTGATGATGAGGTGGGTGCTCAGCAGTATCTGGTGGTCTTTGTTTCCCGGGTCTACCATGCCGTTTCGGTAATACTCCTTCCATTCGGGCGGCAGCAGCCTTCTGATCCATGTGCTCTTTCCTTTCCCTTGCTCTGAATAGAGGATGATGACCAGGTGGTTCACGGTGTCGTCTTGCAAAGCTCCCGCCAGCATTCCCACGAACCACCTCCGGAAACTTTTCTTCCAGAACTCCCGGTCTTCAGCCTGCACGGTGTCCGCCAGCTCTCCGATGTAGTCCGTGACCCCGTCCCATGGCTTGAGTTTCCCTATGTACTCCACGAACGGGTTGAACTCCCTTGCATATGATGAGTCGATGACTGCCTGCAGGAAATTCCTGTAGCACCTGATCCCCGCCAGTTGGAGCTGCAGGAATATGGAGTTGAAGCTTCTCGCCCTCATGGGCCTGAACCTTCCTTTCCATTTCTCTTCCTTTTCGTTGAAGTCGAGGTATTCCAGCCTGTCCAGTATCACGTTCCTCCGTATGTCATAATGCTTCTTGAGGAAGTCGAGCACGAGATTGATGGTATCGGTTTTCTCTTGTTTTCGTCCGAGCGCCTCGTAGGTCTTGTCGGTGTACGTGTATGCATTGTGCAGGGGTGTAGCCACGTCTATTCCCTGTTGTCCGAACTTCTCCCTTACCAGTCTGACGGCTACCTCCTCATCAATCCCTTTCGTGTAGCATTTGTTTCCCAGCGCAAACAGGAAGTTATCCCGGTTTCCTTCTTCGAATTTAGATATTCTCTTTACCGCAAGTACCGCCTTGTTGAATTCCATCCTTTCCCACGGCTCGGCTTCCGCCTTATCCGCCTGCACCTTGCCGACAGAAGCCTTGGCAGCTGAAACCTTGGTACATACCGCCTTGCTGCTCTTCTTTTTCCTCACCGGTTCTTCGGGCAAAACAATACCGGTGAGCATCTCGTCCACCTCTTTCATCAGTTCCTCGTTCAGGTACGCCTTGTCGTCGTATGACGTGAAGAATCCCCTTGAGATATCTTTTCCGCTTCCGTCCACTTCCACGCCGAGCAGCTGCTCGTAGTATTCCTTGCATGCATTGTACATGGCCAGGTGATGTTTCTCCAACGTGTCGAATTCCACTTTATCTTCTGCCGCCAGTGCATCCCTCAGCCGGATGGCATAATCCGTTTTCAGGAATACGAAGACCTTGAACCCGTGTCCTTTGGGAGTGAGGAAAGAGCCCAGTGTGTTGGGATCCTCATTGATTTTCTTTCTCAGCTCTTCCAGTTTTTCTTCGGGCTGGTCGTCAATGTCCAGCAGAGTGACGCGGGTATATCCTGTCATGCTGTAGGCCTGCCTCTTTTCCCTGTATTTTGCCGTGACGGTGTAGAACGGCAATTGCTTCTTCACATTGTTCGCCTCTTCCGTCTTTCCCTGGCTGACGAGCATCCTGATTTTGAATATGAGCTTTGCATGCATCCCTTTTGTGATGTTTTCCATTACTTTCCGGAGTGTAATTTCTCCCCGGACATTGCTGAATCCGCTGTATGCGGTAACCGGAATATTTTCCATTTTTAGTCTTTAATTGTTTTAGTCTGCCTTATGGCGGCACAAAAGAATGAATAATATTTTAAATGTGATTGCGCTTTTTCGTGAGGAAAAGGCGCAAAACACACAATTTTGCAGAAGCGTCCGGTGCTATTCCTGTTTCTTCCTTTTCCCGTCTTCTTTTTGCTCGTTCAGCAGTGCCTTTCTCAGCTTAATGATTTCAGTATTAAGGCTTTTTACGGATATGAATCCTTTTTCGTTTTTATCTTTCTCGAAGACTGTGCTGCGGTTCAGCAGTTCTGCCAGGTGCTTGGTTCCTTTCAGTCCCGCCTCCTTTTTCTGTTCGATAAGCTTCCGTACCCACGGGGTCAGGAACTCTTCCCTTTCCCCGGCATTGACAAGCATTCTCCCGTCAAACGATTCATTTTCAACTAACAGGATGTTGATCCTGTTTTCAGTTCTCTCTACCTGGATGTCATAGCCATCCTTCTTCATGAGTTCAATGCTCAAGATTGTGTTTTTTTATTCATAAAACCACAATTTTAAAAGTTAGTAATTTATTGTTAGTTTAAAATGTGAAAGCAAAATTAACGTTTATACTGGAAATATCTTCTGTTTTCATCTGAAAAAAGTGAATGTTTTCTTTAGGTGTTGTTACACACCGAGAGCCGAACAGGGTAGGGGGGCTACCCCCTATTGATAATAAAATGTGTGTAACAGGGTCTAAAGAAAAAGTATGGAAATACGCGCCCGTGCGTATAGGTGCGCGCGTACATTATTATAAAGAAGAAGTGGAAGATAAAGTATCTTGCGATTAAATAAACAGTAACATCACTCTGAAAGTAGGGAAGAGCAATGTTTGAAGTATGGGTTTTTGAACTTGTGCTAATTGTGGAGGGATATCCACATATTTGTGGAAAAAGTACTCAAAAGTAGAAACTCTTTTTTATATTCTTTTTTTGCAAGTATTTGATATACAATATATTGTTGCTTTTTGATGGCTTTGGCACGTATCTTGCATTATAGTATGTGAGAGCTAACAAGAAAAGTTTAACTTAAACAATTAGAATTATGAAAAAGTTATTTTTAGCAGTAGCATTGGTGATGGGATTGGGTACTTCAGTAGCATTTGCTGACAACATGGTATCAGACGTTGAAATCGTGACGATGATCAACGAGTTTAAACCGATTGACGTAAAAGAACTCCCGCAGGCTGTTCTGGATGCCATCAAGGAAAAATACCCTGAAGCAACTATTAAAGAGGCAGCCGTTGAAGTGGCTGAAGATGAAACTAAGACTTACAAAGTAACATTGGTTGATGCTGACGGTGCTGAAACCCCTGTTCTTTTCAATGAAAAAGGAGAGATTCAGAAGTAATAGGTCTTTATTAATATCATAAAAAGGAGGGGGCAGAAGTGTGTTTTACTCATATCTGCCCCCTCCTTTTTGTTTATTTACCATTTGTGCCTTTTACATCGGTAAATTGGCAATTATTTCTTTTGAACATATTGGTAGTTTGCCCCCTTGCCCCATATTCACAAATACTGTGGCACAGAGTACTGTCCATTGATCACCGTAAGTCATGGTACTGCTGTGGCTATAGCCTAAACAATGTCCGTATTCGTGGAACATGGCTTGTCGGGGATAGTTGTGCGGATTAGCTCCCGGCGGCGTTGCATCAAAATAGACTCCGGTATAGCAGTAGTCTGCCAACCCGTAAGTGGTGCCTCCTCCCAGTCCACCGACGCCTGATACGCGTCCCAGTACGAGCCCTCCATGATTGCGGATTCTCTGGCGTAATGCATCCAGGTTGATGGCATTTCCTCCGTTATCCTTCAGTTTTCCTTCGTACTTGTTCATTTCCGTGTTAAACTCTTCGGAAGAGAACATGAAAGCCATATTGACAGCCAATGCCACTCCGTGCCGGCACAACAATGGATTCATGTGCCGCCAGTAGGCATGTCCGTTATCGGCTGAATAAGCTGAGAAACGGATGAACCAATGGCTGTCTATTTGCTCTATCTTCTTCATGTAAGGGTCTTCCGTCCGGATGATAAGCGTGACATCGTCATTGGAAAGTTCAGGCTGTGCGGGCACTACTATCTTTCTGCCGCTGCTGGTGGTGAATGTCCGGTCAGAACTTACGACGGGCAGCGGGAAAGTGGCTTCCATGAAAGGATAAATCAGATCGAAATGTGCCAATTCTAAGAATTCAGTGCTGATTTTATTGAATCGGCATAGAATCGTCACATCGTGAATAGCAACAGGGGAAAAGAATTTAACCAGTAATTGATGCTCATCCGAGATAGATACTTGCAACGGGGCGTTCACATAAAAGGAACGGTGCTTACTGTTGTAGAAGATGTCTCGTGGCTCGTTGGCTAAAAACATGGTATCGGCGCGGAAGCGGGAGAAATCTTCTTCGCGGATATAGAGCAATCCGTCCTGGCTTTCCGGATGCCGGTAGTCGATGCTGATGTGGGATACACGGCCTGCCTCGACTTTGCAGTCGCTGAAACGGTATTTATGTACGAACGACGTGCCGTCACTGCGTTCCGACTCGATAGCCACAAATCCGGAAAGTGCTTTTGAGCTTGGTAATGAGTAAAATGAACGACTTTCTGTGATGTCATAAGATTCAATTCCTCCCGTGCCGGAGTATTCGCCATCTGCACTGAGACCGGTATATATTCCTTCAGCATCATCAAATGTAATTTCGATTTTGCGGATGAAGCGCCACATATAATCGGATGAGACGTTCAAGTCTATATCGACTCTACCTACACAACGCTCCAAAGTCACGGTCTGCGATACCGCAGCTTGTTCCTTGCCAATGTGTAGTTCTATCTTTTTGTAAAAATGGACATCGTCAAGAGGGACTTTTGATACGTGGTTCAGCAGCCAGACATCTGATAATTGTTCAGGCTCGTTGACCGTTGCATCTGAGTCCGGATCCGTGGTGGCGAGGAATACAACCGTATAGTCACCGTATCCCAATCCTTCAATGGTGAGTTTGGAGAAGTCTGCTTCCAGCTTTTGGTACAGCGGCTTGAGTACTTCACCCCGGTCATTGGCGATGGCATACCACATACGGGCAATCTGTTCCGGTTCACCATTGCGTGTCTGTATGGCAGAAGCGTCATCCTCCTGCAATCCGAGCAGAAATGTTATCTGTCCGGAGGCAGGTGGCATGAGACCATATTCCTGTTCAAGTTCGTTTGAACAGTTTGTCAGCAACAATGCCAGAAATAATAGTATGATTTTTGTAACCTTCATAAATTCCTCCTTTATTTCTTTACACAACGTAAGGATGCAAACGCTTCCATCTGCAATTGTCTCTCGGCGATAGTAGTTGTTTCTTTTCCTTCAAACGGCAACCAGTAGGTCCATGCATAGCCTCCGGGACAGCCGTTACGTTCGCTTGTCCATAACACGGCTCTTTTTCCGAAAGCCGGATTGTTGGTTGTAGCTTTGTCTCCTTTTCCGCCTGCCAGAGGGATGATAAGGTAGTGTCCGGTATCTTCCGAAGTAAATTTCACATAGTGCTGTGTTCCTGTTACACCGGTCGGGGTAGTCAGGGTGCCTTCGCCTATGTGGAGTGTAGCGGTTATTTTTTCTCCGTTTCCTGCTGTATAGGTGCCGGGAATTTCCTGCCCTTTGGGGAGAAGAGAGTTCAGTTCGTTGCGGGTCGGTACACGATAACCTTCCGGACAAGGCATATGGGTATCGTTTTGCCAGGGTATATCGGCTGTTTGGTTACCCAGATTGTTGGAGGGGCTATATCCTTGCCAGGGAATATACATATACTTCCGTCCGTATTGGAACAGACCACCGATACTGCTGATCCAACCGTTACGGTACATCTCCTCGACTGTGGCACCATCTAAGGGATATACTTGGTCTTCCAGATCCCGGCTACGTGCGTTGAATGCCATCCATGTGCTGCCGCCCATTTCTACAGTTTCAATCTGCTTGTCGCTCGGGGCCACACGAATCTCTACATAATCATAAGAGCCGGTCAGCAAAGCATTTTTCAGATGTATCAGAATTGTATAGCCCAGTCGGCCACTGCCTTGTGCGGCAACCGATACGTTGAATGCCGACACTATGCCTGCCGTCTCTTCAGATACTGACATCTCACTGAGATTCACACCACTGTCAGCACCTTCAGTGGATGAGATGTCAATACGGGTGTCGGAAACAAATGCCAGTTTCATGTCACTGGCTCCTGTGGCCGGTACCTCTACTATATTGTTCTCATAGTCTACGGTCACTCCTTCCGGAATTTTGGATTGAGAAGCGTTGAGCAGGATACGATGCTCCGTATCAGGTTTCCCGATGACTGTTTCGCCTTCTTCCCAGGGTTTGATTTCGAAGATGCCTTCTACTGTGGCTCCTACGTTGAGCACTGACAGTTCGTAAACCTTGTTTCGTTCTATACTTGGTAATTGCATTTTTAGTCTGATGGGTATTTCATCGTATGTACCACGCAGGATGACACTAACGGGACGTGTGCTCTCGAAAATGTGGAATATTCCCTGCTGTTCTCCACTGAAAGCCGGATCAAACTTTTTCAAGTAACTTACAGTTTTGTCTGATGTAGGAGCGTTTTCGATGAACGGATAAGTTTCGGCCGGAGCATCCTCCACAATTATCTCCTTGATTAATGTTTTACTGTCGGCTGTGGTATTCAGGTCTATACGGGCCACGCCGCGTTTCATGTCAACATTGATTTCCGTGTTACTGCGTGTTTGGGGAGTGCTCTCCAACTCAACAACTGCGGCCATAAAATCAGGAGCTGAATTATTGTGCAGCCCTTCACCGATAGTAATATTACGGAATTCTTCTTCGGTAATGGTTCCTCCTTGAATCGGAAGGGGCACTCCGGTGAGAAAGTATAGCCGTGACCCGTTGAGTGCGGAAATGCTGGACTGACCATTGGATTCGGGATTCAATTGTTGTGTTTTGTACAGGTTGCCATCGCTGAACTGGAAAACTGACACATCCCGTAGTTTTTCGGAAGAGTCCGATCCGGAAGCCGTAATGCTTTTTACTACTAATGAATAAGTTTGCTGTTGGCTTTCTCCCTCAGACGGTGCATCGTCTGAACAGGCGCCTAAAAACAAGGTTCCGAGCAAAACGGAAACAATGATTCTTTTGTAAGGGTGATTCATATTTTCTATTGAATATTATATTGAATATTAGAAGCTCTTTCGGATGTTTTTCCGAAAGCGGGTGCAAAAATATATATTTTTTCAATATGAGGATTTCTTGATACCAAAATTAAGAATGTTTTCTTTTCTGCTTATGGTACAAAAAATGTGTAGTTTTTCATATGAAATGGGAGGTCTGAAAAGTTCAGTAGCGGCATTCTGAATTATTCTCTCAATACTGTTAATAAAATGAGATTATCTTTCCTTTTGTAATCTCAACTCTTTTTGTATCTTTGTTCCCGACCCCAAATCTATTACAAAATGAAAGTATTAACTATCCATGATCTGAAAACAATCAGGAAGAGGGCAGAGGGGACACTCTTGTTGCGTGAAGAGAGCAACGAGACAGTAAAGGAACAATGCTGTGGGTTGGCATTGGGAACCGGGCATCTGCAAATCCTGATCTGCGGCGGTACGGGCTGCAAGGCTTCTGATAGCCACGTCATTGCTGAACGACTTCAGCAGGCGCTTGAGAGAAATGATATTACCGACAAGGTAGATGTAATCACCACCGGCTGTTTTGGTTTCTGTGAAAAGGGCCCCATCGTAAAAATCATTCCGGACAATACGTTCTACACCCAGGTGGTTCCTGATGATGCGGACGAGATAGTACGCGAACACATCATCGGCGGACGGAAGATAGAACGTTTGCTTTATGTGGACCCGAAGACGGAGAAGACCGTCAGCGACTCCAAACACATGGATTTCTACCGGAAACAGATGCGCATCGCATTGCGCAACTGCGGTTTTATCGATCCGGAAAACATAGAAGAGTACATTGCGCTGGACGGATATATGGCACTGGCGGACAGTCTGCTCAATAAAAAGCCGGAGGATGTGATTGAAGTCATCAAACGTTCCGGACTTCGCGGACGCGGCGGTGGCGGTTTCCCGACAGGGAAGAAATGGGAATTTGCCTATAAGCAACAGGCGGATATGAAATATGTGGTGTGTAATGCTGATGAAGGTGATCCGGGGGCTTTTATGGACCGCTCCATTATGGAAGGTGATCCGCATTCCATTGTTGAGGCGATGGCACTTTGCGGCTACTCTATCGGTTCGCCGAAAGGTCTGGTATATATACGGGCGGAATATCCGCTGGCCATACAGAGGCTGAAGATTGCTATTGCCCAGGCACGTGACTACGGATTGCTGGGGAAGAATATATTCGGTACGGACTTTAGTTTTGATATTGAAATACGTTATGGTGCCGGAGCATTTGTGTGCGGTGAAGAAACCGCATTGATACACTCCATGGAAGGAAAGCGGGGGGAACCTACTTTAAAACCTCCTTTTCCTGCCGAAGCCGGTTATCAGGGCAAGCCGACCAATGTGAATAATGTGGAGACACTTGCCAATATTCCTATCATCCTGACCAAGGGGGCGGAGTGGTTTGCTTCTATCGGTACAGAACGCTCAAAAGGTACGAAGGTATTTGCGTTGGCCGGAAAAATAAATAATGTCGGTCTGATAGAAGTACCGATGGGTACGACATTGCGTGAGGTGATTTATGAGATTGGAGGCGGCATAAAAGGCGGAAAGAAATTTAAGGCAGTGCAGACGGGCGGACCTTCGGGAGGCTGTCTGACAGCAAAGCATCTCGATACACCGATTGACTTTGACAATCTGTTGGCGGAAGGCTCCATGATGGGATCGGGTGGTATGATTGTGATGGACGAAGATGATTGCATGGTTTCTGTATCACGCTTCTACCTTGATTTTACAGTGGAAGAATCTTGTGGGAAATGTACGCCCTGCCGCATCGGCAACAAGCGTTTACTGGAACTGCTGAACAAGATAACCGAAGGACGGGGAACAATGAAAGACCTGGATACGCTTTCTACATTGGGAAAGGTGATAAAGGACACTGCATTGTGCGGGTTGGGACAGACTTCGCCAAATCCGGTGTTGTCTACACTCAATAACTTTTATGATGAATATGTGGAGCACGTGCGGGATAAGACCTGCCGGGCGAAACAGTGTAAGTCGCTGCTGACTTACACCATTAATCCGGAACTGTGTATCGGCTGTCATCTTTGTTTTAAGCACTGCCCGGCAGATGCTATTTTAGGAGATGTGCGCAAACCGCATGTTATCAATCCGGACAAGTGCATCAAGTGCGGCATGTGCATGGCGCGATGCAAATTCAAAGCAATCAACGTAGTTTAAGGGAACTAAACTGAAAGAAAATGGAAGAAAAACAAATAACCCTGCAAATAGACCGCCATTATATCACTGTGCCTGAAGGCTCGACTATCCTGGAAGCAGCACGGAAAATAGGCATCGACATACCCACCCTCTGCCACATTGATTTGAAGGGTACTTGCGTCAAGAATAATCCGGCTTCGTGCCGCATCTGCGTTGTGGAGGTGGAGGGACGCCGCAATCTGGCGCCTGCTTGTGCTACCCGCTGTACGGAGGGAATGGTGGTGCGTACCAGTACCCTACGCGTAATGAATGCCCGTAAGGTGGTGGCAGAACTGATACTATCGGATCATCCGAATGATTGCCTTACCTGCCCGAAATGTGGTGATTGTGAGTTGCAGACCCTGGCGTTGCGTTTCAATATCCGGCAGATGCCCTACAACGGTGGAGAACTTTCACCCCGTAAGCGTGAAGTCACTTCATCCATTGTGAGGAATATGGATAAATGTATATTCTGCCGACGTTGTGAGAGTGTGTGCAATGAAGTGCAGACGGTAGGTGCCTTAGGAGCTATCCGTCGTGGTTTCAATACTACGATTGCTCCGGCTTTTGATAAAATGATGAGTAACAGTGAATGTACTTATTGCGGACAGTGTGTAGCTGTCTGTCCGGTAGGTGCATTGACGGAACGTGACCATACCAACCGTCTGTTGCTGGATTTGGAGAATCCGGACAAGGTGGTTATCGTACAGACAGCTCCGGCTGTTCGTGCTGCTTTGGGCGAGGAATTCGGACTGCCTGCCGGAACATTGGTAACGGGAAAGATGGTGTATGCTCTTCGTGAACTGGGTTTCGACTATGTTTTTGATACCGACTTTGCCGCCGACCTTACTATTATGGAAGAAGGTGCCGAGATATTGAACCGCCTGACACGTTATATGAACGGGGATAAATCCGTCCGTCTGCCTATCCTGACTTCCTGCTGTCCGGCATGGGTGAACTTCTTTGAACATCATTTCCCGGATATGCTTGATATCCCCTCTACGGCACGTTCGCCGCAGCAGATGTTTGGTAGTATTGCCAAGACATTCTGGGCGGAGAAGATGGGCATTCCGCGTGAAAAGCTGGTGGTAGTGTCTATAATGCCTTGTCTGGCAAAGAAATACGAATGTGACCGTGAGGAGTTTAAGACAGATGGCAGTCCGGATGTGGATTATTCTATTTCCACCCGTGAACTGGCGCGGCTCATCAGGCGAGCCAATATTGGTTTCACACTGCTGACTGATAAAGAATTCGACCAGCCTATGGGGGCTTCAACAGGCGCAGGTGTCATCTTTGGCACTACCGGTGGTGTGATGGAAGCTGCGTTGCGTTCGGTCTATGAGATTTATACCGGACGGACTTTGGAAAATGTAAACTTTGAGCAGGTGCGTGGTTTGGCCGGTGTGCGCCGGGCAACGATTGATCTGGATGGCTTTGAACTGAAAGTGGGGATTGCTCATGGATTGGGTAATGCACGTCATTTGTTGGAGGATATCCGGCATGGAAGGAATGAATATCATGTGATTGAAATTATGGCCTGTCCGGGTGGTTGCATCGGTGGCGGCGGACAGCCGTTGCATCATGGAAATTCGGAAGTGCTGTATGCACGCGCCAATGCGTTGTATCGGGAGGATGCACAGAAGCCTTTGCGAAAGTCGCACGAGAACCCGTACATCAAGACGCTGTATGAGGAATACCTGGGTAAACCGTTGAGCGAGACTGCTGAACGGTTGCTGCATACACATTATTTCAATAAGGCAATGGATTAACCTATTAAAAATGAAAAGACTATGACGGATATCAAATTAGCCTGTGACGTTGCTGAACAAGTGCGTGCTATTTGTGACAAGCATGGCAACCAGCCGGGCGAGCTTATTAATATACTTCATGAAGCGCAGCATTTGCAGGGGTATCTGCCTGAAGAAATGCAACGGCTGATTGCTGCGAAACTGGGGATTCCGGTGTCGCGTGTGTATGGTGTGGTGACGTTTTATACGTTCTTTACAATGACGGCGAAAGGGAAATATCCTATCTCGGTGTGTATGGGGACGGCGTGCTATGTGCGTGGTTCGGAAAAACTGCTTGAGGAGTTCAAGCGGGTATTGGGCATCGAGGTAGGGGAGACTACGCCGGACGGTAAGTTCTCTCTTGACTGTCTGCGCTGTGTAGGTGCGTGTGGATTGGCCCCGGTGGTGATGATTGGAGAGAAGGTGTACGGAAGGTTGCAGGCGGTGGATGTGAAGAGGATTCTGGAGGAACTGGAATAATTGTAATAGGGTGATGAAGTGGCAGGGTGATATTTAATTACCTTGCCACTTTTTCTCAAATACGGACGCATTAATAACTGATCTTATCGAGTATTCCGCTTAAATGTGCAATCGCCACTCCGTAATTTGTCATCGGTACTTTCTGTTTTTTTGCCTGTCCGATGCGACTAAGCACATACTTGCGGTTGAACATACAGGCACCGCAATGGATAATCAGATTATATCCGGATAAATCTTCCGGGAAATCATTTCCCGAAACGATATCTATCTTTAATCCTTCACCGATTTTTTTCCGCAAGAGGCGGGGGAGCTTTACTCTTCCTATGTCTTCTGTCAGTGGGGCGTGTGTGCAGGCTTCGGCTATTAGTATGTGTGATTGCTCAGTAAGGCTGTCGATGGCTTCGGCACTTTCCACGTAATAATAGATGTCTCCTTTGTAACCGGCAAATAGTACGGAGAAAGAAGTGAGCCGGCTTTCTGCCGGTTTTTGTTCGTAGACGGTCTGAAATGCTTGTGAGTCTGTGATAATCAGTCGAGGGGGAGAAGCGAGGGCGTGTAGTGTATCACCCAATTTATCGGTAGTGCAACTCATGACCAGACATTTTTTATCCAGTAATTCACGGATAGTCTGCACTTGTGGGAGAATAAGACGTCCTTTGGGAGCCTGGATATCCTGCGGCATGACTAATAATACTAAATCTCCTTCCTTGACCAGATTGCCGGTAATAGTCTGTTCGCCGAAATCGGCGGGAAGTTTCTCAAGAATGGCGAGATGAATTTCGTGGATGCCGGTGGCGTTTCTTGCACTGACAATAACGGGACGTTCTTTGTAAGTTGCCTCAATCTGTACCGCACAAGTTTCGATATCGGGGTGGATATCGGATTTATTCAGGATGAGCACTACGGGGATATTCCGTTCTTTCAGGCGTTTTATCCATGCCTGCTCTTCTTCATTTCCATCTTCACAAAGGAACAGGGCGATGTCTGTTTTCTCTATGACTTTCAGAGTACGTTCCACTCGCATTTCTCCCAACTCACCTTCGTCATCAAAGCCCGGAGTGTCTATGAAAAGGCAGGGACCGAGAGGATGAATTTCCATCGCTTTCGTAACAGGGTCGGTAGTGGTGCCGGGAGTGGGAGAGACGAGGACGGTGTCTTGTCCCGTCAGTGCATTGACAAGGCTGGACTTACCACTGTTTCGCCGTCCGAAGAGGGCGATTTGCAGGCGGTTGGCATTAGGAGTCTGGTTCATAGGATTAAAATCTGAAGTCTCTTTTTCCGTTTTCTATCTCATGCAGGTTTCGCATCGCTATCTCTCGAATTTTAGGATTAGGAATACGTTCCATTTCTTCGTGAATGAGGCGCATACCTTTCTCCCGCGTTTCCGGTGAGGCGTAATCTTCCAGATATTCTTTCAAAGTCATCAGTGCATTGGGTTGGCAACAATTGGCTATTTGACCTCGTTTGACGAGCGACATGAAGCGGTCGCCTGTGCGTCCTTCGCGATAACAGGCGGTGCAAAAACTGGGGATATGTCCCAGGTCAAGTAACCAACCTACCACCTCATCCAGTGTACGGCAATCGCTGATATCGAATTGGGCGGAGTTCTCTTCTCCTGTTTCCGGCACGGCATATCCGCCTACACTGGTGCGCGAACCACCGCTGATTTGAGAAATACCCAGTTCGAGTACCCGGCGGCGTACTGCTTCCGACTCGCGGGTGGAGATTATCATACCTGTATAGGGAACCGCAATCCGCGTAACGGCTACAAGACGGCAGAACATATCATCCGAAATGGCATTGGGAAAATCTTTCGTTTCGATATCGTCAGCAGGACAGATGCGTGGCACGCTGATGGTATGCGGGCCTACCCCGAATGTGGCTTCCAGATGTTCGGCGTGCATCAATAGCCCTACAAAGTCGTAACGATAGGTGTTCAGACCGAATAAAACGCCTATGCCGACATCATCGATGCCGCCTTCCATAGCACGGTCCATGGCTTCGGTGTGATAGGAGTATTTGCTTTTCGGACCGGTAGGATGCAAGGCTTCGTAGTTATCCTTATGATAAGTTTCCTGAAAGAGGATGTACGTACCGATTCCGGCATCTCGCAGGCGACGGTAGTTTTCTACGGTTGTGGCGGCGATGTTTACATTAACCCGCCGGATGGCGCCGTTCTTATGGTGAATGCCATAGATGGTCCGAATGGATTCCAGAATATATTCGATAGGGTTGCGGAGCGGATCTTCACCGGCTTCCAGGGCCAGGCGTTTATGACCCATATCTTGCAGGGCGATGACTTCCTGCCGTATCTCTTCCTGTGACAGTTTCTTGCGTGCTATCGTATGGTTTTTGGCGTGATAGGGGCAGTAGACGCAACCGTTTACGCAGTAGTTGGAAAGGTATAGCGGTGCGAACATCACGATGCGGTTGCCGTAGAACTTTTGTTTAATTTCCCGTGCCAGATGGAAGATGCGTTCTGTCAGGTCGGGCTGGTCGCATTCCAATAGTAAGGCGGCTTCGCGGTGGGACAGACCTTTGCGCAAGGCAGCCTTTTCAATCAGGCTTTCGATGAGCGTGCGGTTGTCTTTATTGGAAAGGGCATAGTCCAGCGTGTCTAGAATTTCCTGATGATCGATGAATTCTTCCGCTTGTTTTGATTTAACATTATACATGGTGTGAATTATGAATTGTTAGTTACGAATTTGCTTCCCCTGTGATACCCGCAAGTGAATCATGATTCATAATTATATTTATAGTCTCCTCTTTCTTTCGATATCCGGTAGCCTATGGCTGCCAGCTTCTCTTCTAATAGCTGTAATCCTTCTGCGGCTTCGGCACCCAGAGAGGCTTTGTTGTCATAAAGTGCATATTTCTCCCGTTGGTTACGGGGAGAAAGGTTGGGCATTACCACATTAGCTCCTGCCAGTATGCCGCGTTCTCTTCCGTCAGGAGAGAGGGTGGCCAATGCCGTGGTCGAGGGCAACAGCACTTCGGGGTGCATCAGGCGAAAAATGGAAAGGAGCTTCAGGGTCATTTCCATACTTCCCGGAGAAACGGTGGCAAAAGGGGTGTCATGGTGCGGGATAAACGGACCGATACCTATCATTTCCGGGTGGAATTGTTCTATAAAGAGAATATCTTCCACCAAATGATCTATGGTCTGTCCGGGGCTGCCTATCATGATACCCGTTCCGGTCTGATAGCCGATTTCCTTTAGCCATGCCAAGCATTGCAGCCGTTGTTTTATGGACATTTCTACCGGATGCAGATGGCGATAATGTTTCTCATTATGCGTTTCGTGCCGCAATAAATACCGGTTGGCTCCTGCCTGGAAAAAACGTTCGTAAGCATCACGGGATTTTTCGCCTAACGACAGGGTTATGGCACAATCCGGAAATTCCTGCCGGATGGAGGAGATTGTTTCAACCGTCCAATCATCCTTTACAGTCGGTGTTTCGCCGCCTTGTAATACAAAGGTGCGAAAACCGAGTGTATATCCTTCACAACAACAATTCAGAATGTCTTTTCGCGTCAGTTCGTAGCGTGTAACTTTTTGATTTTCTTTCCGTATGCCGCAATAGTAGCAATTATTGCGGCAACGGTTACCTATTTCAATCAGTCCACGAATAAACACATGATTACCAAACTGTCCGAGCATTACTTCCTGTGCCTGCTCTTGCAGGTCTTTCAGGGTATCGACATCCCGGCAAAGCAGCAGCATTTTATATTCTTCTACATTCAAACGGTGCTCCTGCCTGAGTTTTGTAATCAAGGTTTTCATCATAAAAAATTGATAAGTTACTCGCTACTTAGTAACACTCATCTTATAATTTGATAATACTTCTTTAAGTGTTACTTAATTAATAGGTCTTTTCCTGTTTGGCCAATTCCTGTACAAACTGGCGTTTACCGGCTGCAATCTCATTGTGCGTGCAAGGTCCTGTGATACATCCGCCTTCGCATGCCATCACTTCAATGAACTGTCCCGGAGCCTTGCCGGACTTGGCATAAGCGCGTAGCGAACCGATCGTCTTTTTGTCCAGGTTGGCCACTTGGATGGCATTAATCTTGTCAGCTTCCTCTTTCAGGTATGCCTTCACAGCACCCATTACGCCGCCTGCCTGTGCAAAACCGTGAGCTTCACGTACAGATGCGAACGACATGACATAAGGTTGTGCCTGTGCCAGTTGGATATCCAGTCCGTCCAGCACGGATGCCACTTCTTCGAAAGTCATGACGAAATCTACTGCATCGTCCCGTTGCGCCTCTTTACGTTTGGCTACGCAAGGGCCGATGAATACGACTTTCGCATCCGGATGTTTTTCTTTCGCGATGCGTGCCGCATAGTACATGGGCGAGCCTGTACCCGACACATAAGGTTTCATTCCCGGTACATGTTTGTTCACCAGTTCGATGTACGACGGACAGCAGGAAGTGGTCATGAATTTCTGCCCTTCTTCCAGTTTCTCTATCAATTCGTGCGCTTCATTGCTGACGGTATCCATTGCTCCCTGTGCTACTTCCATGACATCTGCAAATCCTATGGCCTTGAGAGCGCCATATACTTGTTCGATGGTAGTTTTGAATTGTCCCAGAATAGACGGGGCGACGATAGCTACCACTTTTTCTCCTTTGCGTATCTTATGCAGGATGTCGAATACTTGTGATACTTCAAAGATGGCTCCGAACGGACAGGCATTGAGGCACTTTCCGCAATAGATACATTTGCTTTCGTCTATATGCTCGATGCCTTTTTTGTCCTTACTGATGGCTTTCACCGGGCAGGCTTCTTCACAGGGCACAGGGATATAGACGATTGCGTGGTACGGACAACTTTTGTGGCAGATGCCGCAACTGATACACTCGTCATGGTCTATCCATGCCTGTCCGCTCTCCTTCACGTGGACGGCCTTTTTGGGGCAGTTGGTCTGGCAACTGCGGGCGGTGCAGCCACGGCAAAGGTTGGTGATTTCGTAATTGATCTGTACACAAGCCGAACATGCTTCGTCAATCACACACATGATGTTATCTTTCGGTCTCCCGTTTTCGGCTCTGTCCAGTGCGCGGGCTGCGTACTCAGACAGTGGGGTTAATTCGTCATTTTCATCTTCCATGTCCAAGCCGAGCAGTGGCAGCGATTTGTATTTCCACACGGCACGCTCTTTATGTACACAGCAACGACCGGCATGCTTGGATCTTCTCGGACTAAGTTCGATGGGAAGACGGTCTATATTTTCTACAAGCTCGTTATCCCTCCACAGTTTTACCAGCTCTGTCAGCAATCTGTGGCGGACAATCATAATGTTGTTGGTAAATGCCATAATATTTATATCGGATTAGTTAGTTGGTAATTACCGTGCAAAGATAACGATTGTTTTTTTATCCTAATGAATTGATTTGATCATATTCTTAACTATCGCCGGGCCTTCATAGATGAAAGAGGAATAAATCTGTATCAGGTTGGCCCCGGCTGTCAGCATTTTCCTGGCATCTTCAGGAGTCATTACACCGCCTGCGCCTATAATCAACATTCCCTTTTCGCTATGCGTACGAAGGTATTTTACGACTTGAACAGACTTTTCTCCGATTCCTTTTCCGCTGACTCCGCCCGCACCGATAGTCTCCAGTTGGGCAGAAGTATATGGGGACAGATTTGAACGGTCCATGGTAGGGCCGGTGGCTATTACTCCTTGCAGTCTGTAGGTTTGTATGCAGTTGAGCACTGCATCCATCCCTTCGGGGGTAATGTCGGCAGGGATTTTCAGGAGTATGGGGCGATAATTCTTTTGTTTTTTCCGAAAAGCGGTGAGCACTTCCAAGACTTTATGCATCAAGGTGGATTCTATGGAGCCCCAGTTCAGCGTGAAGTAGTCGGCCCGATTATACAATCCGGCATATAGTCTAAGAAAATCGTTCACTGCTTCTTCTTTTTCCGACTGGGGATTCTTGTTGATGTTGATGCCGAGCAGACATGCATCTGTTTTACTTGCTAAGTTGTGTTTCACAACGTCTAATCCGGGATTATTGAATCCGGTTCTTGAAATCAGCGAATCAGCTTTCGGCAGGCGGAAAATACGTGGTTGGGGGTTACCCGGCTGTTTGTCTGGGGTCACTGTCCCTACCTCGATAAAGCCAAATCCGAAATCGGCAAGTTCGTTGAAAACTTCTGCACCCTTATCAAATCCGGCAGAAAGTCCGATCCGGCTCTTAAAGACTAGCTGATTCCATATTAACTGCTTATCCGTAGCTTTGTAATGGCGGCGTATCCAGGAGCGCACGAATGGCAGGTGTCCGTAGCACCGCAAAACAGACAGCAGGAGAGAGTGTATTCTCTCAGGACTCAACAAGAAAAGTAACGGACGAATAATTTGCTTATACATGATAGATTCTGTTTAATTCGTTACAAAGCTATGCCATTCTGTCCGGATAACCTATTCATACTCTTTTATCAGACATAAAGAAAAGTTATATTCTGGATTCAGAGAAACATTTCAATTTATTATGTTTCACGGAAGTCGTGTTTGAATCGACTTCAGAAGAGAAAACAGGGGAACTGGTGAAACAATATGCTGGAACGAACCTAAAAAGGGTTATGATGAGCTCATTAAAGAAGATTACGTGGTTTCGGAATCTGACAAAGAGTAGGGGATGGCGGTATGATCCTTGCAAAGATAACATTTTTATGAAAACAATTATAGCTTTGATTGTTGTATCACATTGATTATTCGTAGTTTTGCATTTACTTAATTTATTGAGAAATGAGACAAGAAACAGAACAAGGATTACTAAGGAAAATGATTGGTTTCCAGCGGGAAGAAATCACATCTTACATAATATATAAGAAACTGGCAGCTATTGAGAAAAATCCGGAAAATCGGAAAATCCTGCAGCGTATTTCAGAAGATGAGAACAGGCACTATGCCACGTTGCGCAGCTATACTCATCAGGAAGTGGCTCCTAACCGTTGGGAAATCTTTTTTTATGTGTGGCTGGTACGCCTGTTGGGTATTACATTTGCAGTTCGGAGGTTGGAGTTGGGCGAGAAAGAGACAACAAGTGTTTATTCCCGATATCCCGATATGGAACATTTTGCCGAGATGGCACAGGATGAACAGCATCATGAAGAAAAACTCATAGAAATGATTAGTGAGGAGCGGCTGGAGTATATGGGTTCGGTGGTGCTTGGCTTGAATGATGCATTGGTAGAATTTACCGGAGCATTGGCCGGTTTTACGTTGGCACTGAATGATACGAAATTGATAGCTTTGACCGGAAGTATTACAGGTATTGCAGCGGCACTGTCTATGGCTTCTTCCGAATATCTTTCTACTAAATCTGAAAAGGCACGAAACAAACGTCCGGCCAAGGCGGCTATTTATACAGGCATTGCTTATATCGTGACCGTGGTGGCTTTGGTAGGGCCATTTATCCTTTTATCAAGTCCTGTCATGGCATTGTGCATTATGCTTCTGATGGCATTGCTCATTATTGCTTTTTTCAATTATTATTATGCTATAGCCCGGAACGAGAGCTTTAAACGCCGATTCTCGGAAATGGCAATACTGAGTTTCTCGGTAGCCGGAATCAGTTTTCTGATAGGCTATTTATTGAAGACCGTGACGGGGATAGAAGTTTAAAGTTCCTCATCTCGTGAATAGGCTATGAATAGTGCTGCGGTGAGCAGACTGTTGGTAGGGGAGTGATTTACAGGGAAAGCCCTAAAAGTTTTAGTACTTTAGGGCTTTCTCTATTATTGTCAACTGATGAAAATAAGCTGAAACTATATTTTCGAACTGTGCAACTTTTTATAAAGTTCTACACGTACGGCTATTTCAGCCTGAGATAGATGAGCCGGAAGCTCAATCGTGGTTCGTGGAGTGATTGCTACAAGAATTACTTCTCCAATTTTTTTCTTATGCTCTTTGATTGCATTTTCTGTTGATTGATTAGAAGACCCTGTCTCCGGTCGAATAATACTCTTTTTCATCATATCGAATTGTTTTTTAAGTTTTCATTTTTGCTGGGACTAATTGGCAGGTTGCCAGAAGGAATTCAGTGTTCAATGTACTTATCACCTCTTTCACACTGCGTATTTTGTCAGAGAGAAAAGCATTACTGCCTGCAAATGCGTATCCTCTTTTCATATTGCCTTTGGCTGCATTGTACAATGCCTTGATGATGCAATAAGGACTTTTTTGATAGTCACATGTTTTGATGCAATGGAACGAACAGCACTTGGGCTTTTCCTGGCCTTTCTCCACGTTACGGATAAATTCTCCGTCGATGGCTCGTCCGGGCATGCCTACGGGACTTTCGATGATGAGAACATCTTCGGGCTTGGAGTGGATATAGACTTCTTTGAACGTTTCCGAAGCGTCACACTCTTGTGTAGTTACGAAAATACTTCCCATTTGCACGGCTGAAGCTCCCAATTGCATGAATCGGGCAATGTCTTCACCTGTGGAGATGCCACCTGCGGCAATTACAGGAATATCTTTTCTTTCTTTATAGCTTGTAGCGATTGCCACTACTTCGGGTATCAGTGCTTCCAGAGCGTATTTTGCATCTTGCAACTGCTCTTTCTTGAATCCCAGATGCCCTCCGGCTTTGGGACCTTCCACTACAATGGCATCAGGCAGATAATCGTAATTTTTCTCCCATTTGTCACATATAATTTTTGCAGCTCTCGAAGAAGATACGATGGGCACCAACTTCGTTTTGCTTTCCGGTGTGAGGTATAAGGGTAAGTCGAGCGGAAGCCCTGCACCGGCAAAGATTACGTCGATTTTTTCGCATATGGCAGTACGGACCATTTCTGCATAGTTGGAAAGGGCCACCATGATGTTCACTCCGATGATTCCTTTGGTTTTTTGGCGGGCTTTGTGAATTTCTGCTTTGAGTCCGCAAATGCATTTTTCGGTATAGTCGCCTTTACCTTTGGGGTATAGCAGACCTAAGCCTGCACATGAAATAACACCTATACCGCCCTCATTGGCTACGGCTGATGCTAAGCCGGATAATGAAATCCCGACTCCCATTCCACCTTGTATGATAGGTGTTTTTATTTCTATATTTCCAATAAAAAATGGTTTCATAAAACTGATATTGTAACAAGACTGTAAGCGGATAAATATACTTCCGGTATTCTATTCGTTTAGCGATGTTCTTTTCTTTGTATTGCTGTTTTGGTTGAAAAAAAGCAAGAACAGAAGTTTTGAACTCCTGCTCTTGTTTGTAGGGTAGACATTAATAACGTCTGGAATTATATCCGTTGTTACGGGGTCTTTCTTCACGAGGGCGTGCAACGCTTACCGAAATGGTTTTCTGGTCGTATTCCGCTCCGTTAAGTTCGTCAATCGCTTTTTGTCCTTCTGTGTCGTTGGTCATTTCAACAAAACCGAATCCTCTGGATCTGCCTGTTTCTCTGTCCATGATAACTTTAGCTGAAGAAGTTTCTCCGTACGCTGTGAATAATTCGTTTAAGTCAGCATCATTTGTGCCAAAGCTTAAACCTGAAATGTAAATGTTCATTTGAAATTTTAATTAAATAAATACTAATGTAAGAGTGAGGGGATAATTAAAGGAGAGGTCTGCTTAATAAAGGATAAAAAGAAGAACTATACGATAACGATTCGTAACTCAAACTGCGACAAAGGTAATACAATAGTTGGGAACGACAACTTTTAATTCATGATTTATTAATAAAAAAGCGATAATTGTTTTTTATTAGCATTAAGAGAGTCTATGCTGTCTTTCTTTAGGGGGCGGCCCCTTTTTTCCAAGGCTACCCCCTTTTTATATGTCTTACAGGTACTCGTGGACCGTATGTTGACTAGGTATTTGCCAAGGAAATCTTATACAATACATGCTTGCATAAGGGATGATCGGGACTGACCAGCGGATGATTGAATTCTTTGTCTTTTACCATACCTATCTTCTGCATCACACGTTCCGAACGTTTGTTGGGGAGTGAGGTAAAGGAATATAATTCTTTCAGTCCCAATGTCGTCTTCGCATATCCCAGACAGGCTAAAGCAGCTTCAGTGGCGTATCCTTGATTCCACACTTCCGGGATCAGACGCCAGCCTATCTCTATAGCTGGGGCAAAATCTACATCGAACGTAATATCATGCAATCCTACGTAACCTATAAACGCATGGTCTTCCTTTTTTTCTACTGCATACAGTCCGTATCCTTTGGATGCGAATTCTTTCTGGATACGACCATAGAAGTCGCGGGTTTCCTGATAGGAAAGTTTGTTGAGGAAGAATTCCATTGCTCTATCATCACTGTTCAATCGGGCGAAAACGGGGATGTCTTCTTCTTTCCAGTCACGCAGAATCAGGCGTGGGGTTTCAATGTATTGCTTGGGAGGTATTACCATATTGTTTTTTCTTGGAGGATATTTGTTTATGACTAATGATGTCAGATATCTTATTCTCTTTTTATCTTTCATCTTTCATCTTTCATCTTATGAATCCGGGTACAAAGTTACAGGAAATTGCCGTACTATGAAACTTCTTGCCTATCTTTGCGGCCGTAAAATTGGCTGTGGCATCTCCATCCCGTATGGAAATTTGGGTGCAGCGTCACGCTGCCTATAAGAAATTTTGTATGCAAAATCTGGTAAAGAAGGAATATCGGATTCCTTTTATTTTGGTTACTTCCCTGTTTTTTCTATGGGGATTTGCACATGCCATACTGGATGTGCTGAACAAACACTTTCAGGATGTGCTGGTTATTACACGTGCCCATTCGGCATGGGTACAAGTGATGTTCTATCTGGGATACTTCGTGATGGCTATTCCTGCAGGGCTGTTTATCAATAAGTATGGCTACCGTAAAGGGGTGGTCTTCGGTTTGCTGCTTTACGGGATAGGCTCTTTACTTTTCATTCCCGGAGAATACTGGATGTCTTTCAATTTCTTTCTTTTCTCCCTGTTTGTCATAGCCTGTGGGCTGGTATTTCTGGAAACGGCCGCTAATCCTTACATGACGGAACTCGGCGAACGTGAAACGGCTGCCAGCCGCCTCAATCTGGCGCAGTCATTCAATGGTTTGGGATGCATATGCGGTCCGCTTATCGGAGGGTTGTTGTTATTTTCGGAGGGGGGTGAAAGCAATGTATCCTTGCCTTACACGCTGATGGGAATCATAGTGCTGATGGTGGCACTGGTATTCTATAAAATCCGTCTGCCGGAGATTGTTCACGGAGAGGATGAGGAAGAAGCAGGAGAGAGCGGAGCACGTGGACTTTGGTCGCACAAGTTGTTTATTTTCGGTATTGTCTGTCTGTTCTGTTATGAAATAGCGGAGATTTCAATCAACAGTTTCTTTATCAATTATGTGGTGGATGATGGTTGGATGAATGCCCGTGATGCTTCTGTTGTGCTTTCATTCGGTGGCTTGGGATTGTTTATGTGCGGGCGCTTTGCCGGAAGTTGGATTATGCGGTATATCCGGGCGGAGAAGGTACTGTTTTTCTGCGCGGTGGGTACGGTGGTTACTACGGCTTTGGTTGTGCTTGATCTGGGAATTTTATCATTGGCAGCCCTGTTTCTGGGATATGCTTTCGAAGCTATCATGTTCCCGACCATCTTTGCACTTTCGCTGAGGGGATTGGGGAACTACACCAAGCGTGCATCTTCCTATCTGATGATGTCCCCCATCGGAGGAGCGGTAGGACCGCTCATGATGGGGTATGTGGCCGACCAGACGAATATGTCTTTCTCGTTTGTAGTTCCACTGCTTTCTTTTATTGTGGTGCTGCTCTATGCGTGGAAAGTAAAGCAGCGCTCGCTCTGTTAATATCCGAATTTCTCCGCAGCCTTTTCCATCTGTTCGATGATGGCGACTCCGAAAGGACAGTTCGTTTCGCATTGTCCGCATTGGATGCACTCTGAGGCATGGTGTGTGAGAGCTTTGTAGTGTTCACGCACAGTCTCAGGTATCTCGTTTTGGGCAATGGTCAGGTTGTGGTACTTATTCACGCTTGCTATATCGATGCCTACGGAACAGGGGGCACAATGTCCGCAATACATGCAATGACCTTTCCAAGTGAACTTCTCCATGTCTATCATGACAGCAGTGTAGTCTTTTTCTTCTTTGCTGGCAGTGCACCAGTCAATGGCTGCCTGTATTTCGTCATAACTTTTGCAACCCACCATGATGGAGGCAACAGCCGGACGGGTCAGTGCATATTCAATGCATTGCACCGGAGTCATAGCCTTGCCAAAGGGTGAGTTTGTTTCACTTAGCAAATCTCCGCCGCCATATACTTTCATCACATCGAGTCCTACACCTTTTTGTTCGCACAATTCATAGAGCCTTTCCCGTTCCGGGTCTATATTTTGCAGGGAATGTGCATAGTTCTCATCAGCCCATAAGTCATCTACATTTTCACTGGGCGGTTGCAAGTCATAGCAAGGATTGATGGAGAACATCAGTACTTCAATCAGTCCGCTTTCCACAGCCATCCTTGCAACGGTAGGGTTATGGCTGCTTAGTCCGATATGGCGGATTTTTCCTTCTTCCTTCAGGCGCAGGGCCAGCCGGATGACAGGGCCGTTGAATACCTCATGGAAATCTTCTTCACTGTCCACATAGTGTATCATGCCGATATCCAGATAGTCGGTATTGAGCCGTGTCAACAGGTCTTCAAAGGAGGCTATTGTCTTGTCGATGTCACGTGTGCGCAAGTATTGGTCGTTTTCCCAGGTGGTGCACAGATGCCCCTGGATGATAAACTGCTCACGGCGGCCTGCCAATGCTTTGCCGATATTACTGCGTAAATCGGGGTTGGAGGCGTACATATCAATGAAGTTGATTCCTTTACTGATGGCGAAATCCATTTCTGCACATGTCTGTTCTTCTGTTTTGCCAACAAAACCTTCGCACCCTAATGCGATGGCGCTGACTGACAAACCGGTGTTTCCTAATGTTCTATATTCCATGATGTTTTTCTGTTTCTTAAATACGCTTTTGCGAAGTTAGTAATTATTTCGATTTTTCCATTGCCTGAACCTTTCTAAACCTTCTATTAATATTTGCCTAGGGCATGCTATGTTGATGCGCACAAAACCTTCTCCGGTATCTCCGTACATATCGCCTGCGTTCAGCCAAAGCTTTTCCTGTTCCAATAGCGAGGTTACTATATTTTCCGAGGTACGCTTTAATGCAGAACAATCCACCCACACTAGGTAAGTACCTTCCAGCTTCGTTACGGGAAACTCCGGCAGATGTTTGGCGAAGAAACGTCTCAGGTAGTTATAGTTATCGAACAAGTACCTTTTCAGTTCTTCCAGCCATTCTTCCCCTTCATTATAGGCGGCTATCAAAGCTTCCACTCCGAATGGATTTACATCACAGACTTCGTTTATATTGATGGCTTTGTCTATCTTCTTGCGTACTTCGGCATCAGCGGACACGATGTTTGCAATCTGGACCCCTGCCAGGTTGAATGCTTTGCTGGGGGAAATGCAAGTGACGGAATTCATCAGGAACTCCTGCGATATGGAGGCGAAAGGTGTATAGGTATATCCCGGAAAAAACAGTTCACAATGAATTTCATCCGCTACTACTGTTACATGATTCCGGAGGCAAATCTCACCGATACGTACCAGTTCCTCCCGGCTCCAGACTCTTCCGGCAGGATTGTGAGGGTTACACAACAGTAAGAGTCTGACGTTTGTATCGGCAGCTTTTTTCTCCAGGTCATCGAAATCAATCCGGTAAGTTTCGTTTTCATATATCAGTGGGTTGGAAATGATTTCACACCCGTTGTTGCGTATGGACGAAAAGAAGCAATTATACACCGGAGTCTGTACCAGGACTTTGTCGCCGGGGCCGGTCAGGGCTTTTATGATCGCCGACAGCGCCGGTACTACTCCGGAGGTATAGATAATCCACTCTTTTTCTATTCTCCAGTCGTGACGTCTTCCGAACCAGCTGATTGTGGCGTCGTAGTAAGCGTCGGGCACGCGGACGTATCCGAAGATGCCATGCTCCACCCGCCTTTTCAACGCTTTCATCACGGCAGGTGCTGTGCGGAAATCCATATCGGCTACCCACATCGGCAATACATCCGGGTTCGCGGCAGAATCCCATTTATAGGAATTCGTGCCCCAGCGTGGCATGATTTCATCGAAGTTGTGCTGCATATTGCATCTCTTCTTGCGTTTCGTCAAAACAGGTTCGGTCGTCCCAAAGTTTCAGTTTGCAGTTGCCGGGGGCCTTGATGTTCTCGTCTATGATGACGGCTCCGTAACCTTCGGCTGTGATGCTTCCCGTGCGTGGGTTCTTTATGCTATGAACCGGGCCTTTGATGGTGGCATGGAGACTGCTGTATTCAAATGCAAGGTCGGCATCGTTGGCCATTGTGCAGTTTTCCATAATCAGGTCGTGGGCATAGCAAAGCGGTTGTGTACCTGAAATTTTGCAGTTCACCAGACGCAGTTTTCTGGAATGCCAGCCCAGGTATTCACCATTCAGTTCGGAATCGTACACCGTTACGTTTTCCGTATTCCAGAAAGCGTCTTTGGAGTTGATGATGGCGTTGCGGATTTCCACGTTCTTGCAATACTGGAATGAGTAGTTGCCGTTCTGGCTGTAATTTTCGATGCGTATGTTCTCACCGTGTATGAACAGGTAATCGGCTTTGTCTATCTGTACGTTCCTGAGTTCTACATTGCGGCAGAACCAAAGGGTTTCCAGCGCATTGGGAAGTTGTACGTTTTCCAGCCTTATCCCGTCCATTTCGCGGAACATTTTCGGTGCTTCTACTACGGTATCCGTCATTTGTACATTCTGCGAGTACCAAAGCGCGGCACGGGCGCCTTCTGTAAAGAAACAGTTCTTTATCGTGAAGCCATTGTTATGCCAGTACGGGTATTTCCCTTCGAAACGGCAGTTCATTGCCACGATGTTGCTACATTCTTTTAATGCAGACTCGCCTGTATGGATGGTTACATTTTCCAGTTGGAGGTCGTGAGTTGCAAACAGAGGGCGTTCGCCTCCGAATTCTTTGTCTTTGATAATTTCCATAATTTCTTTGTTTTATTATTCGTTATTATAATTCTAATCCCATTTTATAGGCGTTATCCAGATGCTTCATGTCAATCTGCCTTGCCAATTCTTCGCATCCCGTGCAGCCTCCGGTGGTTATCAGTGTATTTTTCAAGAAGTTCCTTCTTTCCATTATTGTAGTTCGAATGTTACGTTTACACTGCTCGACCCGAGAGCGGATGTCAGTCCCGAAGGGTTGTTTACATGCCCCAGGCGAGTGTAGCTGTAGGATGTTGAAAAGGTCTCATAGAAAAGTACCAGACAGGAGCCGCCGTAAAGCATCAGGTCGCCCGTGCGGATGGTTCCGGGGTTGGAAGATGCGGTAGGCAGGTTTCCCGATAGGTAGAAGTACTTTTCGTTGCCGTTCAGTTCGGACATGTTTATGGTCATAGGCAGTAATGCCTTGAAAGCTGTTGCCGCCGCATTGTTTTCCAGTGTGGCATTGAATGAGGCGGAGCCGACTATTATTTTAAGATTGTTGCTCATAGGATTATCGTCATCATTGTCATTACCGGGATTAACCGGGGGATCATCATCGTCTGTATTTCCCGGAGGTATCTGCTGCCCTGCTTCGGGTATAGGATCATCGTCGCTGCATGAGGTGCCCCAAACGGACAATGTCAACGTCATAAAAATGAGTACTAAGTAATATTTCATAATCTTTACGGTATTATTTCAGGTATTCCTTAAAGAAAGAATCCAGCTTGTCGAACGGGATGAGGCTGACCCGGTCGTAAAGATCAACATGGCCTGCACCGGGCACGATGTATAATTCCTTGGGTTCGGCAGCCTTGCTGTAAGCGTCTTCGCTGAATTCACGTGAGTGTGCATTCTCTCCGGTGATGAAGAGCATGGGGCGCGGTGAGATGATCTCGATATCGGCAAACGGATAGAAGTTCATGAACTTCGTGTTGCTTGCCAGGGTGGGATGTGTGGTGGTCAGGGGTGTTGCACTTTCGGGGGTAAATTCTCCGCGTTCTGTACGGTAAAACTCATAAAACTCGCGTTCAATCGGAGAGGAGTTAGGCGTCAGTTCGTGTACGGTGCCGCCGGTGTATTTCGTTTCTCCACCCAGAAATTCTGCATAACGTTGTTCGGCGGCTTCGGCAATGATTTGTTTCCTTTGTTCCAGGGTCAGTGCGTGTTTCAGTCCGTTGCGGCTTGCTGTACCCATATTATACATGCTGATGGTTGCAATGGCTTTCAGGCGAGGATCGATTTTTGCCGCACTGATGGCGAAACTACCACTGCCGCAGATACCGATTACACCGATACGGTTGCGGTCGACGAACGGGCGTGTACCGAGGAAATCGACTGCTGCGCTGAAGTTTTCCGCATAAATCTCCGGAGAGACGCTGTTGCGTGGTTCTCCTTCACTTCCTCCCCAAAAGGACAGGTCGATGGAGAGGGTGACGAAACCACGTTCGGCCATCTTGGTAGCATAGAGGTTGGCGCTTTGTTCCTTGACTGCTCCCATCGGGTGTCCGACGATGATTGCGGGATACGTTTCTCCTGCTTTCATATCTTTGGGCAGGAAAAGGTTTCCGGCCACTTTCATTTTGTACTGGTTGGAGAAGGATACTTTCTCTGTATTGACAAGAGCACTTTTATAAAAGTTGTCCGCATCTGTCTGTGCGAAAGAGAGGCTTGTGCCGAGTGTCACTAAAAATGACGCTGCTACTGATAGTATTCGTTTCATATACGCTTTGTTTTTGGTGATTAAATTGATTCTCTGTTTTCTGCAATGCAAATGTACGGCGGAGTTAGCATACTGTTGGTAGACAAATTACGGGAGTGATAACCTGAATTACAGATTATCCGATTATTCTAAAAATAAAAGCGTAAACAGACTGTAGAAATAAATCGTTTCAGTCTTGTTTACGCTTCTATGTTTTATTAATCCTGAATGCTGAATTAGTCTCTGCTGCGGAAAACTTCTACGCTGTTTTGTTCTAAAGTGACATCCTCGAATAGGCTGATACTGCCATCTTCCATCGGGCATTGATTTACCCATAATTCTTTGGGGTAATAGTTCTTGTAGAGACGTACCAGCTGTCACTCTTTCTTATCCGACGAATAATAACTTGCTATGGTGCGGGAGTCTGAAGAAATCTAAACTGAAGCGGCAGTTACTTCTTCATGGTTGTTATCATCTGAAGTATCATTCGTACGGACTGTTACAATTCCGTTCCTGCCACGTTCGTCTTGTTCGAAAGCAAACTTCTGCCATAAGGTATCGTTGGAGAAGACGAATAAATCGGCAGCATTGTAAGTTCCTGTAGCCGTAAGACCGGGAGTGATTTTAGCTGTTATTGTAAATGGTTGCGTATTATCTACCTTTGCCAATAGTCAAAAAGAACCATTTATCATGAGAACTAAATCAACGATAAGATTTATCGAAGATTCCGGCACAATCTTCATCCGTCATCTCACATGGATTGGCAAGGAATAATCCTCCCTGCATGGAGCGGGCACCTTTGGCAAGTGTCATGGCCTCTTCTTTCCTGAATCCGTAATCGCTCATTTTCAAATCGGCCACACCGCAATCCTCCTGTAATTTGACAAGTGCCGTGATGAAGTCTTCCGGCTTGTCGGCATTTTCAATGCCCATTACTTTAGCCATTTTTATGAATTGTTCGTCGCAGGCACGACGTTCGATAAAGAATTCATAGAAAGCCTTGGAAATCATAATCAGCCCCGCTCCGTGAGGAAGATTATGATGATAGGCACTCATGGAGTGTTCCATGGAATGTTTGGCCGTGGTACTTGTCAGTTGCATGGTGATACCTGCCATTGTGCTGCCATAAGCAACGTGTTCTCTTGCTTCCATATCATTTCCGTCTCTGACTGCACGCGGAAGGTATTTCGTAATATTCTCGATGGCGGACAATGCAATCGCTTCGCTCAGAATATTTACACCGTTGCTTATCATTACCTCTGTGTTGTGGAACAAAGCATCAAATCCCTGGTATGCCGTGTATTTGGCGGGAACGGTTTTCATCAGTTCCGGGTCTACGATGGCAAGAACGGGAGTCAGTTCCGGTGCACCGAAACCGATTTTCTCATTCGTGTCGGGATTGGAGATAACGCCCCAGCAGTTGATTTCGGAGCCTGTTCCTGAAGTTGTGGCAATGGTCACTATGGGCAATCCCGCATTTTTCAGTGGCATTGCTTTGCCGGTGCCGCCAAAAACATAATCCCATAAGTCGCCCGGATTCGTTGCCATTGCCGCTATGGCAACTGATGCATCGAGTACGGCACCTCCTCCGAGAGCCAGAATAAAATCGCAAGCATTTTCTTTGGCAAAAGCGGCACCTTCCATGATAACGCTTTTGTATGGGTTCTCCATAATCTTGTCGAAGATGGCATACTTGATGCCGGCTTTTTCCAATTGCTCAATCGTGCGGTCGAGCGAACCGTTGACTTTGGTCGATTTGCCATTTGAGATTAAAAGCAGGGCTTTCTTGCCGGGCATTGTCTGCTTGTGCAGATTGTTTAGTTCGCCTACACCGAATAGGATACGGGTAGGGGTGTAAAAAGAAAAATTCATTCTTGTCTCCATACGTGTTTCAGTTATTTAATTTGTAATCGTTTTAATGGTCCTTCATAGGGAACTATCGGATGCTGCAAAATTAGCTGTCTTCATGTTATTGCAGGATACCCGGATTACAGATTGAATAACCCGTTTTACAGTTTCTGTTTATTCTTGTAGGGTTTTGATTCTTTTCACCACAGAGGACACGGAGTTTTTAGACTTCTAATTCAGAGATAATTATAATCTCTGTGTCCTCTGTGGTGAAATGTATGTAATGAATGAAAGTTATACCCGAATTACGGATAGTATAACCCTTATTACAGACAGCTTATTATTCTGAAAAAATAATTCATACCTTTGTTGCTGTTCAAATTCTTACGATTATGGAAAAAGTTATAAATCTGGATAATGTGGACCAGTACAATAATTTGTACGGACTCGAAACATTGCATCCTCTGGTCAGTGTTGTCGACCTTACGAAAGCGACGAAAGCGGTAGATCAAATACAAATGCATTATGGCGTTTATGCACTTTTTCTGAAGCTGGCAAAGACTTGCGATATTAAGTACGGCCGCCAGTCTTATGACTATCAGGAGGGTACCATCGTCTGTTTTGCACCCGGCCAAACGATTGGTGTGAGTACGGTTGGCGACCAAATCAGCCAGCCCGTTTACGGTCTCGTCTTCCATCCCGATTTGATTCACGGGACTTCACTTGGGAAAACGATAAAGAACTATACCTTCTTCTCTTATGCAGTGCATGAGGCTTTGCACTTGTCCGACCAGGAAAAAGAGACCGTGACGGACTGCCTGAAGAAAATCAGCATCGAACTGGAACATCCCATAGACAAGCATAGCAAATCATTGATTGCAATGAACATAGAGCTTTTGCTCAACTATTGTATGCGTTTCTATGAACGCCAATTCATCACCCGCAGCAATGCAAATAAAGATGCCTTGACGAAGTTCGAGCAACTGTTGGATGAATATTTCCAGAGTGGTCTTCCGATGCAGGAGGGGCTGCCGTCAGTGAAGTATTTCGCAGACAGGATTTATCTTTCTCCTAATTACTTTGGTGATATGATTAAGAAGGAAACCGGGAAAACGCCCCAGGAACATATACAGACAAAGGTCATCGAACTGGCCAAAGAGCATATTCTCGGAGCGGAAGAAACCATAAGCGAGATTGCTTACAGGCTGGGGTTCCAATATCCGCAACACCTGAACCGTCTGTTTAAGAAACGTGTAGGCTGCACCCCGAACGAATACCGACTGCAAAATTCATAGCTTTGAAAAAGGACGTATTGAACATAGAGACCGTACATCAGTGTAATTGTTGCTTGGGTAACAAGACACTGCATCCGCTGGTGAGTGCTATCGACTTATCCAAAGCCAACGTGATGCAACGTACCATCAAGTTCGACTTTTACACCTTGTTATTGCTGGAAAGTGAATGTTGTGACTATATCTATGGGCGTAAATACTACGACTATTCCAATGCCACCATGTTGTTTCTGGCTCCGGGAGAATCTATTAATATGAATGACGGGAAGGTGCTTCCCCAAAAAGGTTGGCTGTTGGCATTCCATCCGGACTTTCTGTGTAATACCTCTTTAGGGCAGCATATCAGGCATTGTCCGTTCTTCTCTTATAGTCCGAATGAAGCGTTGCATCTGTCGTTGCGCGAGAAAACGAAAGCTGTGGAGTGTTTCTGTAATATTGAGCAGGAATTGAAGCATGCGATAGACTGCCATAGCAAGGTGTTGATTTCAAGATATATAGAGTTGCTGTTGGATTATTGTTCCCGCTTCTACGAACGCCAGTTCATTACGCGGAATGAGGCGAATAAGACAATCTTGTGCAAAATGGATACGCTGTTGGATGACTATATCCGCTCCGGGCAGTTGAAGACCAAGATATTGCCGACCGTAAAGTATTGTGCAAATCTGCTTCATTTATCGCCGCGCTATTTTATGGACCTGCTGAGGTTTGAAACGGGGAAGAACCTAGACGAATATTTCCAGTTGAAAAGGATAGAGATAGCCAAGAAAATGTTGTCCGCCAATGAGAATACCGTTAGTTCGGTTGCCGAAATATTGGGCTTTTCAAGCGTGCAATATTTCAGCAACCTGTTCAGAAAACTGGTAGGGGTGGCTCCTAATGAATACAGGCTTTCACAGAACTAAGTACTTTTGATGTTCTGCGATATCCACATCCCTATATCTTGTTTGCTAAGCGCTGCCGCCATGAGGTCGGGGAATTTATCGGGTGTACAGGCGAAAGTCGGTACACCGATATTCGCCAGAAACTCTGCATGGCTCTTGTCGTAAGAGGGGGCGCCGTCGTCATTCAGTGCAGGCAGCACGATGAGTTGCACACCACTATTCACTAAAGATACGAACTTCTTGCGCATCTCCCGGTCATCGCCACCTTCATACAAGTCGGTAACCAGCACGAGTACCGTATCCTGCGGACGGGTAATCACTCCTTGGCAATAGGTCAGAGCACGGGCAATGTCAGTTCCACCACCTAACTGTACACCAAAAAGCAAGTCTACCGGGTCTTGTAAATCGTCGGTCAGGTCTACGACTGCCGTATCAAATACCACCATCCGCGTGCTCACTGCCGGAATGGAAGCCAGCACCGAGCCGAATATTCCGGAATAAATCACCGATGTTCCCATTGAACCGCTCTGGTCCAGACAGAGGATGATGTCTTTCATTGCTTTCCGCTTCCTGCCGTAACCGATGCGAACTTCCGGGATAATCGTCTTATATTCCGGCTGATAATTTTTCAAGTTCTTGGTGATGGTGGTTTTCCAGTCTATTTCGTTATAGCGCGGATTTCTCCGGCGGGCGGAGCGGTTGAGCGCTCCCGTCACAGCCTGCTGGGTAGGGGCAGAGAGTTTGCGCAACAGTTCATCCACCACTTTGCGGACTACCTGCCGTGCCATTTCCTTGTTCTTTTCCGGGATTACGCGGCTGAGCGACATTAGCGTAGCTACCAGATGCACATCCGGCACTACGGTTTCCAGCATTTCCTTTTCCGTCAGCAGTGAGGTGATGTTCAGCCGTTTGATGGCATCGCGTTGGATGACTTGTACCACCGACTGTGGGAAAAACTCGCGGATGTCTCCCAGCCAGCGACTCACTTTCGGGGCGGACGAACCGAGTCCTCCGCGCCGGTCACTGTCGTACACGGCTTCCAGAGACTGGTCGATACGCTGCTCTTCCTGCGTCAGTGTGATGCCTGTACCGTCGGCTTCGTTTCCACCCAATATCAGGCGCCATCTTTTCAGATATTCTTCTTCCATAGTTTACTCTTTACTTCATTTCAATTCCTAATAATTGGCGGATTAGCGGGATTACTTTGGTAGCTTCCGCTTCATTGTGGGCGGAGACTGTGACCGTCTGTGTCTGTATACCGCCTGCACCGCTTGCTTTGGCCTTCTCGCCCAGCTTACGGCGTTCCGGTGGGGTGAACTCACTGAATGTACGTTTCAATATAGGCAGCAGTTCCATGAAAGTCTCCTTATCCTGCCCGCATATCCAATTGTTCACAAGATTCCAAAGGTTATCATCCAACAGCAGGATAGCGCCCGAAGAACGGAGAAATCCTTCGAACCAGTATGCCATGTCTGCCGGAGCGTTGCCGATGGAAGAATAGTAACTGAGGGTGTTCTGTGCCTCCTCCGGTGAGATGTCTCCTTTGTCGTTCAGCAAGCGTGTGGCGTAGCCGGACAGCAACGGATGCACATTGATGGAAGTGCGCACCTGGCGGATAAATTCGAGCCACATGGTGTTCAGCTCCGGGTCGTTGAGGGTAGATACAGCATAATCCGTAGACACCAGTTTGTTGAGAATATCCGCTGCCGCCTCTTCATCGATATTGATACAGACAAGCACGCCTCCCGCAAGGATACGGGCAATCATAGCGTGGAGCATATTGCCTACTTTGGAGAAATCCAGATTGCGCACATTGCCATAGCGGACGATGCTGACCAGGTCGGGAACGGCTTCCATCATTTCGATAATATCGGTCGAGGCAGCCGAAAGACGGTCGAGCTGCACAGTCATGGCATCTACTAAATCCGGCAGATTGGCGGGGATAACCCGGTCGAGCAGATAGGTGAGTTCCGGAATATACCTTATCTCACCGGTCTGTTTGAGCAGATACTTTTGGGTGGCTTCTTCCAGCGTATTTCCCCAGATGGCTTTTTCAATGATGTTGATGATCTGTTCCGGTTTGTGGTAAAGCGTCCATTTTTCCTTGAACGTACCTTTACCGTCAGAACTGCCAGGGATGGCCCAATCTATTTCTAAAAGGTACAGGCGGTGGAAGAAGATACTTCTTTCCAAATCATTCGGTTTACGGAGGTCGAGCGTCAGTTCTTTGATTTCAGCGGTAAACGGAATGCGTAGCCGCTTTTGTGCCTTTTCCACATCTACCAGAAGGGGAACTTTGGGAACATTGTCCGGAACGCGCCCCAAACGGTCGCTGATGATAAGTTCCTCTTTGATGATTTGCAGGAGGACGTCGTCACCAAAGCCCATGACGGTGGTGATGGCTTCGTTGAATTCTGCCAGCGAAGGAGCGGGGAGGTTACGCAAAGCAGCTGTCACCTGTGCCAGACGAACCGTTTCGATGACGTGGGCTACTGAGATATCCATATTCTTCTTGCGGAAAAGCGAGGCAGCCTGACTGATCCAGAGAGTACCGTCATCTTCGGGATGATGCCAGAGATAATGATACCAGCCGGGAGATTCTATTCCCGCTCCGTATCCGCTGCGGAAGGAGAGGCGGTCGTAGGTCCAGGGTATCCAGGTACACTCCACTTTTACTTTGGCAAGTCCTTTCAGCTGTTCATTGTCTTCTTTCACTTTGGGCATGTTTTCAAGTGCAGGAACATGCCAGGCACCGCAAACCACGGCGATACGCTCGAAGTTCTCTTTCTGTGCCGCACGTATCATTTTACGCATCCAGGCTTCACGGAGCAGGTCGCGGTGAGAGGTATGTTGGGGGAGTTCTTCCCGCAGTGCGGTGACTGCTTCTTGCACTGCCAGAAATACATCGGCACTGTCTTTGCGGTGCTCAATGGTAGTTTCCCACCATGACTCTCCGTCTGTATATCCGGCGGCTTCTGCCAGATAATCGAAAGGGTCTCTATGTATATCGGTGGTTTCTTCTTTTTCTTCTTTGGCAGACTTTTGACTCAACGCCATAGAGTGTGCCAGTGGCAGATCGAAGAAACGCAACGGCACTTCATTCCGCATTGCATAGCATATCGTCTGCCACTCCGGAGAGAACTCGGCGAACGGATAGAACACAGCATTCTGCGGCTGGTCGGGCTGATAGGCGAGCAGGGCAACAGGCGGTTCCATTTGCTCGTTCAATGCACATGGAAGCAATGCCTCAGCTTCTGCCGGACCTTCCAGAAGTATGAGGTCAGGTTTTAGCTCCTGCAAGTATTCCAGTACATTCCGGCACGAACCGGGACCGTGGTGTCTTATTCCTAATAAATGAATGGACATTCTCTTAGTCTTTTAGTTCATTAAGATTATATTTGATTAGCAGATGATTTGACAAGAGTAACCTCCTGGGAGGAGGAGACTTGAGATGCTCTTGTTAAATCATATCTCTTGAAGCCCGGTAAATGTCTTTCCAGCCATCACGGTTCTTCACAACCGTCTCCATATACTCCTGCCATACCACTTTATCCTGTACGGGGTCTTTCACCACTGCACCCAGAATGCCCGAAACAAGGTCTTCGGCATGTATCTGTCCGTCTCCGAAATACCCCGCCATAGCCAGGCCATTGTTCACAACGGAGATAGCCTCAGCCGTACTCAGCGTGCCACTTGGAGTTTTCAGCTTCGTCTTTCCGTCATTGGTAGCTCCCTGGCGCAGTTCGCGGAAGATGGTAACTACCCGGCGGATTTCTTCGAGGGCAGGTCTTTCTGCCGGAAGTTGCATCACCTTTTCAAAACTTTCCACACGGCGGCGCACGATGTCTATTTCTTCATCAATGCTATCCGGCAAGGGCAGGATAACGGTGTTGAAACGACGCTTCAAAGCACTTGATAAATCATTGACTCCTTTATCGCGATTGTTGGCAGTGGCAATGATATTGAATCCCCGTATTGCCTGCACCTCCTTATTCAATTCGGGAACGGGAAGCGTCTTTTCCGAAAGGATCGTGATCAGCGTGTCCTGCACATCCGAACCGATACGGGTCAACTCTTCGATACGTCCTATCTTGCCCTCCTGCATCGCTTTCATAATCGGTGTTTGCACCAAAGCCCCTTCACTCGGACCTTCCGCCAGCAGACGGGCATAGTTCCATCCGTAGCGAATCGCCTCTTCTCCCGTTCCGGCAGTACCTTGCACTATCAGCGTGGAATTGCCGGAGATGGCCGCAGCAATATGTTCGCTCACCCAGCTCTTTGCCGTACCCGGAAGTCCGTAGAGCAAAAGCGCACGGTCGGTTACCAGTGTGGCAACTGCAATCTCCATCAGACGGCGGTTACCTATGTATTTAGGTGAAACCTCGAATCCGTTTTTCAGTTTGCCTCCCATCAGGTAAGTGACTACGGATTGCGGAGACATCTCCCAGTTCTCTGGAACAGAATTTGTTTCATTCTTCTTCAGTTCGTGCAACTCTTCTGCGAATTGCTGTTCGGCATGTTGTCTAAGTAAGGTACTCATATTGTTTTTATATTATTTATTGTCATTGAACATGGTATTTATTTTCTCTTTCATTCTCATGTATTCAGCTATCAACCGACTGAATTTTGCTGCGAAGTGGTCCGATTCATTTGTCAGTGCATATTTCTCCAGTTGGGGATATACTTCCCGGGGCAAGTAGATCGCCAGACGTTCCGCAGTCTCTTTGGGAGGATAATAATAATCGCTTTGGAATAATCGCTGCAACACCCGTGCGGAGAACTTTGGTCCCCATTGCTTTCCGTCCTCGTTGTACCAGGAGTCGAGGGCGCTGAGGTTCTTGTTTGTGGTCTGGAAGTCGATTTCTTCCCGTTGTTCCGGTGTCAGTAATCCTATCAACGGAGCAAAATAATGCTCGCTTGCATCTTCCTTCAGCGTTTGATAAGCCCATAAGTTATCATTGAAATTCACTATCGGCCGGTGCAGGTTGAAGTATTGACTGAACGGAGGCTTTTTTGCCAGTTTGGCGGCTGCCTTTTCCGGAGAACACTCGTACAGCTCCGCCCAGAAACCGAGGGGCACACGTTCCGCAAGCTGGCGCAGAAGAAATTCGTTGTCCTTCTCCATTTTATTGGGGCTGACTTCTTCCAGTCCTAATTTCTTCATATCCGGAGTAAAAGCGATTTTGTCATACGACCAACCCAGAAGCATCTTGTGGCGGAGTTTTCCACGCAGCAAGTCGCAGTATGTTTTTACCAGCTCGGAGTCGGGCAGGCTGCACAATAGTCGGCGGGCTGTTTCCTTCACATTGCTGCTTCGGTCGGTGGTGATAATTTCTTGCAGGAAAGTTTCATCCTTTTTGCTCAGGCTGATGCGGAGACACTGTATCAGTTCGTCGCGGTGGGCGGCAGATTCATTCTTCAATTCGGTTTGCAGCAATGCAAGTCCCTGTTCCGGATTTTCTTTTCTCAGGCGCTGCAACATTCGCTTCCGTTCTTCGTGCGAGGCAGTTTCCCAAGTCTCGTTTCCGGTGTCTCCCCAATCGGGAAGTTCCATGTGTGAGAGCAGCCAGCGGCCACGGTTTCCCGCTAGCAAAGAGAGCAATGACTGTTCCTCGTGCTTGTCGGGATTGTTGCGGTCGTAGGCTCGGGAGATTAACGGGCGCAGATAGAAAGGCGGAATCAGCTTGTTGCATTGCACTGCTTTCCGATAGGCATATAATAAGAGGTATCGGTTGCGTTCGTTCACCATTTGGACAAGCATTTCGCCGACGGCATGGTCGAAGTAAGGCAGGCTGTCTTCCGGAGCCTCACTGATGGCAGTGGCTTCTTCGGCGGACTGTGGTTCTGTTCCGGCACGTTGATAGGCGAAAGTTAACGCTGTTATCTGGTAAAAGGCGGCTTCCGCATCTTCGGCTTTTTCTTGCAGGAGGCGTAAGTTCTCTTCCAGTGCTTCCGGGAAACCGGACGGGGTGAACTCTTTGGTTGCAGTCCCCAGTAATGCTGCATTTATGATTGGTTCAGTTACGTTCATCTCTCCAAATATAACAGTTAGATTGATACCACATCGTGTTCAGTTCCCAGCAATTGGCATCCGCCAGAAGGAAAGCGGCAAAAGGCTTTCCACCCGTGACGGCAAGGAGGTCTATTCTTGTTGTTTCCTGCATCTGCACAGGCATACGTTCGTTGTTCGTGTCTTGTATGTACAGTTGCTTCCCTTGTACGGACAGCCTGATGTTCTCTACCAATATAGGGACGTTTTCGGCAAACGGATTGACTTGCAGCGTTTCCCTGTATCGGCTTGCAGCCTCCTGCAGGTTGCTGCAAAAATGCGGAACATATGTCTCACCGGATAATTCGCACTCCTTGAACAATGCGCGCAGATTGCCTGTTCCTTTGTAGAAACAGAGTTTGGCGTGATAGATGCTTCCGGGTACAAGGTTGTATTCGGGCAATGAGCCGGGAGTTGTGAAACTGAGGTAAACGGCGAAACGTTTGCTTTGCCGCCCATGCAGCCAGTAGATATCATTGTTCAGTTCATTCACCTTTTGGCTCTTTTTGTGGAGTACTATCCATTGGTCTTCAACGGCTTCTCCCGCCAGTACTTCTTCTTTGGCCTGCGGGTAACCTATCTGTGCACGGATTTCATTCTGCCAGTCTTCCGGTTGCTGTTCCAGATTTTTATAAGCTTTCATCAGCAGATAAAGTTTTCCGAGTTGGTCGGTCAGTCTGTACTTCCAGCTTTCGTCGTAGAAGTTGATTTCCTGAATGGTTTTCAGCCGGTTGGCAAGTCCGGGGGCCTGTGCGTCGACCATGCGGCGGGCAATGCCCTCGAACAGGGTGTAGGCCCGTTCCGGAATATTGATGAGTCCGTTGCGTAACAAGTCTTTTATCCAGATTTCCAGTTCATCTATGCCGTTCAGCACTTTGGTATGGCGCATGGCTTGCCGTTTGGCTTGCGCTGCTTCGTCTACGGGAGCATTGCTTTTTACTTTCTGCTCTTTTTTTTCCGCTTTCTCTTCCCGTTTGGAAAGCCAGGCGGTCACCCAGTCCGGTTCGTCGGCTTCTTTGAATAAATCAGTTTGCGCGGCATACAAAAATAAAAGTCCCAACCCGTGTTTACATGGAAACTTCCGGCTTGGGCACGAACATTTGAATGCGACATTTTTGGCGTCGACTACGGTCTGGTATGGAGTCTTCCCACTTCCCTGGCAGTGTCCCCAGATGGCGCGGTCGCTGTGTTCCAGCAATACCCATTTGGCTTTTGTCGCCAAGCCTTTTCCCGCTTTCACGGAAGCTGCATCCGGGGCCAATTGTATAATTTGTTCTTCTGTTAGATTTAATAACATGATTATCGGGGTCAGTTATTACTATGTTTTGATTTGCAAGTATAGCGTTTTTTTTCTTTTTTCCGGCTTTCCCGGGAAAAGAGTTTTTGTAAAATCACAAGTAACGACTACTTGTGTGATGAGAAAGCCCGGCACGTGTGAAGGGCAGATGGATTTTCTCGTGGGTACTTGAAGATATGGAAAGTAAGTTGCAGTCTGTTTAAAATATCCGAATGTAAGGATAGGTAAAAGTCAGTGCAGCTCCTTCGGGTGTTTCCGGTTCAATGGTATAAGTACCTCCGAAATGTTCAATGATCAGCCGGTTGATGTTGTGCCGGATTTCTTTTTTATGAGTTTGCTGTTTTGTATCGGCTAACGGACTGTTGACTATATGGAATATAAGCTGTTTTTGCTCATCATCGCGACCTAAAGAAAAGTAGACGATTCTTTTTTCTTCCCATGGCTCGGTATAGCTTAAAGTGCTGAGTATAACTTGTGTAAAACGGGCACTATCCGTCTGGATTAACAGGCTTTCTATCTCCGTAGAGAAATTTATCTGAATTTTGTCGTTGCATTTCATATGTACCATTCCGATTATGTCCGAGCATAGTTGTATTATTTCACAATCGCTTATCTGCCATTTGGTTTTTCCGGCTTCCAATCTTGACAGGTCAAGCACATCGGTTACCAATTGGATTAACTCAGCTGAATTTGTTTGGATTATTTGTGTATAAGCGTTCCATTGCTCGGCATCAATATTTTCCGGTTCTGTGGCCATCAGATTCGAGAACCCTAATACGCTGTTTAGCGGGATGCGTATATTGTAACTCACATTGGCAAGAAAACGGTTTTTTACCTCATTCGCTTCTTCGGCTATCAGGCTCATGGCCCGGCTTTCCTCTTCTTCTTTCTTTAATCTTTTACGTATATGATAGATACGTATAGTAGACGGGATTAAGATAACCAAAGTAATGATTATCAATAGTATACTGATGTAATGAATGATAGTCTGATGCTTTTCTTTTTCAAGAATCAGTTTATCTATATTAAGCATCTGGTAGATTTCATCCGTTTGCGAAGCAGATAAATCTCTATAGAAAGCATTTTTTTTGGTTAGTGATTTCTGAAAAAGTGGAATCGCTTCATCAAACCGTCCGGCATCGGCTAAAATACTTGCACGGTTTATTTCATAATTCAGCCCGCCGTTTTCTGATAAATTCGAAAGCAGGTTGATCGCACTGTCGGCGCAGGCTATTGCTTTGTCATATTCATGAGTGAGCTTGTAATAACGTGAATAGACATCATAATAGAGTCCACGGCAGGGAATATAACTTTTCGGGAAGAAATGCTTGTCCATTTCTTGTATATATTTGTGCGCTTCAGCCAGCTTGTTTTCATTTATATAATAGTCAGCGCTCAAGCTTTCTAGCAGAAGATACGCGTTTTTTTTGGAGGATGAGGTTGATTGTGGTGAGAACAGTCTATCCAAAACATCCCTGTATTCATTTAAAAATATTAAGAGATTTTCATCCTGCGTGGAAGAACATGCAAGGACAATCTCTTGTAAGACTTCTTTTCGTATTTTCAACGGGGTATCGGCGGGTAATAGGCGATAGGCTTCCAATCCGGCTTTAATTCCTTCTTTGTTGCGCATAGTCATCAGATAAGCTGTCATCAGACATAATTTAGCAGAAGACATTCCCGATGCAAAGTTGACATTCTTTGCCAATTCATACATATTTTCTGCTTCTGTTATGCTGTATTCTATTTTGTGCTTAATAATGTGCATCGTTATCTCAGCCCTTTTACTTTTGAAATATATGTAATATAGTTTATTTTTCAAGGCAGGCTCTTCGAGTCTGTTCATCCATAAAGTTAGATTCTCTGCATCCTGATGATTGAAATAATAGGTTATGTAGGCATACATAGCCCGGCATCTGTATATTTCATTACCTTGGCGGGTACTTTCTTCCATAATCTGATCTATATATTGGAGGTAGGAGGGCGCCATAGGTTCCAGCCTGGACAGTAAGAATAATGTTTCCAGTCGTGTGGTGTCGGCAGGCAGCGTTTCCAATACCTTCAGCAGACTGTCTTTAATCAGGGTGGTGTTTTCACAGAACACTTTTGTTGCTCCTGTGAATATCAATATCATCAGAAAAATGACTGATCGTTTCATGCTTTTCCTCCTTTCTTGTTCTCTTTTGGGGTCTTTACAGGGGTTATAGGATGGGTAAAGCAGAATCTGCATCCGTTGGTGTAAGTTGCATCCAGCCAAATGTCTCCACCCAAGTTGTCTATGATAAGTTGGCAGATGGAAAGCCCCAGTCCGGTTCCTTGTGCACTCTCATTTAACTTTTCAAAGCGATTGAATATTTTGCTTTGTTTTTCCGGTGCTATTCCACAGCCGGTATCAGTTACAGAGAATAAGACGCTGTTTTCTGTCTGCCGTCCAACGTCCAGCGTGATGCTTCCTTTGGGGGTAAATTTGGTTGCGTTGATTAGCAGGTTGATCAATAGTTGTTGCAGGCGGGAGTCATCTGTGTAAATGGATAGGGAATCCAGTTCGGTTTTGAACAGGACTTCCGCTTCGGTCTGCTTCACATTATTGACGGTATCTATTACATTCCGGCATATGGTGATGGCATCCTGATATTTGAAATGGAATTTCATATGTCCGCTCCCCAGATTGGATAAGTCAATAACGTCATTGATCAGTTTCAGTAACAGCTCGGAGTTTCTTTGGATAACTTCTCCGCATTGTTGCCGGGTTCCATCATCAAGTTGTTCTTCTGTCAAGAGACCTGAGAATCCGGATATGGCATTTAGTGGTGTCCTTATTTCATGGCTCATATTTGAAAGGAAGAGACTTTTAGTATGTATTGCATTTTCTGCATTCAAGCGCGCTTGTTCCAGGTGGATTTTAGATTTTGCCAGTTTCTTGTTTTGTTTCAGAATGTACAGAGTCAGATAAATAATGATAAGGAGAACAATGAATCCTATGATTGAACCTCCTATCAATATCCGATTCAGTTCAGTCTTATTTTCTATCTTCATACGATTTTCTTCAAAAGCTGCGCGTAGGTTGTTTATGCGGTGACTGTAGCTTGGCTCTACAAAAGAATCACTGATCGCGCTGATTTCTTCATATAAATGAGTTGCCTCTTTTTTATTCCCCATTTTTATTAAAACATGAGCTTTGGCATAAGCTGTTTGCAGATAATGTATGGATCTGTCTTTTTGAGGAAGATGGTTTAGCAGCTCATCGTATATCTGTAAGGCTGCATCATATTCTCCGACCGCTTCTTTATATTGTCCGGATATGAGGCAAAGATACGAATAATAGATGTAAAGCTGTGGATCGGATTTATAGATTTGTTCCGTCTGTTGAAGGTGTTCCTGAGCAAGCGAAAGTTTGTTTTGTTTGATGAAGAAGCCGGTACTGATGGCATGATTAAAGAATTGCAATGTCTTATTTGCATTTCTGTTTTTGGATCTTAGTACTTTGTCTCTGTATAGTTTCGCTTCTTCCATTCTGTTTTTGGTGATCAGGATGGAAATTAGTTTCAGGGTCGTTATTTCTTCGAAATAATAGTTTGTATGGAAGGATACTTGATAGTTGAGTGCTTCTTTGTATGAATTAATGGCTTCCGGTAACATGTTGGAACAGTAATAGGCATCTCCGATGGCTCTGCTTGAAAGTGCCATCCCCAATGTGTAATTCATAGCTTTGGCCTTTTCATACATGAGTCTGGCTTTATCAATAGCCATGCCTATATCTCCTTGTTCGGAATAAAGTTCTACAATGAACTGATTGATTCTGAAAAACTGTTCCATTTGTCCTTCTGCTTCCAGTACCGGCGTGATTTCTTTTCCCCAGAAAATGACACTGTCAATAGGTGCATCGGCATTATATGCCAAGTTGTTATCCATCAAATATTTTAAAGTAGGTAAATGTTTGAGTTTGCTATCCTCAGAATGTAAGGGTACTGAAAAAAGTAGAGCTATTAATGATAGTATATAATAGTAGTAATTCTTCATTTTATTTTGTTCTTTGCTGATTACTATGCAAAAGTAGACAATAAATTGTAATAGTGGAATTTTTGATGGCTCTTTTAACTCATGAGTTTGTTTTTATTCAGATCTTGGGGTAAGAAAAGTGGTCGGGTAATGTTTAAAAAAACAAAACGGTGGTAGAATGTAGGTAATTTCATGAATGGATAATGTGCGTACCTGATTATAAATACGTAATATTGCGATATTTTCAACAATGATTAATCTTAAATAAGACTGCCTATGAATACTGATTTTATAAACCTGACAACAGAAAATCTTTCCGGTGAGCATTTATGCTGTATTATCCGTAGTAAGAAGCCCCATCCGGGTGTTGAAGCAAAGCGGCAATGGCTTGCAGAACGCTTGAAGGAAGGGCATGTCTTCAGGAAGTTGGATGTAAAAGGCTGCGTTTTCATTGAATATGCTCCTCTTGAGACAGCTTGGGTACCTATCATTGGCAACAACTATTATTATGTGTATTGCCTGTGGGTTACGGGCGGACCGAAAGGGAATGGGTATGGGCGCGCATTGATGGAGTATTGCTTGGCTGATGCCAAAGAAAAAGGCAAATCCGGTGTTTGTATGCTTGGGGCGAAGAAACAAAAATCCTGGCTTTCCGACCAGTCGTTTGCAAAGAAGTTTGGTTTTGAGGTTGTTGACACTACCGATAATGGGTACGAGCTGCTTGCACTTTCTTTTGACGGAACCACACCTGGATTCGCTTCCAATGCTAAGAAGCTGGAGATTGAAAACAAAGAACTGACTATTTATTATGATATGCAATGCCCTTATATCTGTCAGAGCATTGAGAACGTAAGGCAGTATTGTGAAGTGAATGATGTTCCGCTCTCCCTGGTCCAAGTGGATTCGTTGCAAAAAGCAAAGGAATTACCTTGTGTTTTCAATAACTGGGGTGTATTCTATAAAGGAAAGTTTGAAACTGTGAATTTGTTGTTGGATATCAACTATTTAAAGAGAATACTCAAAAAATAAAAAATGTAATTCCGTTCTTCCTGTGTTCATTGGTCTACGCTCAGTAAATCATTGTATTGCTTTACTGTATCCGGTTTCGACATCTTTTCCGTTATTCTGTTTTTAGAGGTTGTATAGCCGATCTACTGCTCGTTTTTCAGTAATCTGTCTACTAACATCAGTAATTTGTCTATTTACTGCTGTTTGATGATTCCGTAATTTTGCGGTATCGAAATAGTAATGAATAAACTCCTAATGATTATGATGTATCAGAAACATTATTTAGTGCTGGCAATCAGTAGCTTCTGCTTACTCTTTTGTAGTAGCGGTCTGTTGGCACAGACTCCTAAATTTGAACATACGATGAACGGAAAGCAAAAAACATCCTCAGCATGTACGATATGGGACGCGCCCGTCGTCAAGGGTTGGGGGATGTCATCAGCCATGACCAACGCATGAAGACATTGGATGAAATCGGTGTACAGCGCACTCGTGAATTTGGTGGAACCGAAAGAACTGTTCGTTGTTCCCGGTGCATCGCACGTGGACTTGTATGACCGCCCGGAATATATGAAAATAACGCTTCCCAAGCTGGACACTTTTTATAAAGAATATTTAAAGTAATGTATTCCCCTGTGGGTTGCTTTAAATGATGAGATGAATACAAAGAATGAGGAGCAAAGGCAACATGAATGTTGGTTTTGCTCCTCATCTTTTTGTGAAGTGGAATATCTACATGAATTTAATCCACTCTATTTTTCAGCCTTATTTATTTGCATCTTCAATGGTGCAGATGCTGACACGGTTCCAATCGGGCTCTGTGAACATATCGCCCACTCCCTGACCTTCGGCTGTGATACGGTCGGCACTGATTTTATACTTCTTCATCAGGATGGATTTCACGGCTTCGGCGCGTGCATTGGCAATTCTTGCATTCACTTCGGCGCTGCCTTCCGGAGAAGCGTATCCTTTAATGGTAACGATCGTATTCGTATGCTTTTTCATGTATGAAGCTACGCGTTCCACATTCGGCAATTGTGAAGCATCGACAGTAGAACTACCTTGTCTGAATGTGATGATAGATTCCGGAATCATATTTGTATTCTTCACTACAACGACTTTGGAAGCTTCGTTGCGGCAATCATTGATTTCCTGCTGCAGCACACCGATTCTTTGGGTAGCATCGTTTATCACATTGTTCCTCTGGCTTACCTCCTGGCGCAAATTATTGATTGTGCCGTTCAGTTCGCTGATTTCTGCCGGATCATACAATTTGGCCAACGTGAAGTGGTGGCTTCCGTTGCTGCCACTGAAGTGGTAGGCTATACCTGCCGTCAGTTCAAATGCCGCATTGTTTGCATTGAAGCGGCTCCGGTTGTGCTCACCTTGCATATCATATACCAGTGCCGGTTTCACTCCAATAGTCCACGCCTTGCTTTCGCCAAGGTTGAAGTTGAGATTCAGCCCGAAGCGGCTGGACCAGGAATTCACATCTCCGGGGCCGTTCATGTAGTAGTGCAGCCATCCCGCACCGGCTACGGCCTCTACTTCGAATATGCGCGGAGTGCCTGTATAGCCTGCGAAGAGGTTCATCAGATTGACTTTACCCAATAAGCTGAGGTCGGAAGCATCGAAGGCCGTTTTGCTATTCGTAGTGTTTATATACCCCATGCCTTGAACTCCCAGTCCGAAAACAGGAGTCAGTTGCTTGGTAAACTCAATTCCCAAAGCCGGGCGGGCATTCTTGAAGAATGCGCTGTGAGTTACGGGAGTTATCATGCCGGTTTTTAGTTCTACAGACCAGTTGTCTGTGAATTTACTGCCTTGTACGGTAGTCTGAGCATTCGCTGTGAATGCCGCCGCTACAAAAACTGATAGAATAATTGATTTTTTCATAATTAAAATAATTAATTAGTAATACAATAAATATTATATAATCCTGAAGCAGTTCATTTTCTCAGGAATCAAAAAAATATGTGGTTAGGTTTAAATGGTTCATTTCCGTTTTTGGGAGGATACTGAACTTTATTGTCCCCGAAGCTAAGTTATGGGGGGGGAGGATGGGCCGTCTCATTCTTTTTATTAATTCCTCTTTTCATAATTCTATTTTTTAATTCATGTTTAAGATTGCTTTTCACTTCTGACAACATTATGTCTGAATGAATAGTTCGATATCCGAATTTAGAATTAACAACAATTTAGCATTGTGTAATTTGTGTTTAAGTATGATTATCTATCTGAAAAACAGTTTTATGCGATTTGCTCTCACTGCTCTCACTGATGTGCTAATTTATTGTTTGTTAGAATATTGATTGTGGTGATGGCAAAATAAAAAGTGAGGGTAACTTGCTTGCCCTCACTTCATTTTCAATAGAACTACATTTTAACTTCTTCTGTTATACCATAATATCCCGGATTTGCCACATATAGCGGTTGTGTCAGAATTCCGATGTTTTTCAGCTTTCCTTCCTCTTTCAGCCGCCGTATATGCCTCATTGCGGTCGATTTCATCATGCCGCACACCCTTTGGAAGTCACATCTGGTCAGCATCCGGTGCTCGCTGAAATAATTCGTCAGCCGGCGGTCAATCTCTTCGTTCGTTAGTTTATTGGAGTGTCCGTTATGCTTTATGTTTTTCAGCCGGACGGCACCGATTGTATTTTTCAGGGTCTGGTCCGCCCGGAACTTGATACCTTTCAGTTTTACTTTCGTATTCTTCCGTTTCGTCTCTTTGGTGATTGTATCCGTGCAAGTCAGAGTGGGGTAGAAATATCCGATCCCGTCCAGATGCACCTGTTTGCCTTCTGCCAGTTCGTCGCCCATCGCGTGCGACAGGGCATCGAGTACGGCGCTTACATCCGTTTCAGTTAGTGAGCAACGTTCCTGAATTTTGCGTCGCAGTCTGGCCGTGTCCGCTGTTCCGTTGAGCGTGATGCGTGCGTGAAGTTTCGTCTCCTCCTGAGGTTGGCTTGGAGCCACCGGGTTTTCATACCACTCGAATAAGATTGCCATAGTTGTTTGTTTTTAAATGAATGATGCATTAATTTGTTTTACATAGGGGATAGTTACGTTTAGGTAACGGCAGGGGTGTGCGTCAACCAAGATTGACAGCTCTGCCAACCTTGGTGAACGGTGCTGTCAACCCATATTGACAGGCCTGTTCACCAGGGTTGACACCCTGTTCCTGTTACTGCAAATATAAGCAAAGTTCGTGAGATTTTGGCAGATTTAGGTGGAATAAAGTAAATGTTTGGAGAGTAAAAGAATAGAGTATGTGACAATATTCCTTCTTTTTCCCAAACAGCAGGATATCGAGGGGGATAAGGTTATTTTGCTACCTAACCGTTGCCTTTTTTAGTGTCGGCCGACGGGGTTATTGCGCTGTTCTGCTATATTTTTCATGCTGACGGGCAAATCTATACCGATTAATTCTGCAATTAAAAGTATGGAGCTGCAATATATGTTTTGATAACGGATTGGGAAAGTCGAAAATGAAAAGAAAAGCATAATAACTGCAAATATAATTTATACCGATTACAGGATAGTTGATACTCACAGAGTTTCTCTCATCGCACTGTTCAATATAATCTCCCAGCCGAACCCATTTTACATTACTCGCTCCCATATCACTCCTCCATTCCGTGTTGTTCCAAGAAGAAACGTTTTTGCTGTTCTATCTCTCGGCTCAGCTCTTCCTCCGTCGGCATATAAGCCATATATTTGGCCGCAAAAAGTTGCTCGCTACCGTTAAGTACGGAGTATTTAGCCAAGACTTTATCGGTCTCGGTGCAGAGCAGTATGCCTATTGTCGGGTTATCATTCTCATCTTTTACAAGGTCATCGTACATCCGAACATACATATCCAATTGCCCCACATCTGCGTGTGTCAGAGGATGTGTTTTCAATTCAAACAACACGTAACGTTTGAGCTTGATGTTATAGAACACAAGGTCAATATAAAAATCACCTGTGTCCGTTGAAATGTGTTTCTGCCTATCGACAAATGCAAAACCACGTCCCAATTCCATGATAAATTGTTGCAGATGATCTATTAAGGCTTGTTCCAACTGACTTTCGTCATATTTGCTATCCTTGCGGAAACCTAAAAACTCAGCAACTACCGGACTCTTTATATACTCCAATGGATCATTGTCTTCAATATCTGGAGAGGGTAACGCCAATCCTTCCCTTACACAAGCCATACGACGACCATAGTATTGTGTACCGATATTGCGATTGAGTGTTCTCACACTCCACATCTGTTCCGATGCCTCTTTTACATACCACTCTCTGGCCTTAGGGTCTGCAACCTGTATAATCGAGCGGAAGTGCGACCAAGTCAGATTGTGAACACGCGTGTTCACAATCTCCAAATCACTGAAACACAGATAAAATTGGCGAAAGTAATCGAGATTTCGCTTGCTGAACGTATTGCCGTATTTAGGCATCAGCTGTTCTGCCAATGTTTTAATCAACCGAGTACCATACTGCGCACGAGCTTCTCCATGCTGTTCTTCTTCCACTATACGCCGTCCGATATGCCAATAGGTAAGTACCATAATTTGATTGGCTGCCGCGTATGCCTGTTGACGGCCTTGTTCGATAATACTCCGAATATCAGAAATCAGTTTATCAGTTGTCACATGTTGCAGCTTATTCTTCTCCATAACCTAAAACTTTGAAAGCGTTTATAAGTTCCGTTTCATTTGCATCCCATCTTTTCTTCAATTCATCAAATTTACAACTCATTTCTGAAAGGGCAGACTTATAGTCTATTTCCGTATCACGGTCTATAAATTCAATGTATCTGGATGGAACAAGAGAATATCCCTTTTCTTGAATTTCGTCACGATGTGCTGCATAGTATAATTCCGGCTCGGCATACTCGACAAAATTCTCGGTTTGCCAATTGAGATATATTTGACGCACTCTGTCTATTTCTGTTTCCGACAAGCGGACGTATTTCTTTTCATATATGTTATTGTTCCATGTCCGCAAGTCAATGAAAAGAATTTCACCTGTACGGTCGCGAAGTTGTCTTCCATGCCATGGACCGCCTTTCTTGTTGTTGTTCAAAATCCAAAGGGTGACGGATATATCAGTAGAATAGAACATGTTTCGCGGCAAAACGATAATAGCCTCCACTTTGTCGCTTTCGATTAGCTTTTTACGTATTTCCTGCGTATCACTGTCATCCAAAGCTCCATTGGCAAGCAGGAATCCTGCGATTCCACGACTGACATTCAATTTGTTTAGGATATGAAGAATCCACGCATAGTTAGCATTGCTGGTAGGAGGAATGCCATAGCCTTGCCATCGGGGATCAGTCTCAAAACCTCCGTATTCGGCATATTTCTTCAAATTGAACGGCGGGTTCGCCATGATGTAATCAAACTTGAGTTCCTTATGCTGGTCATCGGAGAACGTAGAGACGGCTCTATCGCCCAAATGGTAAGAGATGCCTCGGATAGCCAGATTCATTTTTGCAAGGCGATATGTTGCCGGTTCTGATTCTTGTCCATACACATTGACTGCTTTAGTGTTTCCCCCGTGAGCCTCTATGAACTTTGCAGCTTGAACAAACATACCTCCGGAACCACAACAAGGGTCATAGACTGTCCCATCAAAAGGTTCGATAAGCGAGGCGATAAGTTCTACGATAGAATACGGCGTATAAAATTCTCCTTCCTCTTTGTCGGCATTGATTGAGAACGCCTGTAAGAAATACTCGTATACACGGCCTATGAGGTCATGATTATTAAATTTCTGTGGGTCAATCTTATTTATTTCATCTACTACGCTTTTCAAAACTCCCGGTTCAAGGGCTGTTTTCGTGAAAATTTGCTGTGGAAGGGCATTCTTCAACTTAGGTTCGTTGTCATCCAAAGTCTTTATAGCAGTATCGAAAGCGATAGCCATGCCGGTAGGCGATGTGAGAATCAGTTTGTCCCAAAATGTTTCATCTGTCAGGAAAAACACACCGTCCTGCATATACTGATTGGGGCGAGAAAGTTGCAATTCAATGAAATCCGTATCATTAATGCCCTGCACTTCCACTATCTCCTGCCTGATTTTCTCCTTTTGCTGTTTAAACCGTTCTCCTATGAATTTCAGGAATACAAGAGTCAACAGCAGGTCGCGCTTATCTGTCATAGCTGCACGCCCACGCAGACTGTTACGACAGTTGAAAAGTATCGTTTCAAGAGTCTCTTCCTTTATCGGTTTATTCTGTTTCTTAGCCATTTTACTGTTTTATCAATTCAGTATTCAACTTAAAAGCATTTGCATCAATTCCCATTTGGTAAATCTTAATGTCAGGATTAAGTTTTCGCGCAACGCTTATTATTTTTGATTTCTCATCTGTATTCATATTGACTCCCAGATAGACAGACTCAAAGCACTCTCCTCCAATTTCAGGAAAAGCCCGAACTTCTTTCCGATCAATCGGCCCCTTATCATCATTTTGCCCCGGCAATAAACTCATATATGTCGGCCAAGGGTCTAAAATAAACAGTCTTACCTCTTGTTCATGCTCCCAAGCCTTTGCTTTTGTAGATAACTGATAATGGAAGAAATCTTTTGCATCCCTAAAATAATCAGGCTTCTCTACAATATCCTTGTATTGCACTTCCACCTCATTACAACCAATCATGACTGTTCCTTGTATTCTCGAAAGATACTTTTGGGCTTTCTCCATATCCAAACCAATACAGATACCTTTATGTTTGCTATAATAGCTCCACATCAAGATTGAATCATATATTTTGGAAAGGCTACATATCCACACCTCTTCTCTGGTTCTACGAAATGGATCTCTCCTTAATTCTTCGATTATTTCCGGAGTCCATCCTCCACAGGCTTCTTTCGGAACATTGGAGAAATCAATTAACGATGGATGGCAATCAAACGGGTCGTTCAACTGCGTAGCATTGGTAAATTGAAGATTACTATAATGTAGCATCATCAATCCACCGGTAAAATCGAGATATTTATATAATTTGACTGCTCCCATAAACTTATTATTCCGTCCTCAATAAGTCATCCACGGTTACACCCAAAACTTTGGATATTTGAATTAAAGTCTCCACATTAGGTTGCGTAGTGTTTGTAACCCATTTGGAGATTATAGCAGGATCTTTATCCAGTTGTTCAGAAAGCCATTTATTGCTCTTATTTTTCTCTGCGAGAACGACTTTGATTCGGTTCAATAATTTACGTTCCATATTCGTATGTCTATCCAATGTGACTACAAAGGTACAAATTATCCAGGAATATATTTGATATTACAGGTTATATATTGCGGAAGAAGCACAAAAAAGTGACTAAAACATCAATTTTAGCCACGCAAGTTTATGATACCTGCTCTTTTAGGGGGATAAACCTTGTTTTACTCTAATGTGCAGGAACGATTATTTTTGAATATTCTATTTATGGGAACTATGTGGTATCAAATATATAAGAGAATGACATAAAGTAATTGTATATCAACTTAATATAAATTACTCTTCGGCTCAAGTATGGAGCTGTGAATTTCTATAAATTAACACTTTGTAGGGGGATTTTTAGTGCATGGCAAAAATAAGCATATCAAAGCATTCTTCTTTTGTCCTATTTTCAAAAGGACTATGCGTCACGCACTGTCCTTTTTCTTATCAGAACTTTAACTACTCGAATATCTTACCAGTTTGGTTTTCGTCATTGCCTGTCTAGCCATGCTCCTACTTTCTCTTTAAAGAAGAATGTATAGAGGAATGCTCCTATCCAACTTGTAAGAATTACCAGCAGGATTGCCATAAGTTTTTTTTCTTTCGGTATTCTCAGGCAACCTATTTCCCAGGCGCATCTTATAGTCAGTACTATTCCAACGACCCAAATAGCAAGAATATTCATACCTGTCATAAATTAAAATGAGAGATAATAAATCAAGATATAAAGGTTTGCTTGACAGCCTTAATCAAGCTGCTTTTTTACTTCATCTTTAGCTTTGTTATAATCCTTTTTTACTTCTTTTTTTACCTTTTCCGTACCTTGTTGCACGTCTTTCTTGGTTTCTTTCCAGGCATCTTTGACTTTGTCGGCACCATCCTCTATTTTGTTAGAGGCCTTGTCTAATGCGTCATTTACGTTTTCTTTTGCATTTTCAATCTGCTGTTCTGTCCGGTTCTGTTCTTTTTTGTCCCGACAGGATGATGCGGACAGTGCAAATAAAATTGTCAGTGTGATAAACATTATCTTTTTCATATAGTTCTCTATTTTTGCTTGTTATACAATATGCTTTAGGATTTCCGGTGGAGAAACCAGTTCTCCACCGGGATGAAGATTTAGACTTCATACTGTCGGAAGATCAAGTTATTTCTTTTCCGATTTTTTGTTTGAAGCAGCAGGCTTACTTTCTTTAGCTTTGCTTTGGGTACACTTTTTGCCACCCTTTGCTTCCATCTGTTTTTTTTCGTTCTTTGTTGTCATAAAATTTAGTTTTTAAGTTAAACAATAGTAGAACTGGAAGTCTTATTTGTTTCCGTTCTTAGCATTTCCGTATTCACACCAACGCATTTCTCCTTTAGGGATATGGGAGAGTATCTCGCTGCTCCGTTCCTTGGCTAGTTTTTCATCTGTCTGGCGTACTTCCTTTTCCGTACGTTTGGTGCCTTCAGGTCTACGTTGGAGTAGTCCGTCAGTACTTCTGACTTCCTCCAGTGGATTCTCAATATATTGCCATTCTTCTTTGAGCCTCGTACTTTTGCCTTCGTTCCATGGTCCGCGGGCTTCCTTTCCTTTGGAATCATTAAAATAAAGGTTACTGTATCGGGGGGATGTTTGGAATATTCCCGGAGGAAAGTTAGGCTGAATAGTTTCCAGAGCAGCTTCAAACTGTTGAAAATGGGTCACTTCGCGAGTCATAAGGAATGTGAGCGTTTCTTTTACAAGTGGGTCATCCGTAAGCGGGATAAGGTTTTCGTAACCTATCTTGGCGCGTGCTTCACCCGCCATGTTGGAACGCAGGTCCACTGTCAGGTCAGCATTGGCTGACACATAGGTGGCACACCATGGGTTACCGTTGCTATCGGTCAGTACGGGACTGCCGGGAGCTGTTACCAGAAACGCAGGATTGGTGAAGGCTTGGTGGATAAGATCCTCTTTGCCTGCTTTTCCTCCCATCATGGTGCGCAGAGGAGTATCTTCCAACACATCCTTCATTTCTCCGCTTACTGGTCCTAGGAGCATCTGGATGGTTGCACCTACGATTTCAAGATGACCGAACTCCTCGGTGGCAATATCCATGAGCATGTCATATTTGTCAGGGTAGGGGTTATGACAACTGAATGCCTGTACAAAATACTGTAGAGCGGATTTCAACTCACCGTTGGCTCCTCCGAATGCCTCAAGCATCACACGCGCAAAACGGGGATCCGGCTGTGATACACGGGCATTGAACTGAAGATCTTTTACATGGTAAAACATAACAGATTCATTTTTAAGTTAATAATTCAGGTTAATTTCAGATGTACATCTGTATCTTATTAAGATAGGAACATCCTTGCCGGACCGTATATACAGACCGGAAGAGGTTTGTCCAATCAAGTCGAGAGGGGGAAAGTTATCGGTAGAGATATAAATGAGAAAGGATCGGAGAAAATGAATTTTATTCTTCCAGTTTGTCCAGTTCAGATATATATTTCTTTATGTAATGACAATTTCCGTCGCATATCCTTTTCCGCACTCCCGCGGAAAGGCAAGAGTCCATACATTTGTTTCCGAACAGACAGCTACACCTGAGCCTATACGCTTCCAAGCTTTTATTCCTCTCATCCGTACGGCCCTCTGTATAGGCCGACAGGCATAGCGTGTACAGTTCTTCATAACTCTTTTCCCGCAGAGATGCGGGAATATATTTGCATTTATTGTTCCATTTCATATTCATTAATCATTAATTCCGGTGAAATGGATAGGGAAGTATTGAAAATACATCCCATAATTTTAGTTGTTTGTTATAGTAGCCTATTTTTTGGCTTCTAAGGCAGCTGCATGGACTTTATTTTTCAGGGTGTCAGCCTTTTCGGCAACGTCGAAGGTCGCATTTGCAACCTTGTCGGCAGTTTTGGTACTTGCATCCAGTGCTTTGTCTCTCACGGTTTCTGCAAGGCTTTCAGTACGATCGGCAATCTTTGCCATGGCATTATGAATTTTCTTTTTTAGCATTTTGGCTTTTGCCGTACGTGAAAAACGTTGAGCAAGTGCTCCGATGGCCGAACCTATTGCCAGCCCAATCAAAAAGTTAGATTTACTAGTTTCCATAATCAAAATGGTTTAGGTTAATAAAAAAAAATTAAATATCAGTTCTCCTCGGATGACGAAAGAAGGATATGATCCACAATAATAGAACAGCACCGATAACAGAGGTGAAAAGGCTACCCAGAAGGCCTGTGGTAGTAATTCCCAGCAAGCCGAATACCCAGCCGCCCAATACGCCGCCTACAATACCTACGAGTAGGTTAATGAGAAGTCCGAAACCGCCTCCTCTCATAATCTTGCCGGCTATGAGTCCGGCAAGGATTCCGATGATAATGTACCCAATAAAATACATAATACTAAGTTTTAATTAAAATGATACTATTGGAACAGATGGCTTGAGGAATCGTATCAGACGGAAAACCATCGGTCCCGTTTTGAAAAAAAACATGCTGTGTAAGAAAATGGTTTTGGTAAAAAAAGGATTTAACAACAATTTTCATTTTTAAAATAGGCTGGAAGGCTTTATTAGTACTGCTTATGTGTTTATAGCATGTAGCGTTTTATTGTTAAATAGATGTGCCGTGTAGTCAATATATCGAACCTTTGAAAGATAAAAGTTGTGATTGAATATTTTTTTTGATTATAAATGAGATAGCTCCATGCAGCGTTCTCTCTTTGACCTTAATCTTCTAAAGTATTTCCCAAAATTCCTCTTTCTAACATAATCGTTTTTTGATTAGACATTTTATGGGATAACCTTGATTTGGGATTATGTAAAAACAAACAGATAAAGAAAAAATCTTATTCATAATCAAGTAAATTATGTATATGAAAGTGAATATTAAAATAATTTGCATTTATAATAGGAACCATCTCATTATTTGTTTTGTTAAGCTAAGCATTTTTCAATCATCCCCTTTCTTTCTCTTTTAGTTACTATTGGGGTAGCCTTGCATATGGATCTGGCTAATCAGTTGTATATTCAGTTGGAACCGATAGTGGGAGCGGAGGTAATCACTAAAGCATGGGCCAATGAAATGGGAAGCAAAATTTTCCCGGATGAATATGCGGTAGCAACGAAAGGTGGTTGAAATACGCGAGACTTGACGAACTCTTTGGCATCTTGCATTACTTGTGGAGATAATTTCCAGGGTATGTTCTGGAAATCCTTGTGAGTCTGTCCCCATATATATGCTAACGTTTCCTAATGATTGCGCGGAGATGTGATGCACTATTCGTACCGGAACAGGAAACAGATGGTTTGCAGACAGTAGATAGTTTGCAATGGTACGTTTGGGGCTATAGGTTGGAGGATTACGGGGTAAATCAAGAACCGGTCATTTTACATTGATTTGTATAATAAAGCAGGTACTATAGGGGATGTATTACCTGTGATGCATTGTCATTTTATTTTTAAATAAAATGACAATGCAAAAGTAATGTTTGATAAAGAACTTTATTCTTTGATAAACACAGGATTATCTATGGCTTATTTTTTAGAATCTGTACCCATATCCCAGCATAATAGCCACATTGTCATCCTTGGCAAACATAAACCTAGCCTCGGCGTTCAGATAACTACGTTCGGAGATAGGTAGTGTAATACCCCCTCCCAGATTAAAGGCGAATTTGGTGGAGTTGCTTCGGTCTATTTCTACTTCTTTACCGTCTACTTCTATACTCTTTTTTCCATAGAAATTATTCTGCATACCGATGCCTGCAAGAGGGTATACGGAAAATCCCTGACCATCTTTTTGGAAATGGAATACATAATGGAAATTCACGCTCACATCTAGTCCGGTAATCTTGTCTTTTGGAAAATAGAAAGTTACATCAGGAGCGATCCGGAGATTATTGGCTATTGCGTAACGTCCTTGTACTCCCAAACCGAACCTCTCATAGTTCGTTTGATAACCGATGTTGCCCATCAAAGAGCCTTCACCTTTAACTGTCTGGGCATTGATGCCCACTGATGCCAATGCAATCATGGCCAGTAAAAATAATTTCTTCATAATTAAGGCATTTAGTTAATAAAATATTTCTTTAAAAGAAGGATATTATCCTTTTAATGGAGATAACAAACGTTTGCTTACATTTGTTTGCTATGTGTTGTTATAGGTACAAAGACTTTTAATGTTAACATGTAAGTTCTTTTTTCAACTTTTTTATAAAGCGGAAAATGATGTTAATTCCGATTTTATGTCCCGAACCATTTTTTTTCAGTGCTGTGTTTTTTTATATATGGCAGGGATTAAAGTTAGTTATATTTGAATTGCCGGTTTGTAGAAAAAGGAGCATCTGGTATAGGATAAAGGATCACAGGATCTATCTTTATATCAGAGATAAGCGGATGATATATCTATCTACATATCCCATACCTTGAATGCCTAGACCGAAGATGGGAGTAAGTTGTTTTCCGATTCCGACAATTATTATTGATGTGTCTTGATTGAAGTGGCGCGGTCGGATTTTATTTCGGTAAATGTGCTATAAATACTCCTAAAAGCTTGACTTTGCTTTTCTAATGTTGTACTTTAGCACTCCCGTAACGGGAGGATTGTAGATAAATAAATTTCAAAACGATAATAGAATGAAAATCACCTTGATAAGACATGACAAAGAGAGTGGTAAGGAAATGCTTACCGTCTGTGACGCCGGCGTGCTGATGGAGAAAATGAAATCGGAAACCAAGGCCGGGTATGTGACAGGACTCCGAACCGTCTTGCCGGAGCTGGAAGGAACCCATGCGATGTACGAGCATATTGACAAATTACCGCGCATTTATCCTGCGTTGGAGTATGCCCGTACTAAAGACGGCGGGCGGAAGATGAAGCAGTACAACGGACTGGTGCAGTTGGAAGTGCAAAAGCTGGCAGGCTTGGGAGAAGCTGACCTGGTGAAGCGGCAAGCCATGTTGTTGCCGCAAACTTTCGCGGCTTTTTGCGGTTCCAGCGGAAAGAGTGTGAAGATATGGGTGCGTTTTGCCCTGCCTGACGGAAATTTGCCTAAAAGAGAACAGGAAGCAATGCTTTTCCATGCACATGCCTACAGGTTGGCCGTAAGTTGTTACCAGCCGTTACTTCCGTTTCCCATTACTTTGAGAGAGCCTTCGCTGACACAAAGTTGCCGCATGACGCTGGATGAACAGCCCGAGTATAATCCGGCTGCCGTATCGTTTTGTCTGGAACAGCCCTTCTCTATGCCCGGAGAAGAGACTTTCCGGCAACGTCGCCTGGCAGAGAAAAATCCGTTGTTGCGGATGGAGCCGGGCTATGAGACTTCGCAAACATTTGTCATGCTTTTTGAGAGTGCGCTCGACAAGGCTTTCCGCGAGCTGGAGAATTGGAGGCGGGGCGATGATTTACAGCCTTTGCTCGTCCACCTTGCCGAACACTGCTACAAAGCCGGCATACCGGAAGAGGAAGTGGTGCGGCAGGTACTGATTCATTATTATCGCCAGTCCGATGAGCAGACGGTGCGCACTATACTTCATAACCTGTATCAGGAATGTAAAGGTTTCGGCAAAAAGAGCGCACTGACGCCCGAACAGGACACCACGTTGAGGCTGGAGGAGTTTATGGAACGCCGCTACGAGTTCCGCTATAATACGGTCTTGAATGACCTTGAGTTCCGCCAACGCGATTCCATTCATTTTTATTTTAAGACTATGGACCGCAGGGCGCGCAACAGCATTGCCATCAATGCCCTGAAAGAAGGTATCCGTGCCTGGGACAGGGATGTGGAACGTTATCTGACGTCCGACTTCGTGCCTCTGTACAATCCGGTCGAGGAATATCTCTGCAGTGTGGGCCGCTGGGATGGGAAAGACCGCATCCGGGCGCTTGCCGACCTCGTGCCGTGCAACAATCCATATTGGCGGGAACTGTTCTATCGCTGGTTTCTCAGCATGGTGGCGCATTGGCGGGGACTCGACCGGCAGCACGGCAACAGTACGTCGCCTCTGTTGGTAGGTGCGCAAGGCTTCCGGAAATCTACGTATTGCCGCATTATTCTGCCACCCGAGTTGCGTTTTGGCTATACGGACAGTCTTGACTTTAAGAGCAAGCAGGATGCCGAACGTTATCTGGGACGCTTTATGCTGGTCAATCTGGATGAATTCGACCAGATTAATCTCAATCAGCAGGGCTTTCTGAAACATTTGCTTCAGAAGCCGGTGGCTAATCTGCGGAAACCTTATGCGAGCAGTATTCAGGAGGTGCGCCGTTACGCTTCGTTTATCGGTACGAGCAATCAGATGGACTTGCTGACCGATCCCAGCGGCAGCCGCCGTTTCATCTGCATTGAGGTGACTGCGCCCATCGATACGAATGTTGCCATCAATTACAGGCAGTTGTATGCCCAGGCCATGCATGACATATATAAAGGTGAACGCTACTGGCTGGACGATAAAGATGAGGCGATTCTGAAACAAACCAATCGCGATTTTGAACAGGTCACTCCGCTTGAGCAGCTTTTCAGTAGCTACTTCCAGCCCGCGGAAAGTGAAGGGGCGGGAGAGTGGCTGACTGCAATGGAAATCTTCAACTATTTGCAGACCAAGACCAGGGACAGATTGTCAATCAATAAAATAGCATGCTTCGGCCGCTCACTTCGGAAACTGAACATTCCTTGTAAGAAGTCGAATAGGGGAACGGTTTATCTTTTGGAGAAGGTGGGATGAGGTTGGGGCTATTCTACTGACAGACTTCCCAGCACCAGCGCCACATTGCTTATTAAAGAACGGTCTAACTGGAACGGCGGATAATCCGTGTTGTCGGAGACGAGCGTCACGTGCTGTTCGTCTTCGCCCGGATGTACCCGCTTTATCAAAGCTCCTTGCGGAGTAGACAACAGATAAACCTTGTTCCATTGGAAGAAGAGGCTCTTGCAGAAAAGGGTCTTGCAGGCTATGATGTCTCCTCCTTTGTAATGTGGAGCCATGCTGTTGTCTTTTACGGGAATCAGGAAGTCGGCTTCCTTGAATAGGGGTAAGGAGAAATATTCGGTATTTTGAGAGATTGCTCCTTTTTTTCCGGCAAGTACTGCCGGTAATAGTTCATAGGAGATAAAAGGAATACCTTTTTTTTCTGTTATCGGAGACGAATGGATTCTTTTCAGGTGGGAGCGTATCATATTACCTTGGCCGGTGAGTAACCAATCGGGATTTATTTCTTGATAAGTGTTTAGAATATTTTCTAATTTATCGGTTCCGATGGCTCCGTTGTTTTTCAGGGAACGTCCAAAAGAAGCGTTCGACATGCCGATACTTTTCTCAAAAGCGGAGATAGAAATACCTTTGAAATCAATATATTCTTTAATCCGCTGTAATACCATAGAACTATCCTCCTAAATAAAATTATGCAAAAACGGGAAATTTTCTACCATTTTATTTGCTTTATATTAGGAAATTTCCTATAATTGCGAAGACTTTTAAAAACAAACCGCTGTAAATATACAAAATAGCCAACTAAACAGAAAATGAATGAAACTATAACGCGACCAATAAATGAATTTTAGAAACTTAAAGGTAATTTTATGGAAAACGAAAATTTGGATTATGTTCATGGAAGTGACCTCTTGGTAGGCATTTTGGTAGAGGATGTATTTAATCCTCTGGGACACAGTAAGACTTGTACGATTACTAACACGGCTGAAACTAAAGACCGTGCAGTGAAACCGACATTGGAAGAAAAGGCGAAAGCTGCTGCTGCCGGTAAATGGAAAGAGAAATCAGTAAGTGGATTGAGTGTAAGCATCAGTTCCGAGGGGTTTGTTTTTTATGGTGATGGTATGGGTTATGACAAACTGCTGGAGATGTGGGAAAACGGGATGCCCGTTCCCGTGAAGTATGCGCTTCGTGGAGAAGAAGACACGAAGTATCGCCAGGGCAATTTCATTATTACTTCGTTGGAAGAAGTTTCTGCTGCCGATGATGATGCTACTTACAGCATTTCGCTGGAGAATAGCGGACCTGTGGAAGTTAAAACCGTTGCACCTGAAGTATGAGTATGAACAAAGTGGTATTGTACGGTAAGGAATATCCTAACCGGGTGACGATGGGGGCTATGATTGACTTCAAGCGGGCAACGGGCAAGGACGTCAATGAAATCGGTGCCGATATGGAACTGCTGACAATGTTTATGTTCTGCTGTGTGCGTTCGGCTTGCAGGGCGGATGAAGTGGCGTTTGACCTTAATTTTGAGCGTTTTGCTGACGGGATCGACTTGAGCGAATTCAATCGTTTTCAGGAAAGTGTGAGTGCCGGTGGTGAGGATGGTTCAAAAAAAAAGAGGTAGGCAAGGAAGTCGCAGGCATTGAAGAACTGTTAGGTTTGGCAATGGGGTGTATTGGGATAAGTTTAGACGATTTTCGCCGATGCACCCCTGCTGAGTTTGCAGCTATCTATCGGGTTTGGCAGCAACATGATGAGCGGAATGTGCAGGATGGTTGGGAGCGGACACGCTTTTTGGCCTGTTGCATATTGCAACCGTATAGTAAAAAGAAGTTAAGTCCGACGGATGTATGCAGATTCTCGTGGGAGGGAAAACGGGAACAAAAAACTAAGAAAGAAATTAGTACAAAGGAAAGGTTCGAAGAGATTGCAAAGAAATGGGGGTAAAGAAGGAACGTTGTTTACTTTTCTTTATCATTTGAGGAGTTGCTCTCATCCGATGAATTTGCATCTTTTTCACGAAGGTGTTGTAACTCTTTACGAGTCATGAGGGCTTCTTCTTTGTATTTAGCCCACTTTTCTTCTTCTATGCGACGCTTTTCCTCTGCTTCTTGTCGTTCTCTTTCGGCTTTTTCACGTGCTAACCTTTCGCGGAGTTGTTGTAGTTCTTCGCGTTTAATTCTAGCTTCTTCTTTGCTCTTTTCTGCGGAGGATTTTAAATTTTGTTCAAACTTACTTGGTTTGGGAGGGGCTTTTTTAGTCTTATCAAAATTTGACAATTTACCACCTATATTCCAAGCTCCCAATCCAGCAAGAATTAAAAATATTAGTACTATATAAGGTCCCATAATTTTTTATTATTCATATAAGGTCATAAAGATATGGAAAAGATTACATATGACATAACATTTAACTTGAAAAATAATCCTTCAGGAGTTCTTCGGGAGATAAATAAACTTATGATTGACGTACAAGGTAGTATGCAAAAGATGACAAACCTTGCGTCACAACAAATAAGTATAATGCAGAGCCCGATAGATGAGGCTAGAGAGAAGTGGTTAAATTTGACAGGAGATGCAGGAGCCTATTTTGCTATTATTTCAGAAAATACCGCTGGAGTTGCCAGTTTTATTGAGATAAGGAAGTATTTAGATGATATTGGAGCTACAACTAAGATTACATCTATGGCTCAAGATGCTTACAACAAAATTGTAGGTGTAGGAGGGAGTGTCATTTCTGTGTATCAGATGCAAATACAGGCGGCTCGTGCCGCTATAGCCACTACTACAGGTGCAACCAAAGCTCTAAATATGGTCATTGCAGCCAGTCCTTGGATGTTAGCAGCAGCAGGAATTGCAGCCGTAGCCACTGTTATATATAAGTTATGTACCAATAGCGATGAAGCAGCGAAAGCACAAGAGAGGTTGAATAATACCTATAAATCTGTACAGCAAGAAATATCAACAGAAACTACAAAACTAAATCTCCTTTTTGATGAACTGAATAAGGCTCAAGAAGGAACAGATGCCTGGAAGCAGGCAAAAGATCGTATTGTATCGCAATATGGGGATTATCTAAAGCAGCTTGGCATTGAAATCACTGACGTAACTAGTGCAAAAGTTGCATACGACAAATTGAGTGCTTCTATTCGGGAGACAGCTCGTAGTCGTGCTTCTGAGAAAGCGTTATCTGAGGCAGGAGATAAATATGCCTCTACAGAAAGTGAGCAATTGACTAAAATGCGCGACAGCCTCATTAAAAATATGGGAGAGAAAACCGGAGGAGATATTTTTGAAGCTGCTGCGGCGAGTATCCGCAAAGGAGAGAATATATCCAAGGATTGGAGAAAGTTTATATTGGGGATTTCTACAAACATACATAGCAGTCAGATTGAATATGTAAAAGAATTATTGAAACCGTATGTGAAAGAGATTGAAAATGCAAACCAAGCTTATGAGAAGGAAGTAAAACGAGTAAAAGATGTATTAGGTACGCCTATCGCTCCGCAGACAAATGCAGGAGAAATAACCGGTAATGCAGTTGTAACAGGAGATAATAGTACTCCTCCGCATACCCCTGTTGTTACTCCTCATATAGAATTGAAACCTGCCGAAGGCAGTTTGGCTGCTTTAGAAGCAAAACTTTTGGAACTTAAAGAGAAACAACAGAAAGCACCTCTTGAGGCAATCGTTACTTTTTCAGTAGATATTGCCAAATTGCAGTCTGATATAGCTTCAGCCCAATCTATTATAAATAAGACAAATTTTCAGGCAGCGCATCCGGTGAAGCCGACTGATTTGGATGCAGCTCCTGTTGGAGGAATAGCTACCACCGGTTCTTTAGAACTTGGCGTCAAAGATGGAGGTTTGAAAGATATGAAACTCGAACCGAAAAAGTTTGATATTCAAGATCCATTGACCAGTATGGAAAAATGGAATGCAGCTGTGGCATTAGCAAGAGAACAAAATCAGGAACTGACGGATAATATGGGAGCAGTAGAAGGCACAGCAAGAAAAAATTATTTATTTTTTGCTTGCCTCTCTTCTTTCTTGCGGCGTTTTTCTTCTTCCTTTTGTCGTTCTCTTTCTGCTTTTTCGCGTGCAAGCTTTTCACGAAGTTGTTGTAACTCTTCACGTGCTTTGAGTGTTTCTTCTCGGCTTTTTTGTGCGGAAGCTTTTAATTTTTGTTCAAATTTACTGAGCTTAAGTGGCTCTTTTTGGGAGTTGTCCTTACCTTCTAACATACCCAAAATATTCCAAATTCCAATAGAACCTAGAATTATGAAAATTAGTACCCAATATGGTCCCATAATATTAATCATTTAATAATATGACAAAGATATGGAAAAAATAACATATGATATAGTATTTAATTTGAAAAATACCCTTTCAGGAGTTCTTCGAGAAATGAGTAATATATTGCTTGATATACAGAAGAATATTCAAGGTATGTCAGTTCTTTTGTCTGTTCAAAAAATGGTAATGAAGAGACTATGGGATATGATGAAAAAAGGATGGTTGAAAATTTATTTATGTTTAGCTTGTTTTTCTTCTTTTTTGCGACGTTTTTCTTCTTCCTTTTGTCGTTCTCTTTCTGCTTTTTCGCGTGCAAGCTTTTCACGAAGTTGTTGTAACTCTTCACGTGCTTTGAGTGCTTCTTCTCGGCTTCTTTGCGCAGAAGCTTTTAGCTTTTGTTCAAATTTACTAGGTTTGGATGCTTCTGTTTTTTCATCTGTATCTGTTTTCTTATTATTTAGCAAATCATGAAGTACACTTTGACCAGACCAAAAACCAAGAATCAGCATTATAAGAATAATGTATGGTCCCATAATCATTTTTTTAATAAGTTATGTGCAAATATATGGAGAAAATATCGTATAATATAACTTTTAACTTGAAAAATAACCCTTCAAGTTCTCTTCGAGAAATAAATAAGCTCTTGACTGATATACAAAGTAATACTCAGAAGATGACTGCTGTAGTTTCAGCTCAAATGAATATGATGCAAAATCCTGTTGATGAGATTAGAGCAAAATGGATAGACCTAACGAAGAATACAGGTGCTTATTTTGCTATTTTCTCAGAAAATTCTTCTGGAGTACTCCTTCTAATTACTATGTATGAGAAATTGAATAAAATAGGTGTTACGACTAAGATTGCGTCTGTAGCTCAAAATGTTTACAATAAAATTGTAGGCGTTGGAGAAAGAGCTATTTATGTGTATCAGATGCAAGTCTTAACTGCCCGTACAGCAATTTCCACCACTACTGGTGCCACCAAAGCCTTAAATATAGCTTTAGCAGCTAGTCCTTGGATATTAGGAGCCACTTTAATTGCCGGTGCTGCCGTTGCTATATATAAATTCTGTTCAGGTAGTAATGATGCGGCTAAGGCTCAAGGACGCTTGAATGACATAATGACTACGATGAATAAAGAAGTGGCTACGGAGCGTCTTGCTTTGGATAATCTCTTTACCCCCTTGAATAAAGCCCGTGAAGGAACAGAAGAATGGCAGAAAGCAAAAGATGACATTGTTGCTAAGTACGGTGATTATCTTGAGAAAATGGATATTGAAATAACCAATGCAGATACAGCTCGAATTGCGTATGATAAACTAAGTGAGGCTATTTTGAACACTGCCCGTTCGCGTGCTATGGAAAAAGCGACATCCGGAGCTGGCGAGGTGTATGCAGAGTCTGAAACAAATGCATTGAAAGATATTCGTAACCACTTAAACAAAGGTATCGGTGAAAGAGCAGGAAAAATAACTGCCGATCAGGCTGAAGAGGCTTTTATGCAAATTCGGGATGCTATACGTAGTGGAAGCGATATTCCGAAAGAAGCACAAGAAATACTGGAAAGTGTCAAAACTAGTTATTCCAATCAGTTTGGAAGCTATATCATTAATCCTTTAGCCGAATATATTTATAAAAGGTTGAACGATGTGCGTAAGGCACAGGATGTTTATAAGAAAGAAATGGCTGATGCGAAAGCTATGTTTGGAGGAACTGATAATTTGTTGGGAGTATCATCGGGTGCTGAGGTTCCAATAGGTAATGTGGTTGTAACGAATAATGACAATTATAAGGATGATAAGAATACACCTTCTATTACTCCTTATATAGAATTGAAACCTGCCGAAGGCAGTTTGGCTGCTTTAGAAGCAAAACTTTCGGAACTTAAAGAGAAACAACAGAAAGCACCTCTTGAAGAAATCGTTACTTTTTCAGTAGATATTGCCCAATTGCAGTCTGATATAGCTTCAGCCCAATCTATTATAAATAAGACAAATTTTCAGGCAGCGCATCCGGTGAAGCCGACTGATTTGGATGCAGCTCCTGTTGGAGGAATAGCTACCACCGGTTCTTTAGAACTTGGCGTCAAAGATGGAGGTTTGAAAGATATGAAACTCGAACCGATGAACTTTGATATTCAGGATCCCTTAACCAGTATGGAGAAATGGAATGAGGCTGTGGGATTGGCAAGGGAAAAGAATCAGGAACTGACGGATAATATGGGAGCGGTAGGTAATGCTATGGGAGGTGTGGGTAACTTGATAGGTGGAGCAGCAGGTGAATGGTTACAGTGGGGAGCCAATGCAGTGCAGGCAATAGGGCAGGCTATCCCGCAAGTTTTGGCATTATTAGGTGTCCAATCTACGCAAGCTACGGCTAACACTGTTGTTGCTGGCACAGGGGCGGCTGCCAGTGTGTCGAGTATTCCTATTGTAGGACCTATATTGGCTATTGCGGCTGTGGCAAGTGTATTGGGTGCTTTGGCTAATCTGCCTAAGTTTGCTTATGGTGGCATAGCCTATGGCCCTACTTTAGGTCTTTTCGGTGAATATACGGGTGCGATGAATAATCCGGAAGTGGTGGCACCGCTGAACAGATTGAGGCAGTTGATACAGCCTGTAGGAAATACGAATGTTGGCGGTACTGTGGAATTTAAGATTGCCGGACGTTATCTGAAAGGAATACTGAACCGCGAAGGAAACTTGAATAACAGAAGCTAAAAAAGAAGTTATGCAATACTTGAAGTATAAAGGAGAGTTTTTAAGCCGGAATAACACAGTATGCTCTGTAGAGATATACCGGGAGGCTACTGCTGCCTATGATCTGATAGGGAAATTGCAGTTCCCTTCAGATGAACCTGTCGTCATAGAATGGGCACATTCCGACAAGGAGACAAGCTTGTGCGGAAGTGTGGCCGACGTTACTATTATAAGTCCGGGAGACCGTACCTACGAAGACTTATATATCATTACTCCCGGAGATATTACCGTGAAAATATACCGTAACGGTTCTCTTTATTGGAGCGGGACCCTTGACCCTGAATTTTATGAAGAACCTTATTCTTCGGGAGCTGAATATGAAGTGACACTCACTTTCAGTGACTTTGGAATATTGAATCGCATGAAATTCAATATGGAGGGCATGCAGTCCATGCAGTCCATTTTGAATGACGCATTGCAACGGGCGAAACTGGGACATTGTTCCCCGGTCCGACAATACATATCTACTTGTATGAAAGGGAACGCGACACCCGTCACATTGTCCGACCTGAGTTTGCGGGCGGACAACTTCTATGATGAGGATGGGGAGGCTCTTTCCATGTACGAAGTTTTGGAAGGCATGTTGCAGCCACTGGGGCTACGGATGGTGCAACAGGCAGGAGAACTGTACGTGTACGATCTGAACGCCCTATACCAAAAAGTCGGTACGGAACAAGTACGTTGGGAATCGACCGACCAACAGATGGGTACGGACAAAGTGGCAAACAATGTGAAAATCACTTTTTCACCCTATAGCGATGCAAGGCTGTTGGCCGGAGACTTGAAGTATGGAGGTGATAAAACCGAAAATACGGGTATTCAGCCCGATGGTTCTAACTGCTATAAGTATCTTCCAAACTATAAAAAACCGGAGGATTATGACTGGGATTACAGTGATATTTCTTTCTTGATGTATGTGGGCAGCAAGGGTACAGGAACAGGCAGTTCCTCTTATAAGCGTTATTTTGAAATAGCACCTATACTGGGAGGTTCCAAGAGCACGGGAGTGGCTTGCTTTTTTTACACCGGCTACGGTTCTCTGTCTTCAGGAGTTCCTAAACCGGTAGGAACACCTCCATCAACCCGTAATGATACTCCTGTAATAAAGACAGAGAAGATATACATACCTGCAATAGGTGCAGACGAAACGGCGCATACTTTGCTGCGCCTGCAACTTGGCATACTGATAGATGCACGCTATAACCCTTTCAGTGACGCTGATGGGGATAACGAGAAAGGAAATTACAATGCTATACTGAACGATGCCGGTTATCTGTATCTTCCATTCCGTGCCGTGATATATGATAATGCTGGCAATGCACTATGTCATTATGTCAATAAGTACGAAACTGCTAAGACTTATTTGGAGCCGCACATGAAATATACCACTGGAAAATGGGTGGATGGGGCACCGACAGAATGGGGCGAAGCGGTGTTGGCCTACTATAATACTGACGAACCCGGAGGGACATTACAGTCGTTGGGCTGGAGAACCAATCGGCAGGCGCTGATGCGAAACAAAAAATTTATTATGCGGAGGCCGTCATGGCTGAAGGTTGACGACGGACAATATATGGCATATCCTCCTGTATCCGGATATTTAGAGATCAGTATACTGACAGGTATGAGAACATGTAGAACGTTTCTGTGGAGCTCTCGGGAGGATAGGAATGATATAGTGTTAGAAACGGACATAACCTCCCGCGTGCGTTGGATGCTCTATAAACTCCCGGTACTATCCGTGGTAAGGACGAATGCCGTATTCGAGGAATATAGCAGTGATGATGTGGAGTATACCGGAGTACTGAACGAGAATGCTAAAGACAACATAAAAATAGATACAATCTGCGGTACCATGGAGGAAGTAAATCCTGCGGCGCGGGGAGCTTACCATCAAACTGCCACCGGGCTACAGATAACAGAAATGACCAGAGCCGGACGCACCACGCAGGTGGAGCACCTGTTGATAGGTACGCTTTACAGTCAATACGCAGAACGAAAAACCGCACTGTCGGGCACAACCCGACTGACGGGGGGAGGACTGAAGTCGTGTACTGATGCGAATCAAGAAGATAAGCGTTTTATTGTATTGCAAGACGTACAGGACTTGATAGCTGATGAACGGGAACTGAAAATGGTGGAATTGCGACCGGATGAATATGAAGAGAAATAAAATAGTGTGTTGAAAGACATTGGAGTGGTATTTAATAAAGGAATTATTATATGAGCAAGAAAACTTATACAGCCGGTACTGTCCTGCGTACTCCCTTGCCACGGAGTAAACGGCTTAGAGAACTCGGAATGGGAGGAGCTTTATCCAATTCATCTACTGTGGTTAGTGTGACGGGCGGTTCGTCTTCATCCGGTTCAGTAAGTGATGGGCATACGCATGCCAACAAGGCTGACATAGACAAGGTTATCACTGACAATGACCGCTATGTTTATCTGAGACAACTTGAAGAAACGGAAGACGGGTATGAATATATAGAAAAGAAAGCTAAGGTGGGGTATGCTGATGAAGCGGGGCATTCCGCAAAGGCTGATGATGCCATCCATGCCGACAAGGCGTATGACATAGATGCTGACAGCCCGGTATATGATAAGTTTTTGAGGAAAGATGTGGCGGATATTGCTGCCAAAATCACGACCTTTCTTGAAGGTTTATGTGTAGGTGGTAGCGGGCATGGTATATCTGTCGGTGATTCAAATGTAGTTACAGCTGTCTTCGACGAACTTAGGAATGTTTTCGGCATTGTGTCTTCCGGTTTTGTTGCCGGAGATTTGGGAACCGGATTCAGTCTTAGATATAATCCGGAGACGGGAAGATCTTATCTTGAGGTGGACGAACTCCTCGTGCGGAAACTGGCGTATTTTGTTGAATTGGTCATCAAACGTTTGTCTCACGTCGGTGGGGAAATCATTCTGACTCCGGCATCATTGAAGTGCGTCAAGGTGGAGGAATACGATACCTATTACCGTTGTTACTTTGAGCAGGATAATGGAGATACATCCATCGTACAGGAATTCAGAGCCTATGACCAAGCATGTGCGCAAACTTTTAATATCAAGGAAGAAACGTCTCACAATGTGGCTAACCGCTATTACTGGCGTTTGGTGGTTGGCGTAGGTGACAATTACATCGATCTCTCAAAAGCGGATTGTAAAACAGGTAGCGGAACTCCTGAAGCAGGAGATTCCATCGTACAGCTTGGCAACCGGATGGATGTGAACCGGCAGAATGCGATAATCCTTTCGACCGTAGGCGAGGACGCTCCTTCTATCAAACAGTATAAAGGGATTGACGGGTATTCTTTGGCAGGCAAAGAAGTTACCATTATTTCTCCGCTCCTGAATAAATTTATCGGGCAGTTTATCTCCGAAGCGACCGGGAAGAGCTATGATAGCATGTTCATTGAACTTCAGGCAGATCTTGACCTGATAAAGGAACAGACGGATAAGGAATATACAATATGGTTCTTTGAATATGCTCCGACATTAGACAATATCCCGGCCTCGGATTGGAATACCAACGAATTGAAGACGATGCATGAGCAGGACTTGTTCTATAATACCGCATCTGGATTGGCTTATAGATTCGTAAAGTCGGCTGATGCTTGGGAGTGGGCGGATATTACCGACCAACAAACGGTTAAGGCTTTGGAGAATGCGGCCAAGGCACAGGATACGGCAGACGGTAAACGGCGTGTGTTTGTGGAACAGCCAATAGATGCGCAAGCGTATGACATAGGAGATTTGTGGACCAATGCAACTTATCCGTCCGCTGCTCCCTATACTTATGAGAATGATACCCTTGTGTGCAAGACGGCGAAGGTTGCCGGGGAGGAGTTCAGTATTGAACACTGGAAACCTGTCGGCAATGCTACGACTGCGTATATAAAGAATCTGGGTGACAGTATCCTTGCGCAAGTAAGTGACAGCCATGATGAACTGAACGGGCTTATTACACAAAATCAAGCGTCGACCGATGCGGCTATCCGGGAGGCTGAAATTAAGATAGCTTCGGTAAGCGGTGCGGCGGCTGATGCTATGGCCAAAGCTTTGGAAGCGTTCAACAATGCCGGAGCGGCTCAGGACAGCGCGGATGAAGCGAATGATGCGGCAAGTAAGAATGCCGCCGCCATACAGGTGACGGAAAGAGAGATAACAGCACTGGCCGCCAAGGTCAGTACTGACGCTGACGGGAATATTACCAATATAGACAGATCCGGGCTGGTGACTACGGCGGAAATGAATTCGTTGATAAGCGAGAAGTTCAGTTTTGATGCTTCAGGGAATATTACGAATATCAGTACGGCAGGCTTGGTGACGAAGGAAGATTTTGCCGGTTTGTTCGCTTCCCAGGCAAAGATCGATGGGGTTGTTAAACAAGCTGATATTGAAGTCTTTATAACTAAAGATGAGGCGGATAACCTTATCTCTAATGCTACTATTCAGGCAGACCAAATCCGGTTCAATGGTAATATTGTGGCGAATGGAACTTTCGTTGTGGATACTGAGGGCAACCTGACCTTGAATAATATCACTGCTAATAATGGGACTTTTAATGGGACAATAACAGCTGTAGACGGAGAGATAGGCGGATTTGCAATAACCGAAACTTCAATTGGTTCTAATATAGCAGGTGATAATCTTCTTCTTACAAAGGATGGCATTCGTTTTAATGGAACTAAAAAAAGCGCAGGGATTGGAGATACTTTACCACTTTCTTCGGGTGTAACAGATCAGGTAGCCGCCGTATTTACTGTTAATTTAGATGAATACGATATTCAGAGTGAATCATTGGCGACAGTTAATATTTCATCACTTGGCGGTTTGGCATCTTGCGCGCTAAGTATTAACACGGATAGCGAAAAAGGGGTAGCTATCAGCTATAAAGGAAAAATAAATACTCATGGTAGCGAACGGTATGGTTCTGAATATGGCGATTACGGCTTAACAAGAGGGCTCTGCTTTCAACATGTTTGGGATGATACGGTTGGTGGCTTCCGGTTAGGAGATTTGTTTTTTGTAGACGGACTATTAACCAGAATACAGTGGCGGAGTAAGTAGATGAAGTAAAAATGATTTTAAAAATGTAATATGAAAGTAAATTTTAAAAAGTTCGAGGTGCAAACCTCCTTCGAAGGTGCCAAAAAGACCTTCGACATCGCGCATGAGTTAGGCAATATGATGATGTACAACGGCAGCATCCTGCTCGATATCGGATTTGAAGACCTTGCCAAAACAATCTATTATTCGGAAGGTGAGGTTGAAGTGCCGGCATGCTATAGTAAAGCCATGATTGAAGTGGTGAAGCAATCTTCTTTCATTGCGGCAATCAAACGTGAAGTAATTAATCAAATAAGTAATAATCAGTAACAATATGGGCTATATCAAGTTTGCCATGAGCATCAGGAAAAGCGATGAGGTGGGTAATACTACTCGCGTCGTTATCAGTCGCGTCGAGTCGGATATGGCGAATACGGGTATGCTTGAGACAAACCTGGTGATGCATGCTTTGGCAGCGAAAGGCGGTAAGGTAGAACAGGAGACAAAGGGATTCCCCTATAGTTTTCCATTAATATTTGGAGAGTAGATTATGGCACTGGATATAGGAACAAAGGTAGAGAACGAAGGTAAGAACTCGCAAGGACGCTTATCGGCAGCGGAATTCAATCAACTGATTGAATTGGTTAAGGCATTGGAGAAAAACAATGTTGCCGACCTGCAAAAGAAACTTACTATAATCGATGACACGCTGAATGAATTGAAAAATAGCGGCAGTGGCAGCGAGGCTATTGCGGAATTACGCAAACTGATTGATAAAGTGGCGGAAGACGCTCTCGTCATTGGCACTACCGAAGGAACGGCTTATGACGGTGCCATGGGCGCCACTTTGGAACAATTGGTACGGGAGCTTGCAGGCGGTGCCGGGACTATGTACAGTGTGTACGTTCGAAACAATATGCCTTCTTTGGGTTTTGCCGCACAATATGGTGAGGAGTGTGTGCTCGACTTTACCTTTGTCTCACAGTATCGGGACGACATCAGCGAGCCCTATAAACCGACCGGAGAATTGGGGCTCTGCACGGTTATGGTAAAGAACTCTAAGTTCACCGATTTCACGGTTGTAAAGCGGATGGAGATATCGTCTAACGTTTCAGTCAAGCAGGACGTGTCCGAATGGCTGACCAGCGGCAGCAATAATATCAAAGTAAGCGTTGAGGGTGAGAATACCGACAAGACTACAGTTCCTGTTACTTATATCGTGCAATTGACGTCGCTTGGCATCAGTGCACCGAACTTCGCCTGGTGGATGGCATTTGCGGGAGACATACCCATTCCAATGATTATTAATGGCAACATCAGCAAAACGTTGCATATAGCAGTCACCGGAGATAACTACAATCAGGGTTATACCCAGAATCTTGGCACGGCCGTGTATCTGGATACTCCTTATATTTATACACTTTTGCATCCCGGAGCCACCGGTGTGTATAATGTCAGCTTCTACCTTTCGAACTCCGACAATACGATTCAGACAAAACTGGTGTCTGTGAACATCATGTGTTTTTCTTCGGGTGAGTCTGTGAAGCTGATGTGTGTGAACAACGTGGCCGGCTTGCTTACCAACTGGCAGGATAACAAAGTCTTCGAATATTCCATTTGTGACGGTTCGTCTGCACAGACTGACGCTTTGTTTTCTATAACCAAAAACGGAACGGAAATATATAGTTCTGAGAATGCCACTATTACGACGAGTGCAAAGAATACTTTCACTTATCCGATGGAAGTGGATACGGATGACGATGCGAATTTTGATGTCGTTGTGTCTGTCGCCAGTGGCAACAACAATCTGATTGAACCGATTACATTTGGCGTGAATAATTCGCTTGGATATTCCGCCACGGCAGGTGCAGTGCTTTATATTAACCCCAAGACACGCAGTAACTCACAATCCAACAGCCGCAGCATTGTGAATGAGGCGGATAAGTCGGTGATTCCTGCTATTTGGAATAGTTTTAACTGGGGTAATGATGGTTGGGTGACTGATGATGAAGGTGTGAAAGCATTGAAAATATTTGCCCGTAGTTCTGTGGTGATAGATTATCGGCCTTTTGCTACCGAGGCAGCCCGCAGAGGAAAGACTATTGAACTTGATTTCAAGGTAGAGAATGCCTCGGATGCATCGAAGAATATTATTACTATTGCCGAGGGGAACGTCGGATTGAAGGTGTCCGGGGAGAATGTTTCTTTTTTCTCCCAGTCAGAAAACAAAAGTACAACGCAGGATGTACCTATCGACAACGGGGTACGCATCCGGCTTACAGTGGTTATCATGCCCGATGCCTACGGCAATGCGGGATTTAATATCGTTGCCATTTACATTAACGGAAAGAAGAACCGTCAGTATGTCTACAAAAGTAATGACTATTTCAAAAACAATGGAAAGATAATGCTGGGGAATGATTATGCCAACCTCTATCTGTACGGATTGCGTGTGTATGATTCGGCGTTGCCCTCGGAAGCTGTCCAGAAGAACTATATTAACCAGCTCGTAACAACCGATGAAAAGCGAATAGAGAAGCATATCAATCAGGTATTGGATAGTGAAGGGGGGAATGTTGACTTCAATGCCACGAAAATGCTGTACAACGTGTTTGTGGTCGACAAGCCTTTCCCTAATTTGAATAACCCTTCTGGAGTGGCGGGTAATCTGGAAGTCTTCTTCAAGGATAAACCGGAAAGGAATTTCACGCTCACCAATCTGTTGGTGGAAGGTCAGGGTACTTCATCCAAGAAATATCTGGAGTGGAATATCCGATTTAAAATGAAAGGGCTGAAAGACGCTGAGGGCAATAAGATAAACTCCATCGCCACGTATGCCGATGGGACAACCGACAAAAATAAAGTACTCATGTTCGACGGTGTGCCGAAGTCCGGGCGTCTGACGGCTAAGAAGAACTGGGCGAGTTCCATGCAGGATCATAAGTCCGGAAGTGTGGCTGCCTTCAATGATTTATATAAAGAAATAGGGTTGAGAAACGAGGCAATGGCAGCGGATGGAGAGATACGTGTAGCTGTTTATCAAGAACCATTTATCGGTTTCTCCAAATCCGTGAATGAGGAAGGGCAGGAGATATATACTTGTATGGGAGAATTTACGTTCGGCCCGGACAAGGGGGATGATCTTTGCTTTGGTTATGATACGGAAGCTTACCCGGCGCTATTGTCTGTGGAAGGTTCGGACAATGCTCCGTTGGGGGCTTTGTTCCGTGTTCCATGGAATCGTGGTAAATCATACTGGTTGTATAATGGTGATGAAGAGGCGTTTCAATACAACAATACGAATTGTTGGGATTTTGATGCGGGTGAACTGAATGCTGATGAAACGGAACCATTGTCTGCACAAAAATGGATAGATGCTTATAATGCTGTATATGTCTGTAGTAATCGTATCCGTCCGTTCATCGGTACACTTGCCGAACTGAATGCCGCTGTGGCTGAATACCGTAGTACTGGTTATGAGTATTGGATTGCCAAGGCCGATGATGTTAATCTTTATAATCTTTACTATTATGAGGCGGCAGAAGGTCGGTTTATTCCTTCTGATATAGGAAACGGGCAGATTAATTTAAGAACACAACTGGCTGCATATCTTGCATCCGATTTGTCCGCATTCACCGCCGAACAATTGAATGAGTTGTTTATTTCTGCTCGTACATCTTTGTTCCGCGTTGTCATACCTGTCATATTCGATATTGACGATGCCGTGTTCCACTATGTTTTCACGGAATTTACTGCCGGAACTGACCAGCGTGCGAAGAATACCTATCCGTATAGTTTTTGTTCGGCGGGGAGTAAGTGGAAGTGGCGGCTGGATGATGCCGACACTATATTCCCAATAGATAACCAAGGGCAGGATCGCAAACCGTATTACTGTGAGATGCACGATTTCTATGAGAACGGACAGGCTATTTGGAATGGAGAAACTTCTGTCTTCTGGAATCTGTTAGAACTTGCTTGTAATGCAGAGATAATCGTGGGTATGCGCAAAATTCTTGCAGCTATGGAGGCTTTATGCGGTATGTCTTCCGGTAATCCTTATGATAAAGTATATGCTTTTTACAAAAAATATTTTCTCGGCATAAAAGAATACTTTCCGGCTACACTTGTCAATGCTGATGCTAAGAGATATGAGATTGCAAAGATTGCTTACGAAAATGGACAGTATACCAGTGATACCGATCCGATCACACAGAGCCATGGTGATTTTTATAGTGCTGAGACTGCATGGGTAAAGAAGCGTATCATGTATATTATGAGTAAATATGGCTATGGGCTATTTTCATCTGATGGTACGGATACTATTATTGTGCGTGCTGCCGGTGATCAGATTGATTACGACATAACTCCTGCATTTGATATGTATCCGGCTATTGCCAATGGTACGTCTATCGTGCGGGGGGAACGTACAAAAGCAGGAGAGGTTTGTAAAATAACTATTGACCTTGGTGGCAGTGCCGACCAGCAGAATGCTATTCAGGCAGCCAGTTGGCTGCTCAGTATCGGAGACTGGCATTTGAAGAACGTTTCCGGTACCATGGTGGTACGCGGTCGGCGGTTGACAGAACTTATACTTGGAAGTAAAGCGGATGATGTAACTATTTCTATCACAGGACTTACTCTTGCAGATTGTAGTAGCATACAGAAGATACTTTTATCCAATATAGCTACATTACAGGGTATTCTTGATTTAAGCGGAATTTTAAACATTCGAGAGGTGTATGCTGACGGTACAAATTTGAGCCAGATAAAACTTCCGGATGGTGGCGGTCTTGAAGTTATTGAGTATCCGGTTAACAACAGATATATTTCTTTTAAGAATTTCCCGGTATTGACAACGGAGGGGTTGATAATTGCTCAGTGTGCTGAAAATATAACTGATTTCCTGATTGAAAATTGTCCTAAATTAAAGCCTATGAAGCTGCTTTCGGATATTATTAAAGCACAGCAGACACAAGGTATTACCCATGCATTGAAGCATATTCGTGTAGTAGGCTTTGAGGAAGAATATTATACCGCTGACGCTTTGGATATGCTTGCAAAACTGGCTGATGGTAGTTATGAAGGTTTGTCTGCAGAAGGACTGGCCGGAGAGGAGGAGATACCGGTATTGGATGGTAAGATTACAGTACACTCAAAGTACTATCAGGACTCTGTGGATGAGCTACAAAGAATATTCAACAAACTGAACCTGATAATGGATGGTGAACCGGCTATCCGCTTCATTGATCCAGTATGGCAGGAAATTGCCAACTTCATATGGGATACTGACAAAGATGGGTTTATCACGAAGGAAGAAGCGTCTGTGTGTAAAACTATTTATTTTGCAAATTACAACAATACGTCTAATATTGAAATACTTGATTTGTCAGCTTTATATATTACAGAATCGCCATATAAAACAATACTGCTAACTAAAGTCAAACAGGTCATATTTGGAAAAGTCATGTCTTCACCAATAATTCGTTCCAACGCATTCAAAGGTAATACATCTATTGAAATGGTTGACACCGGCGACTATTATACTACTATTGAATTCGGTGCTTTCTGGAATTGCACCTCCCTCAAAAATGCTATATTACGAGAAAATATCACAGACATCGGCAATAGAGCCTTCCAAGGATGTACATCCATGGAGAGTTGCTATATCAAAGCAACAATTCCGCCAATACTTGGAACATGGGCGTTTAACGAAAATAATTGTACTGTTTATGTGCCGATTGGAAGTGGTGCGGCTTATAAAACAGCTACTAACTGGAGTACATACGCAGGTCGAATTATAGAATATGATTTTGAGTTATCAAGAAAAATATAGGTATATATTTTTCTACCAAAAAGAGGAAAACAGCATCCATACACCGCTCAGACGCATATTTACGGTTCTATCAGGACTCTGTGGATAAGCTGAGAGATATCTTTGACAGATTGGATTTGGTAATGGACGGTACACCAGCAATTAGGTTTGAAGACCCGGAAGTTCTCCGTGTATTACTTGGAGCCACTGTAGGTAATACATCTAATGTTGCCGGACATACAACAGTGCGTGACGTTGATTATGACCACGACGGCATGCTTACAGAAGAAGAGTTAGCCGCAGTGACTACAATGGCAAGCCGGGTAGATAATAACTATTCGATGTTTGTCACTGGTTACGGAGTAGGAAATACAATTATTGAAACATTCAATGAATTCCGTTTTTTCACAAGTATAGTAACGTTAAATAACTCTGCTTTTTCTTGGTGTCCTTCATTACGAGAAATCATTCTTCCGCAAAATATTATACATATAGGAGAGGGCGCTTTTTTAAATACAGCTATTGAAAAGTTGATTATTCCGGAAGGATGTAAAAGCTGTGATGGTGATCTCGTTTCAGGAAATATAAACTGTAAATTGATCGATTTCCCAAGTACTATGATATCCATCGGAGCTCGTCCTGCCAATAAAGGTAGTCTCCAATTAACGGTCGTTTGTCGTGCCATCACACCACCGACCTTTAGTGGCTCCTGGTCATATAATAATAGCGGGAAACCTATAGCCATATATGTACCGGATGCAAGTGTATCAGCTTATAGAACTGCAACCGGATGGTCAAGTTCAAGTAGTATTATTCATCCGTTGTCTGAATATATAGAATTATAAATATCTTCCGGAGCACTATGAAAAGATAGATGCTCCGGAAGATATTCTAACCTTAATAATCCTTTGTATAAGATGACAGTGGCTTAATTCTCGATGCCATGCTTGACCATCCGGAATCCGACTTATAAGTATCTACTACGGAATCTGGCACGTAGAAGATACAATTATCCGTCTTGTAGAATGAATTATATCCCAATGTTGGTGGCGTTTCCTGAAGAATAATCATTTCCATCAGATTAGGACAATTTCCAAAAGCCCCATTTCCTGTATATACAGGTACATTGTTTGCACGATTAATAATTCTTTTCAATGAGATACAACCATTAGTTAATCCAAATCCAATAGTGGTCACAGTTGCCGGTATATCCAATTCCTCCAGCGAAATGCAATCATGGAACATATTACCTTCCATTTTTGTCATATCGGATGGCAAAGTAATATTACGCAAAGAAGAACATCCGTCAAACATATAGCCTGTCTTATATTGTGACAAGCCGGATATTGATGTTGGAAGTTCAACTTCCTCCAGTGCGGAACACCCGGCAAACATATAGGATGTAAAAGAACCATTATCTCCGATTGATACTTTTCGAAGGGAAGTGCAACCTCTAAATATTGCTGAATCTCCATTCATAGCTTTCCAGTTTAATAATTTCAGGGCGGAGGCATCTACAAGTTCGGTATTCCAACGAAAATCATCGTCGATACCTCTATTTATTGATGCCTCCTCCTTCGTTACAAATCCGTCACCATCAGTATCCCAAAGAGAATTAGCGACAGCCTTAAATACTGGATCAGCCATATATATTGCCGGTTCCCCATCCATCACCAACTCCAATCTGGCAAAAGTATTCCTCAGAGAATCGACGAAGTCCTGATAGAACCAGAAAACAAGCATTATAAATACATATGAATGATATTTCATTTTTATAGTAGAAAATAAGCATTAGCATTATGTTTGATTTTAGTACTAAAAAATAGATTTCTGAATAGTATCTTCTTACATAAAAATGACTTCTGAATAAGTTCTTCTTTTCTGTAACATTCTGAACTTTCCCGTATCTAAAGGATAAATCAAAAAACGAATGATAATGAAGAAACTATTTTTTATCTTAGTGGCATTTCTTGCTTCTTCTTTCGTTTTAGCGCAAGATTATCCTTTTTCAGTAGTCAAGTCAGGAACGGGAAAGCAGGCCATTGTATTTATTCCCGGCTTTGCCTGTTCGGGAGATGTCTGGAAGGAAACTGTTGAAGTGTTGAAGGAGGATTATACTTGCTACGTTTTGACAATGGCAGGCTTTTCAGGAGTTGCACCGGAAGAGAACCCCTCATTTGAGAGTTGGAAAATGCAGATAGCCCGGTTTATAAAAGAGAAGAATATAGAAAAGCCGATTCTTATTGGTCACAGCATGGGAGGTGGGCTGGCACTTGCAATTGCATCCGATTTTCCTTATCTTGCCGCAAAAATAGTAGTAGTGGATGCTCTGCCTTGTTTAATGGCTCTGACCAATCCGGAATTTAAGTCGGTTCCTGATAAGGATTGCTCGGAGATGATTAACCGGATTACTGCGATGAATGAAGAACAATTCGCCCGGATGCAAAGAATGAGTGCTGCAAGTCTTACTACCGATTCATCAAAATTCGATGAGATCGTGAATTGGGGACTAAAGTCCGACCGGGAAACATTTACTAAGATGTATTGTGACTTTTCGAACACCGATTTGAGGGAACGGATAAAGAGCATAACGGTTCCTTCTTTGATTTTACTGGAACCTCATTTCGGGAATATAGAAGCGGTTATAAAAGAACAATATAAAAATCTGTCCACAGTGCAGTTTGAATATGCCGATAAAGGATTGCACTTCGTGATGTTTGACGATAAAGAGTGGTTTATGAATCAGATACGTGAATTCATTAAAGAATAAAAAGTGGAATTTGAAGTAATATATAAGGAATACTGGGGCAAAATATTCCGTTTGTGTATGGGATACGTAAACGACTATAATTTAGCGCAGGATATGGCTCAGGACACATTCATCAAAGTCTGGCAACATCTGCCTGCTTTCAGGAATGAAGCCAATGTCAGCACCTGGATTTTCCGCATTGCAACCAACAACTGCCTCCGTCAGTTGGAACGGCAGCAACGGGTCGTTTCAACTGAACTACCTGCTGATTTGCCCGAAGAGGAGGCCGTAGATATCGAACCCCAGATTCGCATATTGTATAAGTCTATAGCCGAGCTTCCGGAAATAGACCGCATCATTATTTCGCTGGAACTGGAAGATGTCAGGCAATCGGATATAGCACAAATCGTTGGATTGTCCGAGAGTAATATCCGGGTGAAAATCCATCGTATAAAAGCGTTGTTAACAAAGAAAATGAAAGAATATGGAAAATGATATAGATATTAGGGAGTTGTGGAACAAGCAGACGGTTCCGGCTGTTGACCAGGCCGACATACTTGGAAAAATAAAAAGCTTCAGGAGAAAGGGGATCAGGAGAACGGTAATCCTTAATGCAGTCTTATTGCTTACTATTCTTTTTATTATCTTTATCTGGGTATACTTTGAGCCTCAATTAGTAAGTACTAAAATAGGAATTATGCTATCAGTCTTGCCAATGGGAATTGTCATCTTGTTTAATCATAAGCTGACCTCATTATATAGGAAAATAGACGAAAAACAGTCGAATATGGATTACTTGAATGCTTTGCTTAAGGTTAGAAGCAGGGAACATATCATGCAGACTAAATTGTTGAACCTCTATTTCATTTTATTGTCCGCAGGAATTGGACTCTATATGTATGAATATACTTTGAAAAGGTCTTTACTCTTCGGTGTGGCAGCATATTCTGTTGTACTTTTATGGATCGGTTTTAACTGGTTCTTTTTGCGGCCGAGAATGATTGAAAAAAATAAGCGAAAGATGGAAGACTTGATAAAACAAATAAAGAAACTCTTATGAATTTCAGGGCCTGTATAGTCTCTAATTCTCAAATGCTGATGTAAAGAGCACTATTAGTCTATTCTGTTGCGGTAGAATTAAAGAAGAATCTGTAAATTTGTAGCAAAACAGATATGCATTATGCCTGAAACAATTCCTCAATTCTATAAGAGAATACAATGCTACGACCCGAGGCCGGATGCCGTTTATTCCAAAGAGAAAGAATATTTCAATCTCTTCTTCCGGCAATGTAACTTCGGGACGGTGCAATTCAGTTATCGGGATTTCTATAAAGTGACTCTGATAGTGGGGACGGGAAAATTGTATTATGCCGATAAATGGATATTGGTGGACCGTCCTGCCTTGTTATTCTCTAATCCTTTGGTGCCTTATGCGTGGGAGTCTGTCAGTGAAGAACAGAAAGGAATGTTTTGCATCTTTAATGAGCAATTTGTACGAACGGAAGAGAAGAACGGTTCTTTAGCAAATACACCTTTGTTCAGGCTGACGGGTGATAAGGTTTTCTTTCTGGATGATGTGGAGTTAGTGAAAGTGCAGAACATATATGCCCGGATGCAGGAGGAACTGCAATCTGACTATGCAGGCAAGTCCGATCAATATTTGCAGCATACCCATCGCTCCATATCTGAAATAGCATTCAGCCTGGGCTTTGAATCTATTTCCTATTTCAGTAAATTCTATCGTAAACATACTGATCAGTCACCGACCAAAGTGCGGGAACAGGCAATTCCAATGTCGGCGACAGATACAATGAGCGTGAATTCAAGTTTGTAGGTAAATAAGCATCGGGGGTAACCTTCGGATATTTATTTCTTCTTCAACTTGAGAATCCAGTCTGACATATCTTTCAGAACTTCCGGACTAATTGTTTCTTCCAGTTGTCCGTATTCGCTGATAGTACAAGTCTTGCACGCTTGAAACAGATGGTTCAGGCCGGGATATTCTTTGGTGGTGACTTGTTTGTTTCCGTTGGATTTCACCCACTGCTCCACTGCTCCGAGGTTCATGTCGGCGTCTACTTGCAGGTCTTTCTCTCCATTGAGAGCCAGGACGGGGCATTTGGTCTTCTTTAAGTCGGAAGTAGGGTCATATCTCATGAAATGCAAATACCAGGGGGAGAGCATTGAGTTCATTTGAGCCTCTGCCTGTTTCATGACATTGGGGTCTTGCAGTTGTCCGGGAGAAAGTGTTTGCGCAACATTGGCGTACAATTCCTTCCGGATTTCTTCCGCACTCTTATCCTGGGTTAATAAAGCGTAGCGGGTGCGTAGCACGGGTTTAGTCAATTCCCATGCAGCATCCGGCATACCGCTGGATTTGGAAATCATCTCACTTTGTTTTAGTATCAGGCTGTCTCCCTGAATGGTGGCGCCTGCCAACGAAACGATGAAAGCCACTTCTTTATTCCGGGCAGCCAGCATAAAAGCTATGGTTCCTCCGGCACTGTGCCCGATGATTCCTATCTGTTTGGAATTTATCTCTTTCCTGCTTTTCAGATACAGGAAAGCAGCTTCCGCATCGCTGGCAAAATCTTCATTCGTGGCAGATGCATATACTCCTTTCGACTTGCCTACACCTCTGTCATCGCAGCGCAAAACGGCTATTCCGTTGCGGGTTAAGTAATCGGCAATCACTAAGAAAGGTTTGTGTCCCATGATTTCTTCATCCCTGTTTTGCGGGCCACTACCGGTCACTAATACTACTGCCGGAAATTTACTCCCTTGTTCTGGCAAAGTCAATGTTCCGGCAAGTGTGATGCCGGCTTGCGGATTTTCAATGGTTATGTCTTCCACTTTGTAAGGGAAAGGCGGTTGAGGCTCTTGCGGACGGTTCATCTTGGCGGATTCTCCTTTTTCCAAATCTAATTTCAATGGAATGCCTTGTGTGAAGTTTCCATATATCTTGTTGTCCGCTCCGAGTTTTCCCTTATAAGAGGCATGTATATTGGGAATCTGAATCGTTAGTACCGAATCTTTGAAAAGGGTTGATTCTGTAGGAATACCCTTAACTCCCTGATCCGGACTATCGCAGGTGGATGTATAACCTTGTTCGGTCTTTTGCAGATTGAAGCAAATGGTGAGTGAACCGGTAGGGAGTGACAATTTTCCGTTCCACGTACCTGAAATATCCTGGGAATAGATGCAAACAGGAACAAGTATTCCCATTAGTAATAAGGCAAACAGTTTCTTCATCAGAGTAATTTTTATATGTATTGATTGTCAAAGTTAGTAAAAGAAATGACAAGGAAATAAATATTCATTCTAAATATCACCGGCAGATGCGAAAAACATAATTTTAAATCAGGTGTGCAAGTGGAATTATGACAGGAATGAATATATTTGCGGATCGTAATTTCATAGTAAGAGTTTGTTCGTAATAAGAGATTATTGAATGAAGAAATCAATTCCCCGCTATACGTTTTATAAGAGCAAGTATGGTAGTGAACTTTTAGTGGATGTCGTGGAACTGAAATACGTGAAGCGATTTCTGGCTGAAGGGGGGGCGCATACATTGACTTACTATGACATTACTTTCATTACGGAGGGTGGGGGAGGATTTTCGATTGATAACCAAATATGTGAGGCGACCCCCGGTGATGTGTTCTTTTCCAAACCCGGAGAAATACGGAATTGGGATACAGCTCATATCGTAAATGGTTATGTACTGATTTTCGAGGATGAGTTCTTGTCTTCCTTCTTCAAAGACCCTTTGTTTGTGCAGCATCTGCCGTTCTTCAACATGGAAAAGACAGCCTCTAAACTTCATTTGCCTGATGAACTTTATAAGCGCATGATGCAGCTTCTGCATGATATAAAGGTAGAGATCGGTTTGTACAAACAGAATGACGTGCATGTGTTGAGGGCATTGCTTTACGAAGCCCTTATGTTGCTGAACCGGGCTTATCTGAATATGCTATCTCAAGAAGAGAAGGATAAGGAAACCGGCAACTTTCACGTCAGTAGATTTGTAGAATTGGTCGGAGCGAATCTGAAAGAACAGCATTCCGTCCGTTTTTATGCGGATAAGCTCTGTATTACTCCCAACTATCTGAATGAGGTTGTACATTCGGCAATGAACATCAGTGCCAAGCAATATATCCGGAATAAGATTATGGATGAGGCTAAAAGGCAGCTTATCTATACTGATGTTTCCGTATCGGACCTGTCATTTGAACTGCATTTCTCTACCGCTGCCTATTTCGTGCGTTGTTTCCGGCAGTGTACGGGAGAGACGCCATTAGTTTACCGGAAACTGTATAAACCGTAAAAAGTGCTATTTCCCCCTTGGTTTTTATTGCATTGATTTTCTGTGTCGTGCGTATCTTTGCCGCAACAATAACCAATATAATAATGAGATTATGAGAGATGTAGAGAAAACAGTAGGGGGAATGATTGATAAGTTGAAAACCGCTTTCATTGGTTCAATAGATGCGGAAGGTTTTCCGAATATCAAAGCGATGTTGCAACCCCGGAAAAGGGAGGGGATAAAAGTTATCTATCTGACCACGAACACTTCGTCGATGCGTGTGGCACAATACCGGAAGGATAATCGGGCGAGCATTTACTTTTGTGATACGAGATTCTTCAGGGGAGTGATGTTGCGCGGCACAATGGAAGTGCTGACGGACGGTGCCAGTAAGGAGATGATATGGCAGGAAGGGGACACCATGTATTATTCCGAAGGGGTGACTGATCCGGATTATTGTGTGCTGAAGTTTACGGCAATTTCCGGGAGGTATTATAGTAACTTTAAATCGGAAAGTTTTGCAGTTGAGTAATTGCAAGTCTATCTAGGTATAAGTTCCCAACTTCGTATCTTCTCCGTATCAGGGCACCTCTGAGTGGAGTTGATACGGAGCGGCTATGTTTTTTAACCCGGTTAGGGTGTAGTTCGGAGTATACTATATTTCTTCTAATGCATAGTATTGATAATCCCGGAGTATGGTTTGCAGGAATTGTTCCTGTCCGCCATTCCGGGGGATGATTGAAAGAATCTCCTGCACTTTTTGGGCAAGCAGGACGATGCGCCGTGCGCGGTCTTTTTTTCCGGATTGCAAAGTCCGGGTGATTACATTTACCTGTTCCAGTGATAAGTCGGCGGCTTGCGGATATGTGGGACGGTAATCTTTCGTCAGATAATCGAATTCATCAAGGCTGACGTGTATTTTGCGGTAATTCTTATCCTTGATAACCATTGTGCCCGCAGCGAGGTCGCCCATCCGCTGGCTGTTCTTGGTTAGCAAAATAACCAGTACTCCGAGTCCTCCGGTGACGGGAACATCAATTGGGAAGAGTAGCCAGCGAAGCAGATAAGAGCCTATGCTCGGAGTGGAACCATCGGCTTTCACCACCCGGATACTCATGAGTTTCTTTCCGAGACTTTGTCCGTGGTTGAACATTTCACATAAAAATGCATAGAATAATACAGGCAGATAGATTACGGCAAAAAAAACAGTCATTGTGAAATCCGAAGATACCGGAAGCTGTGAGAGTAGGGTTGCAGTGGAATATACATAAAGTCCTATCAGGATATAGTCGATGACTAATGCCAGAAATCGTTCGCCAATACTGGCGGGTGTTTGGCTGATACGGACGAATTGTCCGGTGATAATAGTAGATTCTGCCATTTTTGATTGAACATTTTTAGTATTTCGTTGCAAATATATCATTATTCTCTTATTTTTGTTACCGATTTCAGACAAAACTCATCCGAAGTCCTCAGGAAAAGTATGAAAGAAGTAACGTTCATTCGTCGCAATATTGAAAAGTGGAAAGAAGCTGAGAAGGTGGTGGAGCAGGCGACAAGCTTGTCTCCCGACAGGCTCGCCGACGTATATACGGACCTTACTGCTGACCTGGCGTTTGCACAAATGCACTTTCCAACGTCCCGCATCACTATTTATCTGAATAATCTCGCTTCGGCGCTGCATAACAAAATATATCGGAACAAGCGTGAGAAGTGGTCGAGAATCATCACTTTCTGGACACAGGAAATACCGCAGACCATGCACGATGCGCGTCGCGAACTGCTTGTTTCATTCCTTATTTTCATTGTCAGCGTGGCGGTCGGGGTGATTTCTACTGTGGGCGATCCCGATTTTGTCCGCCTGATTCTGGGAAACAGCTATGTGGACATGACATTGAACAATATAGCCAACGGAGAACCGATGGCTGTGTATAACGGTTCTTCGGAAGTTCCTATGTTTCTGGGTATCACACTGAACAATATCATGGTTTCCTTCAATTGCTTTGCTATGGGAATCTTAACCAGTTTCGGTACAGGATATATGCTTTTTACCAATGGAGTCATGCTGGGATCTTTTCAGACTTTCTTTTTCCAGCACGAATTGCTTGGGGAGTCCATGCTTGCCGTCTGGCTGCACGGAACACTCGAAATCTGGGCTATCATTGTGGCCGGTGCTGCCGGACTGGCTTTGGGAAACGGGTGGTTGTTTCCCGGAACTTATTCGAGGCTGGAATCTTTCCGAAAGGGAGCCAAGCGGGGGGTGAAGATTGTGATAGGTACCATCCCCGTCTTTATTATGGCAGGATTCATTGAAGGGTTTATCACACGCCACACCGAATTGCCGGATGTGCTGAGGCTTGGTCTGATTCTTACTTCCCTGGCATTTATTTTATTCTACTATATTTATTTACCTAATAGAAAACGACATGGAAACAGAGAAACCTAAAATTGCGTTGTACGTAAAACGTTCTTTCGGTGAGAAGTTTAATGCTTCTTTCGATTTTATAAAGGAGAATTGGAAGTTGATGCTGAAGTATGCAACCTATTTGCTTTTACCGCTTTGTCTTGTCCAGGCATTAAGTCTGAATGGGCTGATGACTTATACGATAGGTATGTCCGGTTTGATGGAGAGCGGGGCTATGTATTCAGATTCGGCTTTGCTGATGTCATTCTTTTCTTATTACAGTCTGTATATGCTGCTGCTGATAATAGGCATTGTGTTGCTGACTGCATTGGTCTATGCGATAATCCGGACTTATAATGAGCGGGAGGGACGTTTGCAGGGCGTCACGTTGGGTGTGCTGCGACCTATGTTGCTCCGCAATGTGAAGAGGATGTTTATCTTGGTTTTCTTCGGATTAATCCTGACGATGTTGGCCAGTCTGATTATCGGTGTCATAGTTGCCTTGTTCCCTATTGCCTTGTTACCGATTGTTATGATGCTTATCCCGTTTATGATAGCCATAGCAGTGCCGTTCAGTCTTTGGGCGCCTATTTACCTGTTTGAAGATATCAGTGCCATGAGTTCGCTGAAGAAGGCTTTCCGCTTAGGATTTGCCACTTGGGGAGGTATCTTCATGATATCTCTTGTGATGGGAATCATTGCCGGTATCCTACAGGGAGTGACTCTGATACCCTGGTATATAGGAACAGTGGTGAAGTACATCTTTGCTACAAGCGGCGGTGGAACCGAAGCAACCGTATCTGTAGGATATAGCTTCTTGCTTTATCTGCTGGCTGTTGTGCAAGCGTTTGGGGCTTACCTCGCTATGATTTTCTCATTTGTGGGATTGGCGTATCAGTATGGTCATGCCTCGGAAAAAATGGACAGCATCATGGTAGAAAGCGATATTGATAATTTCGACAAACTTTGAAATGTAAATGATTACTTCTCCGGCTGATACATTGGTTTGTGACACCGCACAGGTTGCCATATGGCAGTCTGATGCGGCGTATGACTACAACCGTGAGTTGATCGCTCCGGAAATTAATTTATTCGAGTGGTTCAACAGATGGTTCGGAGAAGTCATGCAAAAAATATTCGGCAGCAACTTTGCGGAAGAATATTCGGAACTTATTCTGATAGGTATCGCTATCCTTATCCTTATTCTGATAGGCTGGTTCGTTTACAAGAAGCATCCGGAATTATTTGCGTATTCCCGTAAGAATGCTTTGCCTTATACGGTGGAAGAAGATACCATTTATGGAGTGGATTTTGCGAAAGGGATTGCCGATGCACTTTCTCGCCGTGATCATAGAGAGGCGGTGCGGCTGTTGTATTTGCAGACACTAAAGCAACTCAGTGACGAGGGACGCATCGACTGGCAACTTTACAAAACACCTACACAGTACATCAATGAAGTGCGGTTGCCTGCTTTCCGGCAGTTGACTAATCATTTCCTACGGGTACGTTATGGAAATTTTGAAGCGAACGAAGCGTTGTTTCACGCTATGCATTCCTTGCAGGAAGAAGTGAAGAAAGGAGGGGGTGTATGAAAGGAAGTCATTGGTTTGTCGTCGGAATTGTCATCTTCCTGCTGTTGATGTTTGCGATAGAATGTCGCCTGCCGAAGAAATTCGTATGGAATCCCACTTTCAGCCATTACGATAAACAGCCTTTCGGATGTGCCGTTTTTGACAGCTTGTTGTCCGCTTCGTTACCGATGGGGTATTCATTATCCAGGAAGACTTTCTACCAAATGGAACAGGACGACACCGTGTCTTGCCGGGGAATATTGGCTGTTGCCAACAACCGGATGCCATCGGACATAGATGTGGAGGCTTTACTGAAGATGGCGGAACGCGGAAATAAGATAATGCTGTCAAGCACCTGGTTTAGTGATAAATTGGAAGACACTTTGAAGTTCAGAAACAGTTATTCCTATTTTAGTCCGGTAGCCTTGAAAAAGTATGCTACTTCGTTGCTGATGAGGGATAGTCTGTGCTGGATAGGGGATTCCACTGTTTATCCTGGGAGGAATTTCTATTTCTATCCCCAACTGTGTTCGTCTTACTTTCTCACAGATTCGCTTCCGGCGAAGGTACTGGCAGTGAAGAATATTTCAATAGATGAACTCGTATATGAAGTTGATGTGGATTCCGCATTTTCAGATACTGTTATCCATTTTCCGGTTGCCATGTCGTATCGGTGGGGGAAAGGGGAGATTATTCTGGCTTCCACGCCTCTGCTCTTTACCAATTACGGGGTGCTGGACGGGAAGAACGCCACTTATCTTTTCCGATTACTATCGCAAATGGGAGAGTTTCCCATAGTCCGCACTGAAGCTTATATGGAGAAAACAACACAGGTGCAGATGTCTCCTTTCCGTTATTTCCTTTCGCAGAGACCGCTTCGTTGGGCTTTGTATCTGACGATGCTTGCAATACTGCTCTTCATGCTGTTTACGGCGCGGAGAAGACAGCGTGCGATACCGGTTGTCCGTACACCTGAAAATAAATCATTGGAATTTACTGAACTGATAGGCACTCTTTATTTCCAGAAGAAAGACCATGCCGATTTGGTTCGTAAAAAGTACATGTACTTTGCAGAAGAGTTGAGGAGGCAGATTCAGGTGGACATAGAAGAAGTAGCGGACGATGAACGTTCTTTCAGCAGGATTGCCCGGAAAACAGGTATGGATGAAGAAGAGATCGGAGAATTTATCCGTACAGTCAGACCGGTGATTTATGGTGGATGTGGCATCACAGTGGAGAAAATGAAGCGCTGCATTGATAAAATGAATGAAATAATTAGTCATATATAAAGAAGAAATTTATGGAAGAGAATATAGAACAACGGGCGGATTTAACCCTCTTTTCCGAGAAGATACAAGAGTTGAAAGATCGGATTGCTTCTGTCATCGTAGGCCAGGAACAAACGGTGGATCTGGTGCTGACGGCTATTCTGGCAAATGGTCATGTGCTGATAGAAGGAGTGCCGGGAGTGGCGAAGACTTTGCTGGCGCGTCTGGTTGCCCGGTTGGTTGATGCTGATTTTAGCCGCATACAGTTCACTCCGGACTTGATGCCGAGTGATGTGCTGGGTACTACGGTCTTTAACATGAAAACCAATGATTTTGATTTCCATCAGGGCCCGGTGTTTGCCGATATCATACTGGTGGATGAAATCAATCGTGCCCCTGCCAAAACACAGGCGGCCTTGTTTGAAGTGATGGAAGAACGCCAGGTCAGCATTGACGGGACGACATATCCGATGGGAGAGCTTTATACAATTCTGGCTACTCAGAATCCGGTGGAGCAGGAGGGAACTTATAAGTTGCCCGAAGCACAGCTCGACCGCTTCCTGATGAAAATAACCATGGATTATCCTTCGTTGGATGAAGAGGTGAACATTCTGGAACGTCATCATACGAATGCCTCGTTGGTGAAGTTGGAAGACGTCACTCCTGCCATTACGAAAGCAGAACTCTTGTCCCTTCGCTGTTTAATGAACAAGGTGTTTGTAGACCGTACCTTGCTTCAATATATTGCCTTGATTGTGCAACAGACACGCACAAGTAAGGCGGTGTATCTGGGTGCTTCTCCGCGTGCATCCGTGGCGATGTTGCAGGCTTCCAAGGCTTATGCATTGTTGCAGGGACGTGATTTTGTGACACCGGAAGATATAAAGTTTGTCGCTCCGAGTGTCCTTCAACATCGTCTCATCCTGACTGCGGAAGCTGAAATGGAAGGATATTCTCCGGTGAAAATAACGCAACGCCTGATTGATAAGGTGGAAGTTCCGAAATGATTCTGACTCGACGCTTCTATATCGTTCTCATTCTGATTATCCTCTTGCTGGGTAGCGGATATGTGTTTGCCCCGTTGTTTGTGATCGGGCAAGGGGGGCTTTTGGCCTTTTTCCTGACTGTGCTGGCAGATGGATATATGCTTTATCGCGTTCGGGGAATCCGGGCATTCCGCCAATGCGCTGCCCGTTTCTCCAATGGGGATGAAAACGCGGTGAGTGTTCGGGTGGAGAGCAGTTACCCGCATCCGGTTTCTGTAGAAGTCATCGATGAAATTCCCTTTGTATTTCAGCAGCGCAATATATGCTTCCGGATGGAACTTCAGGCAAATGAAGGAAAGTCCCTCAGTTATAATCTGCGCCCAACCAGTCGGGGGATATATGGTTTTGGGCGGATTCGTGTGTTCGTCACCCATAAAATAGGTTTGCTTTCTCGCCGCTATACCTGTGGGGAACCTCTCGATATCAAAGTATATCCTTCTTATCTTATGTTGCACCGGTATGAGTTGCTGGCCATCAGCGATAACCTTATGGAAATGGGTATTAAGCGTATCCGCCGGGTGGGGCATCACACCGAGTTTGAACAGATAAAGGAGTATGTGAAGGGTGATGATTACCGTACGATAAACTGGAAAGCGAGTGCCCGCCGTCATGAGCTCATGGTAAACATCTACCAAGATGAACGTTCTCAGCAGATTTACAATGTGATAGATAAAGGTCGGGTGATGCAGCAGGCATTTCGGGGAATGACTTTGCTTGATTATGCGATAAACGCTTCGCTGGTTCTTTCGTACGTTGCCATGCGCCGGGAAGACAAGGCAGGCATTGTGACTTTTGATGCACACTTTGATACATTCGTCCCTGCTTCCAAACGTTCGGGGCATATGCAGGCATTGCTTGAAAATCTCTATATCCAGCAAACCACTTTCGGTGAAACGGACTTTTCCTCCCTTTGTGTGCATCTGAACAAGCACGTCACTAAACGTAGTCTTCTGGTACTGTATACTAATTTCTCCAGTCTGGGCAGCATGAACCGTCAGTTGGCGTATCTACAGCAATTAAATCGCCGGCATCGTCTGCTGGTGGTCTTTTTCGAAGATGCGGAGCTGAAAAACTACATCGCCACTCCTGCAAAAGATACGGAAGGATATTATCGTCATGTCATTGCCGAGAAATTTGCTTTTGAGAAACGGCTGATAGTATCCACACTGAAACAGCATGGTATTTATTCCTTATTGACCACACCTGAAAACCTTTCGATTGATGTGATTAATAAATACCTGGAGATGAAATCGAGACAAATGCTCTGATAAACGGGCAATAGATAATCGTTTGTCATTAACTGTGTTTAAAAAAAATGCCTCCTGAAAGTTTTTATGTGGCTTTCAGGAGGCATCGTTGGGTTAATCGTGATATGTCAGAGTGGCTTAAAGAATTACTTTAATGCCATCTACAATATAAATGCCCGGATTAAGGGATATCGTATTTGAACCCGGAGTAAGAGTCAGCGATGTTACATACACCCCTGAAACCGTGAAGATATTGATGGTACGTTTCTCATTCGATATGATTACAAGGTTGGTCCCGTCCTTGTAAAGTCGAAGTTCATGGCCCTTGTGGAAATTCTTATCAAGGCCTGTCGTAGTATCTGCATTGCCTATTTCAAACGAATTTCCGGCTTCCGGATTGTTGGCTTTTGCATAGACTGAGAAAGGCGCAATGGTAAGTTTTGTGTCTTCATCAGTAATGCGGTTGAAACTATATCCGTTGGCATCGGGGATATACATATCTGCATCAGCATTGATAGGGGTGTAATTGCCATACAGGCAGAAATTTTTGCCGGCTTTCATGATGTTCTCGGCTTCCGGAGTTATAGGCACATCGAACATGAGGGATGCGTCTGCGGCGCGTGTGCCTGAGACGTTGCTTGTAGAGAACGTAAAATCGACAGTCTCATCCGGTTTACCGTTGAGATGTATCATATAAGGTTTGTTTGCCTCTATTGATGCCTGGTTTTCAAGTTTCTCGCCATTTTCATTGAAAGACAGTACGCTGACAGTATGACTGCCGGAACCTCCGGCGGTGTACTTGTTGCCTTTTCCGTCCGTCATCTGTGTGGGCGCGAAAGGTAATACAATGCCTTTCCAGTCTTTGGAACTATCTTGTGACAGGTAGTTCAATTTGACAGACAACGAAATGTTCTTCTGTCCAAGGTTAAAACTTGCCGGAATATTGAAAGCATAGCTGTCGGTAAGGATGATGTCCGTCAAGGCTTCACATTTGCCGTCACCATTGAGCACAATGTTCGACTTTGAAGCGATCTGGCTTTCCAGGCCTTTGGCAAGGTAGATGATACAGTTGGGATTAATACCCTCAAACGAGTTGTCGTTTATTCCGGTTGGCAGAGCACGGGTCTTGGCTATCTGTGAATTTCCGTAAAGCGTGATGCTTGTCAGCGAAGAGCATCCCTTAAAGGCTCCATCGCCGATTGCACTTACAGAGTTAAGAGAAAGTGACTGCAACTGCGAACAGCCTTCGAAAGCGTTTTCGCCTATCGAAGTTACGTTTTCAGGAATTACTATGTGGGTCAGGTTTTCCATTCCGGCAAATGCCCCGGAGGGAATATCATTGTTTTCTGTACCTGCCAGATCGAGATTTTCCAAGGATGTGAAGTTTTCACGTATGTAACCGAATGTTTTGTCAGTCATCTCTCCGTACAAGTTGAGTTCTGTAACCTGAGCGGCTTCTTCCTTACCGATATGGGGGAGCTCTTCCGCTTCAAGTACTACATTGTCATTTTCATTTTCAGCAAGAGTCATCGTGACATCCATCTCCACATCAGACTGCAAGTCGGTTATTATATATACTCCGTTTTCGTCCGGATATACGATCTCGCCGCCCTTTTTAACTACAGGGGCCATATTGGGACTTTCTGAAACAACTGTGAACTTATAGCTGCCTCCTTCTTTAAAGAGTGTAGGACGCAAGGGAGAGTCTTCAATGAATTTATTCATTTCTGCATCTCTCCATACGTTGCTCTCATCCAGATCCACAAAACTGATTTTGGCCTTGCCGGAAGTATCAGTGATCTTGATGTTGTAATAGAACACAACATCGATGATGTGGTTTTGCGGATAATTCAAAGATTGCGGGTTTGTTACATTTCCGTAGAACTTAACTATATAATAACCGCCGGGATGGAAAATATTAGAGGAGCTAAGCGGATCGATCGTGCTTGTCACGTCTTGTTTGTTATCGTAAAGTTTGAATGCTACTCCCGGCCGATGAACAGGATTCTTCTTATAGGAAGTCGGTTGGAAATTGGGTAGCCCAAGCATCACGGTTTTAGTGCCGCTTCCCGGTCCTTCAATCTGGGTTAAGGGTTCGCTTTGGTTATATTGGAAAGCTCTGTTTTGATCAATCTGGATGTTGTAGTAAACCTTTGACGCCTGACTGTTGAGGTCTTGCCAATATGCACTGGTTGCGTAGTCGGATTCTGTACCTTGCGGAACTTCGAGTGTTATACCGGAAGTATTCATAGGGAATGGATTACTCTTCAGGTTTACAGGGGTTTTTGACAGGACAACTATTTTTTTCAGGTTTACACACATGGCAAAGGCATTACTTCCGATATAAGATACATTCTCGGGGATGGTGATTTCCTGCACTTTGGCACAACGATAGAAGGCATTCGTTTCTATACTTTCCAAATTTTTGGGCAAAAGTATGGTTGTTAATGCTGCCAATCCACTACTGGAAGAAGCAAATGCCATGGAAGGCAATGAATTCGGATTGGGATAGCTCTTTATAGTAACGTCAGTCAGGTCGAGTGCCACCAGTTTAGATGTGTTGTCTTGTAGCACCTTAAAATCCGCGGCATTCATTTCTCCCATTAGTTTAAGGCGTGAGGGGAAGGCGGAAGCAGAAACTTTTGATGCCAGTTCGCCTGCATGGATGTTGAGTGCCGTATAAGTTTCGTCACCGGCTGACACAACCTGTATGGTAATGTCAAGATCTTCGCGCACGCTTTCTACCTTTATTTGAGCCACTCCAACGCGGTCTGCTACGATTTTGCCATTGACAGCTACTGTAATGGCATCTGCTACGGAAACAGGCATGATCTTGCATGAAAAATCCATACCGTGAACGATCTGGTCAATGGCTCCCTGGATAGTGGCTCCCTGAACTGTGGATGGCATGGTTACCTTGTGATATATCACTTCATTGCCTATGGCTTTAATTGAGTCCTTTACGTTGTCTCCTTTAACAAGGTACCAGTTTTTCTTATTATAGGAAGTGGCTATACGCACGAGGTTGCTTTCACGTACTGAAGCTTCTTTTACCAGACAGTTGAAAGTGCATGGAAGGTCGCCGTAATTAGTCCCGGAATTATTGAATACAGGAGATATAAACTCTTTGATGGCTCCGTTGGCATCTGTAAGAACGGCGGCATAAAACATTGTGGCGTCATCCTTCGGTATTGCCAGTGCATTGGCACGTATGATAAAAGCCTTACCGGCTATTACATTGATAACATCTGTGGCGAGTCCTACACCTCCCTTGGAATTTGTAAGTTTCCAGGAAGATTCACCGACAGTGGGTGTTGGATAGATGAAATTGGCATGAATCAACGTATTGGCATTGATGGTGGCGGTATAATGTCCATTAGCTTCTGCATTTAGTTTCGTGGTATTGGCATAAACTTCCATCCTGGCATCTCCAAAACGATTGTCGGTTTCTATCGTAAATGAGAATGTTGAACCGGCGGCAACTTCCAGATTCTCGGAGTCAGGAGTTATTTTTACTCCTTCCGTTTCCTGAAGCGCTACCATGTATGAAGAAGGTGAAATAGGATTCTCTTCTACAATGTTTTTAAAATCCTGCCAGTTCTCTTTTGAACGGTAAGCGGTTGCGGAACCTATAGGCACCACAAGTTTTGACTTGGGAGTTCCTGCAAATACGCACCAGTTAACCCATGCCGGTGACTGACGTCGTACGATAACTTCGCTCAGATAGCTGCAATTTAAGAATATATTATATTCGTAATTGCTTACTGACGCTGGAATTTCTATTTTTCTCAGACCGGTGGCATTGAAACAGCCATTTTTCAAAGTGGAAAGATTTTTCGGCAATTCAATGCGCTGCAATGAACCGTAACCACTGAAGGCTTTGGTGGGAATGGCGTTGGCGGGATTGGAACCGTTGGCTGCAATGTTGACGCTGGAAATATCAAGTGTGGTTAGTTTCATGCGTTCGCGTATGAATGTGAAGTCACGCACATCAATAGTTCCGTAGAGGATCAGTTCTTTAATGGTACCGGCATCGGCTTCGCTGATGAGGTTTCCGAGTTCACCGGCAGTAACCCATAAGTTACGCTTGCTTACCACATCTTCTGCGGCTTGCACGATAATGCGTATCTGCTGGTCGGAAGTAACATTTGAGATTTTGTAGATATTCTCGGAAGCTGGTGTCAGGATAAACCCGTTTGCCTTTACTGTAACAACCTTGTCGGGAGAGGTGGAGACTACCTTAAATGAATAGTCGCGTCCTTTGATGACTTTGTTGCCGGCATCGGATATGAGAACACCGTCTACACTACTTGGAATATCTATCGAAAAATAGGGAATGGCATTGTTTTTAGCTTTTATTTCATTTATCGTAATAAGATCTCCGGTAACGGGAAGCCATTCTGTCGAACCATTGTTGGACATGGTAACCATACGGATAATATCATCATCAGCAACAACGGTCCCAGCAGGCACAGAACATTCAAAGTCGGAATAGAGTCTTGGTGACATTATTTGCATAGACTGCAATGTCAAGCCTTTACCGCTATTCAGGAGTTGTTTAAACTTTCCGTCCGAAGAAAAAAGGGCTACGGCAATCTTTCCGGAAAAGTTTTCATAAGAGACATTCTTGAAAGCACCGGCTCTCACTGTGAATTTCGTGCCGGCATCAATGCTTGTCACATCAGAAGTCATACCTATTTGTCGCTCATCGGATGTGATGTGCACAGGTGACCAGATTGCAGATGATTCTGCCGGTTTTATATTATAAATAATTGTGGTTTGATCATTAAAGCTATGCGAAGTGCTGACTGTCGGGTTAAGTGCATCGGAAGAGAAATAACCGTTGGCAGAGCCACCCCAGCCCCAGTTGATGTGGAAATAAGGTACAGAACCTCTCATTTCATATCCGTCGCATACGAAAGCATGTCCGGCGGACATATCTTGACCACTGTAAATTACAGGGCGATTTTCATTGATTTCATTAACGATTATGGCATCCCATGTGGTACGGTCGGTTTCGGAACGCTTCTTGTACGACACACCGGGATCATAACCGAAATATGATATAAGAGCGGCCGGAACACGTACTTCGAAAGCGCTTGAACCCGACATTCCGAAATCGGTTTTGATAGATATTGCACAATGAGCCATCAGGGTGGAAACTGCTTCGGCTTCATCCATAGAATATCCTGAACGGTAGTTGTCTGTTCGCATATTATCCCAAGCATATTGTACGTTGAAATTCGTACCGTCGAGCGAACCGTTGCCCTTCAAAGGATGATTGTGATATTTCAGAACAGTTGCCATTGCCGTTCCGACACATCCGACAAGTCGATGGTTAGGTATCTGAGCATTAAAAGGAACTTCCTGACTCCATTCAGGTGTCTTAATGAGTTTTGTTGACGAAGTCCTTGTAATTACGTGTTTGCTAATTTCAGTAGAGTTGCTTTTTACCGTTTTTACTGCGTTGTTAAGTACGGTTATTGTGACATCGGATACATTGTCTGCTACAAATGAAGACTCGTAAGAATATCCTATAACCGGAATTGCCTTGTCATCGGCCGATATGATAATAAAACCACGACCGTTCTTGGCATTAAAAACATAATAAACGGGTGTACCGTCACTCTTTTTAGATGTACGCACTAATTGTAATGCATCAATATTATTCAGTCTGGACACATTACCGGCACTGAAAAAATCAGTTGCAATTTTAGCGGCTTCCTCCGGACTAAGAACCTTGGCATGAATATTGCAAGGAGCACTTGCACAGACAAGAAGAAGCAGCATTCTTAAAAACTGTTTCAACATAAAATAAAATGTTTTTTTGATTTATTAGAAAAGTAAATGTTTTAAGTATAATCTTGAAGAAACGGAATGTAAGCATTTACATTCTTTGATACAGGATAGTTTCATTACTCTTTTTAGCTAAAAAATACTTTCATTTTAATGACTGTTTCTTTTTGGGGCGCAAAAGTAGAAAAAATCTCCGGAACAGACGAATAAATATAAGGAAAATATAATACTCTTCATTTCGGCATGTGTTGTCCCTCCGGTTGAGACATTAAAGAAAAAACCCTTGGAAGTATTTGACTTCCAAGGGGAATGTTTTTGCGGTGCGTACGGGACTCGAACCCGTGACCCCATGCGTGACAGGCATGTATT
>CAJMQU010000009.1 GCA_905215555.1 uncultured bacterium
AGGAAGGAAAGTGGTGATGAGCGTTACCGGTATCGCCCTTGTCCTGTTTCTGACGTTTCACATGGCGATGAACCTGGTTGCATTAATCTCGGCAGAGGGATACAACATGGTTTGTGAGTTCCTGGGAGCAAACTGGTATGCTCTGGTGGCTACGGTAGGTTTGGCTGCCCTTTTCATCATTCACATCATCTACGCTTTCTGGCTGACGATGCAGAACCGCAAAGCGCGCGGTAGCGAGCGCTATGCCGTAGTAGACAAACCTAAGACCGTGGAATGGGCTTCTCAGAACATGCTCGTGCTAGGTCTTATCGTAATCGTAGGTTTGGGACTTCACCTGGTAAACTTCTGGGCAAAAATGCAGCTTCCCGAGTTGATGCACAACGTGGGTATGCATGCTGACACACTTACTTTAGCTTATGCCGCTAACGGTGTTCATCACATCCAGAACACATTCGGCAATCCGGTATTCGTAGTGCTTTACCTCATTTGGCTCGCTGCATTGTGGTTCCACCTGACTCACGGTTTCTGGAGCTCCATGCAATCTCTGGGCTGGAACAACAAAGTATGGATCAACCGCTGGAAATGTATTTCTAACATCTACTCCACTATCGTTGTTGTATGCTTCGCCCTGGTAGTTGTCGTATTCTTTGCAAAATCAATTATGTAGTAAACCAGAAGACAAGATGCAAGGAAACAAGGCAAAGCATTCTCCTCGCAAACTTGTCAACTGTAGCCTCGTAAACTTTAAAAAAAAATAGCATTATGACTAAGATAGATTCAAAAATTCCGGAAGGACCGGTGGCTGAGAAATGGACCAACTATAAAGCTCACCAGAAATTAGTTAACCCCGCCAACAAACGTCGTTTGGATATCATCGTGGTAGGTACGGGACTGGCAGGTGCTTCTGCCGCCGCTTCACTCGGTGAAATGGGTTTCAGAGTATTCAACTTCTGCATTCAGGACTCTCCGCGCCGTGCACACTCCATCGCTGCACAGGGTGGTATCAATGCCGCTAAGAATTACCAAAACGACGGTGACTCTGTCTACCGTCTGTTCTATGATACAGTAAAAGGTGGTGACTACCGTGCCCGCGAAGCTAACGTTTACCGTTTGGCCGAGGTATCCAACAGCATCATCGACCAGTGTGTGGCACAAGGTGTTCCCTTCGCCCGCGAATACGGCGGCTTGCTCGACAACCGTTCTTTCGGTGGTGCACAGGTATCACGTACGTTCTACGCTAAAGGCCAGACCGGACAGCAATTGCTGCTGGGTGCATACTCTGCACTGAGCCGTCAGGTAAACGCAGGTACTGTAAAACTTTACACCCGTTATGAAATGCAAGACGTTGTCCTCATCGACGGACGTGCCCGCGGTATCATTGCCAAGAACCTCGTTACAGGTAAACTGGAACGTTTTGCCGCTCATGCAGTAGTAATCGCTACCGGTGGTTACGGAAACGCTTACTTCCTATCTACCAACGCTATGACTTGTAACTGTACAGCCGCCGTAGCTTGCTACCGTAAAGGTGCATGGTTCGCCAACCCGGCTTACGTACAGATTCACCCGACTTGTATCCCCGTACACGGCGACAAGCAGTCTAAACTGACTTTGATGTCAGAGTCTCTGCGTAACGACGGCCGTATCTGGGTTCCGAAGAAAAAAGAAGATGCAGTGAAACTCCAGAAAGGCGAAATCAAGGGAAGCGATATACCTGAAGAAGACCGCGACTATTACTTGGAACGCCGCTATCCGGCATTCGGTAACCTGGTTCCGCGTGACGTTGCCAGCCGTGCTGCCAAAGAGCGTTGCGACGCTGGTTTCGGTGTAAACAATACAGGTCTCGCAGTATTCCTTGACTTCTCTGAGGCTATCGGCCGTTTGGGTATTGACGTTGTTCTTCAACGTTATGGCAACCTCTTCGATATGTACGAGGAAATCACCGACGTCAATCCGGGCGAACTTGCAAAAGAAATCTCCGGCGTGAAATATTATAACCCGATGATGATTTATCCGGCTATCCACTACACAATGGGTGGTATCTGGGTTGACTACGAACTGATGACTTCTATCAAGGGTCTGTTCGCTATCGGTGAATGTAACTTCTCCGACCACGGTGCGAACCGCCTCGGTGCTTCTGCATTGATGCAAGGTCTGGCTGACGGTTACTTCGTATTGCCTTACACTATCCAGAACTATCTGGCTGACCAGATTACAGTTCCCCGTTTCTCTACCGACCTGCCTGAGTTTGCGGCTGCAGAGAAAGCTATCCAGGACAAGATCAACTGGATGATGAACATCAAGGGTAAGAAATCAGTAGACTCTATTCACAAGGAACTGGGTCACGTGATGTGGGAATATGTAGGTATGGGCCGTACGGCAGAAGGTCTGAAGACCGGTATTGCCAAACTGAAAGAAATCCGCAAGGAATTTGAAAAGGAACTGTTCATCCCGGGAGATAAGGAAGGCATGAACGTAGAGTTGGATAAAGCTATCCGCCTGTACGACTTCATTATCATGGGCGAATTGGTTGCTTATGACGCTCTGAACCGTAACGAAAGCTGCGGTGGTCACTTCCGTGAAGAATACCAGACTGAGGAAGGCGAAGCAAAACGTGATGATGAAAACTTCTTCTACGTTGCTTGCTGGGAATATCAAGGTTCCGACGAAAAAGCTCCTGAATTGCTGAAAGAACCATTGGTTTACGAAGCAATCAAGGTACAGACTCGTAACTATAAATCTTAAGTTTTTGAGTTTATAAGTTTTTGAGTTGTAAGTCATGGGAACCTATCGTGATTTAGTGGCGTGGCAAAAAAGCATTGCATTGGCAAAGTCAGTTTACCAGCTCACCGCTAATCATCCTTCGGACGGACGCTTCAGATTAGTCGACCAGATGCGCAGATGTTCGGTTCCAATATCTTCCAATATTGCGGAAGGTTCTGGAAGAGGTTCTGACAAAGAATCGGTTCAGTTTCTATATATATCATTAGGGTCATCTAATGAACTTGATACATAACTGACTCTCTCCTTAGAACTTTCATTCATTGACGAAGAGAAGTTTGATGAAGTAGAGAAACTTAATAATGAAGTCAGTAAAATGTTATCTTCCCATATATATAGAAGGCAACAAGGACTGGATATCAACTCAAAACAGAAAAACTAAAAGCAAATAAGAAACAAAAAAACACCAGGTGGGTTCTTAACCCAAAAACTTAAAAACCCACCAACTTAAAAACTCAAAATAGTATGGATAAAAATATAAGTTTCACACTGAAAGTATGGCGCCAGAAAGGTCCAAAGGCAAAAGGCGCTTTTGAAACATACCAAATGAAAGATATCCCCGGTGACACTTCATTCCTTGAAATGCTGGATATCTTGAATGAGCAACTGATTTCGGAAGGTAAAGAACCGATTGTATTCGACCATGACTGCCGCGAAGGTATCTGCGGTATGTGTTCACTCTACATCAACGGACACCCGCACGGTCCTGCAACAGGTGCTACTACTTGCCAGATTTACATGCGCCGTTTCAACGATGGCGATACCATTACGGTTGAACCGTGGCGTTCCGCCGGTTTCCCGGTAATCAAAGACTTGATGGTAGACCGCACTGCTTACGACAAGATTATGCAGGCCGGCGGTTACGTCAGTGTACGTACAGGTTCCCCTCAGGATGCCAACGCTATCCTGATTCCGAAGCCCATTGCCGATGAAGCCATGGATGCCGCTTCCTGCATCGGTTGCGGTGCTTGTGTGGCTGCATGTAAGAATGGTTCTGCCATGTTGTTTGTTTCTGCAAAAGTCAGCCAGTTGAACTTGCTGCCGCAAGGTAAACCGGAAGCATTGCGCCGTGCGAAAGCTATGTTGAGCAAGATGGATGAACTTGGATTCGGTAACTGTACCAACACCCGCGCCTGCGAAGCCGAATGTCCGAAAAACATTTCTATCAGCAACATCGCCCGCTTGAACCGCGACTTCATCATCGCAAAACTGAAAGACTAATCAGTTCTTTCTACATTTAAAGAATATAGGATACGCTTCGGATAAACCTTTGAGCAAGCTCAAGTATATCACTCTGCTTTCACTATATTTGATTAATATCACCAACTCCTCCGTCGGGCAACTGGCGGAGGAGTTTTTTCATACCGCTTCAACCAAAGAAAAGACAACTGCGAAACGGCTCCCTTTACCCGCTTCGGAATGCACCTCTATACGCCCGTGCAGTCTCTCGACAATCACCTTACAGATAGAAAGTCCGAGGCCGCTGCCCTGTCCAAACTCATCCGTTTTATAGAAGCGGTCGAAGATCATCATAAGTTCCTCCCCATCCATCCCTTTACCGGTATCTTCCACGTATACACAGACTTCATTATTCACACTGTCCATCTCACACCCCAATACCACCGAACCACTCCGGGTAAACTTACTCGCATTGTTCAGGAAGTTGGAAATGACTTGGATGAAACGCAGGCGATCTATACTCACCAGCAGGGAAACAGCATCATCCAGTTCAAGCCGAAACTGCAAAGAAGGATGAACCAATGACTGATAAGCCGTATAAATGTCCTTCACAATCTTCGTCATGTCCCACACTTTCACATCAAAATCCATATTCCCGGAATCCAGGCGGGATATTTCGACCACATCATCAACAAGTTTCAAAAGCAACTCATTATTACGGTTGATAATCTCAAGCATAGCCGTCTTTTCCTCCGGTTCAATCTCGTCCGCCTCCTCACTCAATAAGAAATTGGTAAATCCCACTATGGCATTGAGCGGGGTACGAATTTCGTGACTCATATTATTAAGGAAAGACTGTTTCAGTTCGGCTTTCTCTGCTATCTGCTTGGCCATGATAAGTTGTTCCTCACGTTCCACCTGTTCGTGTACGTCCTGCATGATACCTGCCAGCATAAACTCTCCCTTTGCATCTTTCAGGCTACGGCACCGAAGTTCATACCAACGGTAATCTTTTTCTTTTTCATCCGGACAGAAACGTACTCGCTGCACATACATATCCGAAGACTGATGCAATGTTTCGTATAATGCATCCAATAAGGGTACATCATCCGGATGGGTATATTTCAGGAAATCAGTTCTTACGAACTCCTGTTGTTCTAATCCCGTCATCCGTGTATAGTTTTCATCAAATTCGATATTATCCCCCTGTATATTCCAGAGCGAAATCCTGCCTCCATCCGTGGAAAGGCTCAGACGTTTATGAGCCTCCTCAAGCATCTCCATATTTTTACGTTCAATCCGGGAACGCTTACGTACACGCAACAAGCTGATTAATATTATAATAAAAGTAAGGATAAACAGCCCGAACAAAAGATGGAATTCTTCACGATAACGGTCGTAGAGCGGATAATTGATGATACGCACACCTTTCGGCACATTTTTCACACGAAAACTGTCATAGGCAGAAAAATAAGTCCAGTCGAGCACATATTCTTTCTCCAAATCTTTGATTTTGGATATTCCCACATCCTCCTTATTCATCAGGCGGACTGAGAAATCAGCCGCAGACCTGGCAGAAATCTCATCAGTAGCCATATAACCACCCACGATCTTAGTTCCCTCACCAAAACCCTCGCGGATGCAACTGAAAGAAGGCACCTCCAGAGCTTTGACTATCGGAAGTGCCATTATATCAAACCGGTCCAGCAGGAATACTTGTCGTCCCTGATCATTCCTCAACTTCTCCATCATGATAAGCAGAGAAGTCCCTTTTATATACCGGAAGGGGCAAAGGCTTACAGTCAATTTATCCTTCTTAAAGCGATGCATCGCTGCAGCAGGCATCAGATTATAGTATTCAATCATCTCTTGCAATCTCTTATATTCATCCAGCTCGGAAAAAGCCGATTCATAAGCCAGAACCTGTACATTCTTCCTGTCGGCAATACCGGTCAACAGTTCAAAAGATTTACGTCCGAGCATGGTAAAATCCACATTATAGATTATTTCCATCCCTACATTAGGCTGCAAAGCCGCAATAAAATCCATGTTATGTTTAAAGTCCGGTATATCCCGCAACACATAAACTCTGCTGTGTTCATATTCTCCAATCAGTTTTTCGTCGGGAAAATGTACGTTGCAGGCCACCACCGGAACGGAAGAAAGAAGTTGATGCCGGGTGGAAAGCAGAGTGAAAGCAGACTGGTCTCCTACTGTAAGAATCAAGTCCGGCTGCCTGTTTTTAAGACTCTCAAGATGTATCTTCATGCTTACTATCTCATCCTTATCGGTGAGACTATTGCAATCCAGATAAAATTTATCGAATACAGGTTCTATCCCCTGCTTCCTGAATTCCTGTTGCAGAAGTTGCTCAAAACTCCCATAACCTTTATCATCAGACGCAAAAGAGTAAATAAGTGAAATATGTTTTTCCACACAATGGCCGGTAGCATACCACTGTTTGAAATTCACCCCGCATAAGAAAGCAGATAGCAAAAAAATGAAGGCAAATGCATATTTTAGTTTGTCGGTCTTCATAGCAATATATATATTAAGCAAAAGTAGTATAATTCCGACAAAAAGAGGAACGTTTTGCGTAAAACATATTAATCTATTTCCGCTCCCTGACCGATGGAGAGGAGTGACAATAAGAACACACAAACCTAAAATGCCCCCATATCTGTATTTTTTCTTCAAGATTCTTTAAATTTCCCCTATAAAAGGATTAGATACAAACAAAACTCTCTAAATTTGTAATTAGTCATAATAATACAGAAAAACGTGCACAAACTCTGGTTCCTATTACTGCTCCTGCTGGTTCCGACTATTCTATTTGCTCAAAAAACAAGAACAGTCAAAGGACAGGTGTGCACTGTGGCAGGGAACAAAGACAGTAAAGAGCCTTTGCCCTATGCAAGCATCGTCATTCTGGTCGGGAAAGACTCCACTTTTGTAAAAGGAACTGCAAGCGATGCAAACGGTCGGTTCAATCTACAATTCATTCCACAAAAAGAGACAGAATACTTTTTAAAAGCTTCATATACAGGAATGCAGCCCGTTTTCCATAAACTGGACAGCAAATCTACCAGCATCAACCTTGGCAGCATCCTGCTGGAAGAAGGCATTGAGCTGGGCGAAGTCACCGTCAAAGGAGAAATTCGTGAAACAAGCCAGGTGGGAGATACTACGGTCATCAATGCCGCAGCCTACAAGACACCGGAAGGCTCATACCTCGAAACACTCGTGAAGCGTATTCCCGGGATGGAATATGACAGCACAAACAAGACACTGAAATACAACGGACTACCCATCAAGGAAATCAACGTGAACGGTGAAGCCTTCTTTGCCGGAGACAACCGCATGGCATTGGAGAATCTGCCCGTAAACATAATCAGCAAAATAAAAGTATACGACAAGAAGAGCAAACTGGAAAAGCTGACAGGAGTGAAAACCGGAGATGAAAACTATGTACTCGACCTCCAGACCAAAGAGGAATTCAACGGCACTCTGCTTGCATCGGGAAAAGCCGGATACGGCAATAACAACAAGAAAGACTTCGACCTGCAGGGCAATTACTTTCAGAAAAACGGAACCAATCTCTCCATAATAGCCCATTCAGGAAATCTCGACATGAAAACCAGCTACAAGGATAATATACAGGAAAACATTGCCATGAATTTCATGAAAAAATTCAATGAGAAGCTGAGTATCAACGGAAACCTGATGTATTATCATAATAATCAAGGCAATGAATCTTCAACATACAACGAGCAGTACCTGTCAAGCGGAAACAAATACCAATATTCTGCCGGCAACAACACGAACGGCAACCGCAACATAAATGCAACAATGGGCTTGAGCTGGCAGATAGACAGCATGACTTTCGTTCATGCTTACGGTAACTTCGGCCTCATTCGCAATAATAGTGCCAACAGCAACCGCCAAGCCACATTCAATGAGAATCCCCACCTGAATATTCTGGACCCTTTCAGCAACATTGACAATGTGCCCGATGACCAAAAGGTCAATGACATTGGCATGAACTCACTGATGAGAGGCGATCAGAAACGTTATTCCTTCCATGCCAACATCATGCGCCGACTAAACAAAAAAGGCAGTTCCATCGGTCTGACAGCCCAGTCCAATGGCAATGAGGGAGATAACGAGAACTTTTCCATCTCGTCAACCACCTACTATCAACTGAAAAACAGTGCCGGAAACGACTCCGTACTTTATCGTAACCAATATTCGTCCTCCCTTTCACCCAACAGGGCACAAGGTATCGGACTAATGTTCGTGCATCCTTTCACAAAAAAACTGCGTTCACAGCTTTCATATAACTTCAACTACAACGAGCAGCAGAACAACCGCAACACCTACGACCTGTCTACCTTTATGGAGGAAACGGCGGGACACCCCGGACTTCTGCCTTCCGGATATGAAGCACACTACATCGACAGCCTCAGCAACCGGAGCCGCAGTAACACCCTGCAACATGCAGTCAATATCTACCTTAACTACTCCGATACCATCTGGAACATAAATCTCGGACTATCCGTGCAGCCCGAACGGCGCAGCCTGGACCAAAAGACAGGCTTACAGAAGGCTGATACTGCCATTCATTCTGTCGGTTTCCGCCCGACGCTGAGAGTTTCATGGCAGAAAAAGAAAAACAGGATAACTCTGAATTATTTCGGAAATACGTGGCAACCCTCCTTATACGACCTGATTGCGCCAACCAACAACAGTAACCCGCTGAACATCACGCGAAGCAATCCGGACCTGAAACCGACCTACGATCAGCATCTCCGGCTGGAAGCTCAGAATACCGATAAAGGTATCTTTGCCTCACTGAACTTGCAGAACAGAATCAACAGTCAGACCCGGGCAGTCATCTACAATCAGCAGACAGGCGGACGCGAAACGTATCCGGTCAATATAAACGGGAACTGGAGTGCAAGCAGTATGCTGCGATATCAAAAGCGTATCAAAAGCTTTGGAATCAATGCCAGTGCCGGAGGTAATCTTTCACAGAACGTCGGACTTATCAATGAGAATCAGACCGAACAGCCTGAACGCAGCACCACCCACAACACCAGGGCAAACAGCGAACTGCGTCTGTCCTACCAACCCAAATGGGGCAACCTTGAATTAAACGGAAGATGGGATTTCCAGCAATCCACCAACTCGCTTTTAGAGACAAATACTTATACCCGCAATTACAACTTCGGAGTGAATAGCTTTGCCGACCTCCCGGGAAACATACAACTGAAGACAGATGCAAGTTACTCCTTCCGAAACGGTACGAACATAACCAAGGGAGAAGACGACCAATTGGTCTGGAATGCTGGCATCACGTGGCGTTTCCTGAAAAAGAAGCAGGCCGAACTGTCGGCCGACTGGGTGGATATACTCAGCCAGCAGAAGAATTATTTCCGCAACACGATGGCTGACGGTTTTTATGAGCAACACACCCAACAGATAGGAAGCTATTTCATTATTTCAATGAAGTATCGTTTCAATCAGCCACTCCGCAAGCGTAAGCACTGATACCGTTTTGCCGGAGGTTTACACAGACTGTTTCTGCCGCAAAGCACGGGGAGAAGAACCGAAATTCTTCTTACAGAAATTGGAGAAATGAGGTAAGGATTCAAAACCGTATTTATAACAGATCTCGGAAATGGTGGCATCTGTATAGCGCAGCTCATAAACGATGCTTTCCTTGCGTTTTTCCATCATCCACTCGTAAACGGGTTTATGAAAAACAGAGTTGAAGATGCGCCGGAAGGTAGTAGTGGTATATCCTCCCAACTGGGCAAGTTCCTCTACAGTCTTCACCTTAGCATGGTTTTGCAGGACAAAATACTGGAAAGAAGAAGTGTACTTAGAAAGTGGATGCACCAGCATAGAAAGGTCGTAGTCAGAATAAAACTGTCCGAGGATGAAGGCAAGCTCTTTCATTTTCAGAGAAAGAAGTTCACGACAGATTTTCTTCTCTGCCAGATAGGACTTCGAAGCTTCCAGAAAGAAATTCAATTCAGAGGTTATCCTTAAAGGGAAGAAGATAAGCGGAGGGATTACCTCTGTCATAATATGCTTATAGCGTATTTCACAGAATAGTTCCGGCTGGTTGAAACGATAACAAACACATTCGACATCTGTCAGGGCAAGAACCTCATACTTTGAACCAATGGCTTGAAGAATGAACTCACCGGCACGCAAAACAGTTCCCGCATACTCCTGACTGTTGATAAGTGCCTCTCCTTTCAACAGGAAAATAAGAATATTCTCTTCACATTTTTGAGCTGGAAGGTGGAAGCCTCTGGAATGAGAAGCATACATAATGGCATTGTCCACAGCTTTAGGACATTCCTGACATGGTATGGTCGCCCCACAAGCGTAGTAATCATGCATTGTAGATTGAATGCTTTTGTTTGTTTTGTACCGCAAAAATATGAATATTTTGCCGGGTAACAAAAAAATCCCCGAAGACTTTGTGCGAAAAGTCTTCGGGGAAGAGATTTATGGGATTATAAAAGATTATTCAACAGGGGGAGTAACAGGATTTAAAGGATCTGTTTCCGATTCACCCCAAGGTCCAACAGCTGCATCAAAGCTAACACTAGCACCTTGATTAGTCAATTTCAAAGTATAACGTATCTTTTTACCAGCAGTCCACCCTGTAGTCCCCTTCAAGTCTATCGAAGAAGTTACTGCATCTGTAATAGCTGTATTACCATTATAAACCTGATATATAACTTCTATAGTAGTTTTATCATCCTCTGTCGGCATAGTTTGTGGCATTAACATCAGTGCAGCATTCGCAGCACCTATTGAAATAGCCTCAGTACCTGTTACAGACGGGTCACTTTTAAGGGAATATAGATAATTAACCGTTCCCGAAACATCTCCCCATTCATCATCTACTGCTCCAAAATTATATGTTCCTTTATTAGCTACACCTTTCAATGTAATAGAAGTTATTTTATAAGTATATTGATCGGCTCCTTTCACAGAGAAATTTACTTGAGTCAAAGCATGGGCAAATGTAAGTAGTACAGAAGCATCATCTTTTGTCTTATTAGTCGCTTTTGCTACGACAAAGTCAGTTTGACTACTTACATCAGCCACTGTATAGGTAACAGTTGGATATACCTGAGAATCAACCGGAGCATTATATACAAGAGTACCTGTACCAGGATTTGCATACGCAAAGAATTGAACTTTAGCATTTAATGGCCAATAATATGGTCCACCAGTTACATTCCATTGAGAGTCAAAAGTAGCTTTCACATTAGACATAAATGACACTAGTTCACCGGCTGCTGTCACTTTATCCATATCCTTATCACCAGTATTATAAGCATATACAGTAAAGCCAACATCAGTCTGTTTTAGAATATCAAGATCTGTTACAGCAGCTCTTGTAGTTTTACTTACCACTGTCCCAAAGTTAACCTCCGCCTTTTCACCAGCCTTCTCAATTTCTTCATTCTGCGTGCAACCTACGATTGCCAAAGCAGCAACGGCTGCCAATAAAATCTTCTTCATAACCATTTATTTTATAAGTTAATATATAATTTCTTTGTTTTCAATTTACGGGTAACTCCACATTCGTTTCATCATCCCAGTTTCCTACATCTCCACCGATTCCTCCACCGCCTCCGGGAGGCACTTCCACATCATCCACCTCTATTTCTTCATCAATCGGTATCTCTATATCCATTTCCGGCTCCTCTTCTTCCTCACCCGGAGGAGACGTAGGAGGTTCCACAGCCTCCGTAATATCCACCTTCTCTTCCTGAACCGTATTATCCACCTTTATCAGCAATAACTTCATCATCACCCCACCGTCTGCACGGGTACTTGTGGACGTCGGCGCAGCGAAAGCCGAAAAACTGCCACGTATCATGTCCTCTCCCTTATCGGCCTCTACATAAATCGGCGCAACACTCAACGTACAGGCACCATCACTTATGCAATAAGAACCACTCATCCCAGCCACGTTGCAAACGATACTTGCCACGTTCTTCAGTCCCTTTACTTTTATTTCAAAAGTATAGTGCCTGACTACCAACTCCGGCTGAAACTCCATCAACAGCACATTATCACTTTTTTCTATCTTCATATCTCTTCTACTTACTACATACAAAGGGTCGGGTGCCCATACCATCTTCTCAGCGGTGTCAAGACCCGAGCAATATCCCGTATAAGCCTCAATCGTTCCATACGCTCCATCACCACGAATCTGCACACACTCCGTATTATAATTGTAAATCACCATGTCATAATACCCCGGAGGCACTTTTACTTCACCCCCCTCAACCGACAGGTAACTCTCTACCTTTCTTCCTTCTTCACTCTTCGGATAAAAGATGACCCGCATACCTTCGGGCAACTCATCCGCCACTCCTTTCCAATTGAGCTTTATCTGTACCCCGCTAACCGGATAATCATCCATTATATCTCTGAAGCTGCATCCTGACAGAAGCATCGATAGTCCGGATAGAAGCAACAGAAATACATATATCATATTTCTCATAGCCCTCATCTCCTTCCCTTAATGAGCCATACCAAAGAGATTTTGGCCTTCGTAGGCCCCATAAAATGATAACGCCCACTACTTGTCCAAATCAAATCGCCCTCGTAAATGGTATACTTGCGGTATTCCGTCTCCAGATAACCGATTCCCACGCTGAACTCGACAGCCAGATGCCGGGCCAATTGGCGACTATAACCATAAGTCAGACCGGAAGCGGCATAGTGATCGCCCTGATACCCCTTATCTTGGTCAAACTGAAAATCGTACACTCCCCCTTCGGCATATACTCCCACAAAATGTCCCGTCAATCGGTCACGCTTCTTGCGGTTTCCCAGCCAAAGGCGAGCCTCAATGCCTCCCGAAAGAAGCTGATAACAAAAGCCACGCGCATTGTCCGACCACCAGGGACACTTATATTCGACATTCAAAGACCACCGCCGTCCCACCGGCAATTCCACTTCCAAATTTGGAGCCAGTACCAAATCATACAGTAGATTGTTTTTTATAGCTAATACCGTTCTATCTTCTCTTTTTGTCTTATCTTCCATTGCAGCACGAACAGGCACCGGCTCCATTTTCAGTATCGGCAGACTATCTGCCGGCAACGACAATTTTATTATGAACCAACCATTTTCTATCTCTTTCGCCTTACCTATCTTCGGAAATATGTGTTCCGATAAATAATCCCAGGCTTTACCTTCATTCAACCGACACAACAGCTTCATCAGTTTCCCAAAATCTCCGTAATGATATCTTATCAACATCAAAACTTCTTCCCGGTCCGGGACCTGCAGGTCGTCCGTTATCCACTGATAAACTTTTCCCCATGTTTCCGGTTGCAACATCCGGTCTTGTACTTTACAAGTATCAGCATGCACCGCATATCTTTCAGCACGCGCCTCTTCTTTTCCTAATATCAAAAAAAAGAGTATTAAGAGTATATATGAACCGACGCGAACCTCCATAACTTTGCTTTGTATAGAAGCAAAAGTATATTATAAGAATCACAAAAAATAAAGATTTCATAACTCTTTTTAAGGAGTGAAAGGTTCTGTGAAACGAATGAAACAGATTTGCAACTTTAGAGCAAACATTCCCGTGATTATAGCTGCACAAACCTCTCTGTCTATTGCCTGAATACACTAATTACAGACAACCATCAGACTCTCGCAAGTGGATAATTATACCATTTATTTACTTCATCAAAGCATCAGCTACTTATCCGAACCGTATCAAGCCCATATCTGGTCCGCAAAAAGGGAACCTTATACGGAGAAGACACGAAGAGAATACGAAGAAAATATGGAGTTAGCACGAAAGAGGTATGGACCAGACCCGGGCATAAACATAGCAGTACACTATCAAAAAGACAACTCGTGTGCGAAAACAGTGAATATCCGTGAAAGAATTCTAAAAGAAATAGTAAACAGAAGCTCTAATTTGGAAGCAATACAGCAAACTGTTACATTTGCATTGTGATTTTTTTCATAGTATTAGATTTAAGGTTAACAAAGGTTGGAGTACAGCGGTACTCCTTTTTTTATGCTCTATTGCCAAATATACTGCTCCGTCCAAAGAATATATCCACGCTCACCTATGTCCATCCGTTTCTTTTTCCAACAATCATAATCAGCTAATTATAAACCACTTGCCCTTCATATTTCAAGAATGCATTTCCAAAACTTACTGAATATATTCGGAAAGATTTTAGAATCCGTTTAGCATGGCTGCAACACAAAAAGCACATTTTGCATTCGGTTATTCCGGAAATTATTAATAATATTGCGACCTGATACCGTAAGCACAAGGCATACCTTTGAGGCCTAAATCAATAATATATGATTGGAAACGATGAAATAAGCCGATTACTACAATTACTGGCGGAAGGTTCTTTTCCGGCATTCGAGAAGTTATACAATTTGTATAGCGGTAAACTGTACAACTTCATGATGCGCATTTCTTCCGGCAATCGGTATATGGCAGAAGAGGTGGTGCAGCAAACGTTTATCCGCGTGTGGGAAGTGCGAGAGAAGATAGACCCGGCTGAAAACTTCATTTCTTACCTCTGCACCATAGCCCGCAATATGTCGATGAATATGTATCAGCATCAGACAGTGGAATACATCTATACCGAATACTTGCTGAAAAGCAGTTCCGACCGCGACCACCAGACGGAAGAGAACACCGACCTGCGATTCCTGAACGACTACATCGACTCCCTAGCCGAAGAGCTGCCCCCTTCACGCAAGAAGATTTTCCTGCTCAGCAAACGCCGGGGCTATACCAACAAGGAAATAGCTGCGATGCTGGGCATCTCAGAGAGCACCGTCGCCACCCAATTGTCACTGGCGGTGAAGTTCATGCGCGAACAATTCATTAAGCATTACGATAAGCTGGTTCTCATCCTATGGGCCTTTTTTGTTAACGAAATGCAATAATAACGGTACAATTGGACAAGAGGATGGAAATAACTGTATACACATATAGAAATAAGTAAGAGAAGATGGAAAAAGAATATTATAAGAACTTAGCCGAAAAATACTTCGCAGGAGACATCACAGAAACGGAAATCAGCGAACTGGCCGGATGGATACGCAACAATACCCAATTGGCAGGATGGTGGGAGAAAGAATTTGAGAAGTCCTCCGCCGTCATCAGTCCCGCCCTGCGCGACAAGATGTTTGCCCGGATTAAGACGGAAATCCTCAAAGAAACTTCCGAAGTTTCCGAGTCCCGCACCCCGCAGCAACCTGCCGTGAAGCGTACTCCGGGCAAAGTACCGGTTCCCGCCTGGGCAAGGTGGGCGGCTATGATTTGCATTCCCATCTGCATCGCCTTCTTCACTTACAACATCCTGAGTATCTCCAATGACGATAAAGCCCATTCACCCTTCATTGTGAAAGCCGACAAGGGCGACAAAGCCACTGTAGTTCTACCTGATGGTACAGACGTCATCCTGAACTCTGCCTCCCAACTCAGCTATCTGAACGATTTCGGAAGAAACGAACGCCGGGTGCAGCTGGAAGGGGAAGGTTACTTCAAAGTGGCACACGACACCCGCCGCACCTTCATCGTGCAGGTGGGCGAGTTGGAAGTGAAAGTACTGGGTACCGTGTTCAATGTCTGCGCCTACAGCAACGATCAGGATGTGAGCGTTGTCCTGCTGGAAGGAAAAGTCGGTATCCACACGCCATCCACTTCCACCACTCTCAGTCCGGGAGAAAAGATAAACTATAACAAGTCCACCCGCAAACTGAGCACTGAGAAAGTCTACCCTGACGACTACGTAAATTGGACGAAAGGCAACCTCTACTTTCAGAACGAATCTCTGAAGAATATCATGAAAGCCCTATCACGGGTCTATGACGTCACAATACGCATTGACTCATCCAAAATATCAGAAGAACGTTTCACCGGCACCATACCCGGTGGAGGTATACAGAACGCTTTGAACATTATCATGCTGACTTCTCCGTTCCGCTACGAGGTAGAGGATTCGGTCATTGTATTAAAGGAGAAATAGCCGTTAGTTTGTTAATGTGAGTTAAAAGAGAGAAGCCGCTTGGACGGCGGCATAAGGAAGCCTGTATACCTATCAAACCAACTTAATTTATTTGATATGAAAAACAGGAAACCAAAGAATCTAAGAACTATGCGAGCGCTTTGCCTCACCTTGTTCTTGAGTGTATCACTCAGCCTTTTCTCACAGATCACCGTCACTGTGGAAAACACACCGTTGCGTGCCGCACTAAAAAAGATTGAGCAGGTAAGTGACTACAAGTTCTTCTACAACGAGAAGCTGGCAGGGCTCGATCAGCCCGTCTCCTTCAATGTAAGCAATGCCACCATCGAGCAGACTTTGCAGAAAGCGCTGGCGGGAAAAGAGCTTACTTACAGGATGGAGAAAGACAAAGTAGTGGTATTGCTGAAAAAAGAAGCAGTGAACCAGAAGACTAAGACGATTACAGGAACGATTGTCGATGAAAAGGGAGAAACGGTAATCGGAGCCAGCATCGCAGTGAAAGGAACCACTCTGGGCACCATCACCAATGTAGACGGCGAGTATACACTGGCCAATGTTCCGGAAGATGCCGAAATCACCATCTCCTTCATCGGTTACAAGACATTAACATTCAAAGCAAGTGACAGGATGTTATCTAAAGTAACCATGAAGGAAGACAGCGAAATACTGGATGAAGTGGTTGTCGTGGGATACGGCGTACAGCGCAAATGTGATGTAACGACTTCCATCTCCTCAATGAAAGCCAACGAACTGGCTGTTCCGGTTTCCAGTGTCGATCAGGCCCTCGTCGGTAAAATGACCGGCGTACAAGTAACCCAACCTAACGGGATTCCCGGAGGTGGACTATCCATCAAGGTGAGAGGCAGTGGTAGTATTACTGCCGGAACAGAGCCATTGTATGTCGTGGATGGTTTCCCTATGTCCAGCGAAGCCGGAAGCGGAACAGGACAGAATGTATCTCCTCTGAGTTCAATCAACATGAATGACATCGAGTCCATCGAAGTCCTGAAAGATGCTTCGGCTGCTGCAATCTACGGTTCAAGAGGTGCCAACGGTGTTGTCATCATCACCACCAAGCAAGGGAAAGAAGGAAAAGACCTGAAACCGACCGTACAATATGACGGCTACGCAGGTTTCCAGCAACGGACCAAAAAGATAGATATGCTGGATGCCTATGAATATGCATGGTTATCCTACGACGGACACAATAATGCTTACCTTGATTTATTGACAAGTAAAGGCATTGAAGGCAGTATCCACGACTCCAACGAAGTGCGTAACCAGAAATTAGGAAAGGCACCGGACGTAATTAACCAGGCATATTTGCTTCCTCCCGAGATTATGCCATATATCAATGGTGAAACCGGCCTGACAAATACCGACTGGCAAGACGAAGTCATGAGAACCGGCCTTGTCACAAGCCATAACCTCTCCTTATCCGGAGGAAACAAGGCTGCCAGATATTTTATCTCCGGTAATTACATGAAAGAGCAAGGAATCGTTATCGGATCGGACTTTGAACAGATGGGCGCCAGAGGGAAAGTGGATGCCAACTATAAGAAGTTCACATTCGGCACCAACCTCTCTTTCAACTATTCAGTGTACAACATCGTCCCGACCGAAGACAGATATAAAGAAGAAACAATTGTAGCTTCGGCCCTGGCCATGTCCCCCATCATGCCTGTATACAATGCCGACGGATCTTATAATTTCGACCAATGGAACTGGCAGTATAGACATCCGCAAATCATCAACCCCGTTGCTCTGGCAAACGAGAAAGAAGACCAGATGAAACGTTACCGGTTTATGGGAAACATTTACGGCGAATATGAACTGTATAAGAACCTGAAGTTCAAGACAAGTTTCGGTGTGGACTTCAACAGCTATAGCCGTTCGTATTATAGACCCTCTACTCTACCGACTTCATTAGACAGACTCCCGCCCTCAGTGCCCGAGGGTTCAAAACGGGATAAGAATATGTTGAACTGGGTGTGGGAGAACACATTATCATACACCACAACAATCAAAGGAGCGCACCACCTGTCAGCAATAACAGGATGGACCGCACAGAAAGAGTCTGTCAACACTTCATTAATAGCCGGTAACGGCTATCCCAATGACCTCGTGCATACCATGAACGCAGCATCAGCCATTACAAACTGGAGCGCTACTGCATACGAATGGTCATTATTATCTGCCCTGGCACGCGTACAGTACTCTTATAAAGGAAAATACCTGTTGTCGGCAGCCATGCGTGCAGATGGTTCTTCCCGTTTCGGAAAAAACAACCGCTGGGGTATGTTCCCCTCAGCCTCAGCCGGATGGTATATCAGCGAGGAGGACTTTATGAAAGATATAAAGTGGCTTTCTTCCCTGAAGCTGCGGGCAAGCTATGGTATCAGTGGTAATTTCAATATAGGCAACTACGAATACTACGCTACCTTGCAGGAAGACAATTATGTATTCGGCAAAGGAGATGGCACTTTATCCAGCGGTCTGCGCCCTGCAACAGCCGGAAACCCCGATTTAGGCTGGGAGAAGACAGCCATGTTTAATCTTGGTCTGGAAATAGGGCTGTTCAACATGCTGACACTGGAACTGGATTTGTATAATAGTAATACAACTGATATGCTGCTGAATGTGCCGGTTGTTGAATTCTCGGGATTCAGCACAGTACCCATGAACATTGGGAAAGTAAATAATAAAGGCGTTGAATTTGCCATTTCCACTACAAATACCTGGGGAGACTTTACATGGAACAACCGCTTCAACATATCTGCCAACCGCAATGAGGTAAAAGACTTGGGCGGTGTTGACGAGATGATTACCACCTCTGAGAGTGTCACCTTCATAACCAAAGTCGGAGAACCCATCGGCAATTACTACACCTTGGTAACAGACGGTGTATTTGCCAATCAGGCAGAAATAGATAATTCCCAAAATTCGGACAAGAGCCAGCGTAAATATGCACATGTCAATGGTGCAAAGCCCGGAGACTTCCGCTTCAAGGATATGGATGGCAATATGGAAATCGACGAAAACGACCGTACCATTACAGGAAATTATATGCCTGATTTTACGTATGGCTTCTCTACGGAACTGCAATATAAATGGTTTGACCTTTCGGTTGCTTTGCAAGGAGTGCAAGGTAATAAGATTGCTAATATATTCCGCCGTTACATTGACAATATGGAAGGAGGAAACAATTGCCAGGTGGATGCATTGAACCGTTGGCAGTCAGAAAGCAATCCGGGCAACGGTCAGGTGGTACGCGCAAACAGAAGTGCAACCGGTATGAATGGCACGACTTCTACCTGGCATATCGAAGATGGCTCCTATTTGAGAATTAAAAACATTACTTTCGGATATACTCTGCCTAAATCATTGCTAACCAATGTAGGAATCAGCCGTGCGAGAGTTTATTTCTCCACTCAGAATCCTTTCACCTTTACCAAATATAGCGGATACAACCCTGAGGTGAATATGAAAGGAGGCTCATTGACTCCCGGTATTGATTATGGAACATACCCTCTGTCTAAATCATTTGTATTCGGATTAAACGTAACCTTTTAAATAATCAAGATATGAAAATTAAATATTATATTGTAGCCTTTGCATCTTTGTTGCTTACCGGATGTAGTGATTTTCTTGACCTGACACCTATATCCGAAGCCTCTTCAGCAAATTACTATAAAAATACTTCAGATATAAAATCAGCTTTATCAGCTTGTTATGCTTCCTTACAAGGAACCTACCAATATGGCGAGTATTTCATCTCTCTCATGGAGTTAAGATCCGATAACGTGGAAGATATCAATCCCGGTGGATCTGCCGGTATGTTCTACTTCATCGATAACTTTACGGCTACCTCCGGTAATAATGTTATCCGCTACGCATGGAAAGAACTATATAATCAGATATACAGATGCAATAATGTACTGGCAAATATAGATGTAGTCACCAACGCCGACCTGAAAAAACAATATGAAGGGGAAGCTGCATTCCTGCGGGCTCTGGCATACTTCAACATTGTCCGCCTTTGGGGAAATGCCCCTTTGATCCTGAAACCGGTGACGGCTGCCGAAGCCAAAGGCTATGGACGTAGTGCCGTATCAGATATCTACACAGCCATAGAAGATGATTTAGAGACAGCATCCGGCATGCTCTCTTCCTCCTATGACGACGACAATCTGGGACGAGCCACCTCTGTAGCGGCAAAAGCACTGCTGGCAAAAGTTTATCTGACACAACAGAAATGGTCGGCAGCAGCATCCCTACTGGATAACATCATCAAAGACTATTCATCTGAATATGGACTACAAAATACAGTGGCAGATGTCTTTGATGTCAACCGGGAAATGAACAAAGAAATCTTATTCGCTGTCCGCTATTCAAAATCGGTTCTCGGTGAAGGACACGGATATAATGACTATTTTAAAGATAAATCAGTCATCGACAGTCAACTTCTGACGTCTTATGGAAGCACGGACGAACGCAAAGCAATGATTGAGTATAAGAAAGTGGATGCCAACAACAATGTAATTGCCAAATACTACGATACATTCGACGCTACCACAGCAAAGGTTGGATTTGATTTGCCACTGCTCAGATGGGCGGATATACTCCTGATGTGTGCGGAAGCTCACAATGAAATGGCTTACGAAAATTCCGATACCAGCAAGGCACTGAATTACCTGAATCAGGTTCGCAAACGCGCAAAAGCAGTAGAGTATGAAATAACCGACTTGAAAGACCAAAGCACCTTTCGCAAGGCAGTGTTAGAAGAACGCCGACTAGAGTTCCCGTTTGAGTTGCATCGCTGGTTCGATTTGATCCGTACCGATACAGCAATAGAAGCCATGGCTAAAGTAGGTTTCACGATAACTAAAAATGAGTATTTATATCCGATACCCAAAACGGAGGTCGACCTGGTGAACAATCCGGAAACATTTCCCCAGAATCCGGGATATAATTAATCCGAGTATTTATCAAGCGAGGTTATGTCAAAAGTATTGCATTGTGTATGGTGCTAATAATCATTCACCTGAAATACATAAGTGGCTTTTGACATGCCCTCCTTTTTTAAACCTAAAAGCATGAAATACATTTGGAGCTTGCTATTTGCCTTAGTAACCGTATGGGCTTCTTCGCAAGAACTGCCTCAATGGCAAGAAGGTTATCTGGATATTCATCACATCAACACCGGGAGGGGAGACTGTACATTCTGTATATTGCCCGATGGAAGTACGATGCTGATTGATGCAGGAGACAATAACAGAGCCAATGAGAGAGTCGTTGCTGCGAAACCTGACACCACCCGAAGGGCTGGCGAGTGGATTGCCGATTACATCCGCTTCTTCATCCCCCATAATAAGAAATCCATTGATTACTATCTTCTGACGCATTATCACGCGGATCATATAGGTAGCCGATTGCATAAAAAAGAGAGTAAAGGCAGGTATTATCTGACCGGTATTTCTGAAGTATACCAGAGTTTTCCGGCCAACGTCATTGTGGACAGAGGGGATGACTTCATGCCTCCTTCTGCAAACGACCCCTGCTATGCCAACTATCATAAGTTTATAAACACAATCGCCGGCCAAAGCAAACGTGAAACATTTTCTGTAGGCTCCTGCAAGCAGTTCAGGCTATGTCATGAACCGGAAAAGTACCCGTCTTTTTATGTACGGAACATATATGCCAATGGCAAGGTATGGAATGGCAAGGCAGGAAGCAGTTCATTATTTCCAGCCCGGAAGGACTATCTGCAAAAGGAGATGCCGAGAGAAAATATGTATAGTTGTGTTATCAAACTAAGTTATGGTTCGTTTGATTATTACACGGGAGGAGATATTCCCGGTTTTCCCCGTCCGGGACGCCCGAAGTGGCATGATATAGAGACTCCGGTTACCGATGTTGTGGGCAAAGTAGAAGTGGCTGTCCTCAATCATCATGGATATGAGGACGGAACCAATGAGAACTTTCTCCGGAATTTATCACCCCGGAACATTATTATGTCAACCTGGGATGCTTTACATCCCAACCATACCGTATTACATCGCCTCTTCTCCAAAGAAATTTACCCGGAAGAGCGAAACGTATTTTCCACCAACATGCATCCGGCCACTAAAATCGTTATCGGTGACATTGTCAACAGGATGATATCACATCAAGGGCATATCATGGTGCGTGTGTACCCCGGGGGCGATGAATATCGCATATATGTCTTTAATGACGCGATGCCTATATCGGAAAGTTGCGTACTATATAAATCAGAAATATTCAAAAACATAAAATAATAAAACCATGAGAAAAAATATCTTTTTACTAAGTTGTCTCTTATCATTCTATGCCGTTGCCTTATCCGGACAACAGCCTGTCGATAAAGTTTGTAAAGCGTTTCACGAAGCTGCAGATAAAACCATATTAGTAGTTTCCCACCGTGCAGACTGGCGGAACGCTCCTGAAAACTCATTGCAAGCCATTCAGAATTGCATTGATATGGGTGTGGATATGGTTGAAATTGACTTAAAACGAACCAAAGACGGACACCTTATTCTAATGCACGATAAAACAATAGACCGTACCACTACCGGTAAAGGCAAGCCCGAAGATTATACTTTAGAGGAACTTCACCGGTTTCAAATGAGAAACGGAGCCGGACATAAGACCCGGCATCTGATACCTACTTTTGAGGAAGTGATGGAATTATGCAAAGGCAAGATTATGGTAAATGTCGATAAAGGCTATGATTACTTCAAAGAAGCCTATGCCATTCTGGAGAAAACAGGTACCGTACAGCAATGTATCATGAAAGCCGAATTGCCCTACGAACAAGTGAAAGCCGAGCACGGCGAAGTGCTGGATAGAATGATTTTCATGCCTGTCATCCAGTTACATAAAGAGGGGGCGGAAGCTATCATCGACGGATATCTGGAACACGTGCAACCACAGGCTTTTGAACTGGTCTTCAATAACGACAGCCCCGAAGTGCAGCGCCTCATCAAGAAGATTCACGATAGTGGAGCAAAGCTATTCATCAACTCCCTCTGGCCCGAACTTTGCGGCGGACATGATGACGACCGTGCCGTAGAGCTGCATCAGCCGGACGAGAGCTGGGGATGGATCATCAACCAGGGAGCAAAGCTGATTCAGACAGACCGTCCCGCTATATTACTGCAATACTTAAAGGATAAGAAACTGCACAACTAAAAAAGAAAAGCATGTTGAAACATATCATTGATTTTTACAGGGTGTCGGTACCGGCACCTTGTAACGGGGAGGCTTTACCCGAACCGAAGCGCCGGTTGAAGCGTCTGCAATGGTCCACTTTCCTTGCGGCAACCCTCGGATACAGTATGTACTACGTATGCCGCCTGAGCCTGAACATCGTTAAGAAGCCGATTGTAGATGAAGGAATCTTCTCCGAAACAGAACTAGGCATCATCGGTTCCGTACTATTCTTCACCTATGCCATAGGTAAGTTCTCCAACGGTTTCTTAGCGGACAGGAGCAACATCAACCGCTTCATGTCAACGGGATTGCTGGTGACGGCGTTGGTGAACCTGTGCCTGGGCTTTGTGAACTCATTCATTTTGTTTGCCATCTTATGGGGCATCAGCGGTTGGTTTCAGTCTATGGGAGCGGCATCCTGCGTCGTAGGGTTATCACGCTGGTTCACAGACGAAGAACGCGGTTCATTTTATGGTTTCTGGAGTGCCAGCCACAACATAGGCGAAGCAATGACATTCATCATTGTGGCCTCCATCGTAAGTGTGCTCGGATGGCGTTACGGATTTCTGGGTGCAGGCATGGTAGGTCTATTAGGCACATTACTTGTCTGGCGCTTCTTTCACGATACACCGGAAAGCCAGGGGCTTCCTCCGGTCAACGCACCGAAAGAAAAGAAAGTGATGAGTGCACTGGAGACGAAAGAATTTAACCGTGCGCAGAAAGCCGTATTAAGGAATCCGGCAATCTGGATACTTGCCCTCAGCAGTGCATTCATGTACATCAGCCGTTATGCGGTGAATAGCTGGGGGATATTTTATCTGGAGGCACAGAAAGGTTACTCAACATTGGATGCCAGTTTCATTATCTCTATCAGTTCGGTATGCGGCATCATAGGTACCATACTTTCCGGGGTAATCTCAGACAAACTGTTTAAGGGACGCCGTAACGCACCGGCACTTATATTCGGATTAACGAATGTATTGGCGCTTTGCTTGTTTCTACTGGTACCCGGCGTACATTTCTGGCTGGACGCTCTGGCGATGGTACTGTTCGGGATAGGCATCGGTGTGCTGATTTGCTTCCTCGGCGGACTGATGGCCGTCGACATTGCTCCACGCAATGCTTCGGGAGCCGCTCTCGGAGTAGTAGGCATCGCCAGTTACATCGGTGCAGGATTGCAGGATGTAATGAGCGGTGTGTTGATAGAAGGGCATAAGACCGTAGTGAACGGAACAGATACGTATGACTTCACCTATATCAACTGGTTCTGGATTGGCGCGGCACTGCTGTCAGTAGTGCTGGCGTTGCTGGTATGGAAGAAAGATCCGGCTTAAAGGATTATCAGGCAGAAGATATGGGATTATCTATGGAAGACTGTAAGCTACCATACAAATAAACAGCTATTATACAGTTCTAATATCAAAAAGATATAACCGGTTATTTATACACAGCACTCTAACGGTAGAAACCATAACTTTGTAACCGGAAGAAGGATTATTCGTTTCCATCTTCCGGTTAAGTCTTTTTTAATCCCTCAAACTAATGTCGAATCAGTACTTGTTAATTTAAGTTTCGCATGTGACCTGCAAAAAGTTCTCTTACTACCTTTCAGTTCTTTCAACCCCCAATCAATCGTCCTGTTTATCGGCTTTCCGGCTGAAAATATCTTCTGAAGGTATGTATTGGATATATAAATGCGTTATCCGACCTTATTAAATAGTATCTCCCAATCAATATCATTACTTGTTTTGGGGCAAAAGAAGCAATGATAACCATTAAAACATTGCTTCCTTTCTTGTGCATTTTTACACAGGACTTACTGTCAAGTAAAACCCTTATTTACCAAAAGGTATTGACTGAAAGCAAATAATATTCCTTCAGGAGATGCTTTCAGTCGGCAAGCCGATGTACAGGACAATTGATGAGATATATCCCCGTAAAATTGGTATAACAATCAGTAATCTGTATACAATACCGCAATTCCAATTCCCGTATCTTTGCAACAAAGAAAATAAACTATATAACACAAGTGAGAGGCTACGGTTGTACAAGCGAGAGGCTACACTCCTACAAGCGTTAGCCTCCGCAGCCTCAGGCGTCAATTGCCCGGATTACTTTCACTTTTTAACCAAGCTCTTCTTCCGCACCTCAAACGAATACTTCCCGGATTGGAGTTTCAGCAACATCTTTCCATTCTTCTCACCTGCATACTCCACTCCCTTGCATTTTTTACTAATGATTCTTCCATGCTCCCTGACATATCTCGCCGATGAAGCAGGCAGATAAAGCAGAGCCGTGGTATTTCCGGGAACCGTAAACTCATAATGCACGACTCCGTTCTCCACTTTCCAGCTACTTTCAATGCGCCCGTACATGGAATCATAATGCCCCTTTGCAAACGTCATCTGCCCCGTCGGGTCTATCTCTGGTTTAAGCAGGAAGTGCTTGAAGGCAGGATTGTTTTCATCCCGTTGTATGCCCAGAGAGTAACCGTACATCCAGGCACCCACCGCACCAAAGGAGTAGTGATTGAAAGAATTCATCCGGTTGTTTCCTCCGAAGCCGTCAGTATGGGTATAAGAGTTCAGACGTTCCCAGATCGTTGTCGCTCCCTGTTCTACGGAATACAGCCATGACGGATAACCGGTCTGCTGCAACAACCGATAAGCGAGGTCGGTATACCCGTTATCGGACAACGCCTTGCTGATCCATGCCGTACCGATGAAACCGGTCATTAACGAGTAGGCGGGACATTGCTTTCCGCTATCGGTGGTATTCTTACGGGTAACAGTCTTCGCCAAGTTCGTCACCACCTTGCTCCTGTTCTCTTTATCGATGATATCAAAAGCCAGCGGCAATACGTAGGAGGTCTGTATATCTACAAATGTCCCTTTCTTCTCAGGCACGAAAGCCGAGAAGATAGTTTTCCCTGTTCCCGGCTGTATATAGGTCTTATTGAAGAAGTCCTTCCTGGCTGCATGAAGTTCTTTGTACCACTCCGCCTCAACGGTCTTGCCCAAGGCAGCGGCCATTTTGCCCATCAATTCCAGATCGTAGATGAAATAGGCTTCCCATACGAGCGACTTGTCATTCTTTTCGTCTTCCAGCCCCAGCCAGTCGCACAAGTCCCCCCATGCTCTGTTTTGCACTATCAGATTCGTTTCCGTCTCGATTGTGTTTTCAAGAATATAGAAGATATAGCGCTTCATGGCTTCATAGTGTTCGGCAAGTAGAGTTTTATCTCCGTATTGCTGATAACATTCCCAAGGCACCGTTATCCCCGCACTTCCCCACAACAGGCCGCCAAAGCCGATGCCGAGGGGAGCTATGTCCGGGAAACGTCCGTCCGCATGCTGCGAATCGCGTGCCGAGCGCAGATACCTCCTCAGGAACTGCGGCACATCCGCCAGATAGGTTGCCGTGCGCGAGAATACCGAGATATCTCCCATCCATCCCAGGCGCTCGTTGCGCTGCGGACAGTCGGTAGGGATAGAAACGAAATTGCCGTATGAAGACCAGGTGATGTTCTCCCAGAGTTTGTTCACCTTCGCATTAGAAGTTTCGTAACGGGAGGCCAACTGATGGATGGAACTGAGCACCACTCCTTTTACGGACTCCAGCGGCAAAGGACGGTCAATGCCCGTTATCTCCAACAAGCGATAACCGTGATAAGTGAAGCGGGGGTGGATGGTTTCCTGCCCGCCCCGGGCGATATAAATGTCCTGTGCCATAGCCGCACGGATATTCTCAAGCATAATCATGCCGGTATTTCCCGCATATTCGGGCAGATCCGGATATTTCACTTCGGCAAAGCGAAGGCTGATCTTCGTTCCGGGCTTCATGCCCGAAAGAGTGATTTTGGGCACACCCACCATATTCTGTCCCATATCATACAAAAACACACCGGGGCGGACTTCTTCAACCGAAACAGCCGTCAGCTCGTCAATCTCCTTCACCGTCTGGCCGAACTGTCCGATAAGTGTAAAACCGGAGTAATCATCCGCACCGGGATTCCCCTCCCGACAAATATTCCTTTCCAGTTCTACTTCCTTTGCAGGTTTCCAGCCAACTGCGTTATAAGCAGCCGTGCTCCAACCTTCCACCTTCGGTTCTTTCCGAGCATCATACACTTCGCCCTGGAAGAAACTGCCGTAAGCCACAGGTCCGTTGTTGAAGTACTGCCATGTGGAGGGATCAGTGACTATCACCTTTTCCTGGCCGTCCGCATAAGTAACGACCAGCTTCGCCAACAACGACTGCCGGTCTCCGAAGAAGTTCCAATAGCCGCCCATGAAGGTAGAACCACCACTCCACCAGCCTTCCGCCAGCAAAGCGCCGAGGGCATTATCGCCGGAATGCAGATAATCCGTCACGTCGAACGTCTGATATAGGTGAGTCTTATTGTATTGGGTGATTCCGGGATTGAAATAATCGTCTCCCACCCGCTTGCCATTCAGATAGATTTCATAAATACCGCGTGCGGTGACGTACAAACGTGCTTTGGCAACCTTTGCATCGGATGAAGTAAAGACAGTACGGAGCATCGGAACCGAATTTCCTTTCGGAGTGAACGTTTCAAAAGCACCGGAAGCATCACCTGCCACACGATACCCCCTATCCTTCACCGTTGCTATCACATTGGCAGGACTTCTGAAATTGGCAATCTCCACTTTTGAGAAAGTGGCCCGTTGTCCGGCAGGGACAGCAAAACCGAGGTCGCCCACCACCGGAAAAGCGATAAAGTCTCCTCCTTGTCCCAAGGGGTTCAGATTGACGGAACCTATTTCGGTCTTTACTTTATCAGTTCCTGCCTTTGCGTCATTAATTTCCGCTTTTGTATGATCAGTTCCCGTTTTTGCATCATCAATATAAAATCTCGTAAAGCCCAGGTCGGATGTAAGGCTTATCTTATGCCGGGCATATTGATTGCCTTTATTAATCAGGTGCTGCGGAACAGGGAAACTTTTAAAGGGAGTATCACGCTTATCATCCGGATGATAACCTACCCTGTAAACATTCAGCAACGCTTCTTTGCCCTTAGCGAGCGGGGCGATGTCCAGTTCTATTTTGATATAAGCTTCATCCGGCTTGTTTTCCAGATGGTAGAGGTTCTTGTTCTTATCCATCAGACGTTCGTCGTTGGCGCCATAGATAAAGGCCGCACGGGTAGTTGCGGATGCCTCGTCCAGTTGTAAGGAGAAGTTCAGTTTAAACACCGGAAGATAATGGGAATACAGCACCATGTCTTCATCTCCCCCGCCAATCCATTTGGCGCCGCTCCATCCCTGATAAGCGGAGTCGCTGCTCATCAGTCCGGTTTCAAACCAGGAGCTTGCAGAGGTTTGCTCACCTTTCTGATTCCAGACATTCACGCGCCAGGCATAACGGGTAGCAGACTGCAAGGAGTCACCGGCATATTCGATGTTCAATGAAAGGTCACTCTTTATCTTTCCGCTATCCCACACCAGTTGCCCTTTTTCGGTGGCAACCAGAATCTGATAGCCCGTCTGGAAATATCCCCTTTCATGGTCCGCCACTTCCATCTGCCAACTGAAACGGGGCTTCTCCACATCTATTCCCAACGGGGTTTCGGCATATTCCACCTTCAACTTGCCGATGGAAACAGGATTGTTGGAGGCGTGCAACAAAGACGAACAGGAAAAGCAGAAAAGAACAAGCAGGATAATGGATTTGTAATTTCTCATATCAAACAGTGATTCATAGGTTTATAGGATACAAAGATAGACTTTATCAGCAAAAATAAGTTTATCCCATTGATATAAATTATTTGTAAGATGATTCATTGTGACATTTTGTATTTTCAGTCCTGCGAGAATCCATTTTTTAAGTACAAAGACACATGACGCCCGAAATATGCGAGTGAAATTCCATATCCTCTTATCAGGCAGTGCAATACAAAAATGCATACAACTCTAATAATCCGAAACTACATACATTCTGCCGCTAAAGAACAAGCAGTCTGCCCGAATAGTATATGCAATCTGTCCGATACAGACATGCAATCCGTCCGATATAGAGATGCAACCTGTCCGATATAGAGATGCAATCTGTCCGGAATAGAGATGCAATCTGTCGGAAGTATATATCCAATGAATAAAGTCCGTATAGACAGGAGGAATAATGCAAATCTGCCGCATGTATATGCAATATAACGTGCGGCAGATTTCCATTTCAAGTTTTTCGCAAACAGTATATGTAAGCAAACCGAATGTTTCGATGACTTTTTTCCATCATATCCGGTTACTCTTTATCAATTCGCTTTCACCCTCAGAATGATATAAGAGAAAGGCGGGCGCCAAAGCCAAGACTTCGTCTTTATCGGACAGCAAAAGGGCAGTTATTTTACCTTTATAGTCGGCCGAAGTACGTAGGATGACACGCAGCAGATAGGAGTCGTCTTTCACCAGATTCATTCCCCAATATCCACTGTTTACCAGACGGACAGGAGTAGAAGCGTCCTCGATGGTCACTTTCAGGTTGTTCGGGGCGGACTGGAATTTCGGATTCTCTTTCGTCAGTTTCATTTCGGCAGCCGAGGTTTCCCCGGTCTGCAAGGTCCATCCGGGCACAGGTTCGGTAGTCCAGCGGAAGCTGCCGTGTCTCACCTCACCCGTCAGGTGGTTGCAGACTTCCTTCGGATGGAGTATGTCTCCTTCGGCATAGTAACCTTCGGGCATCTCAAGTTCTTCTTCCGGCACAATGCCACCGCACGAACTCATCAACAGTGCGGCTGCCGCAAGGCATAAAAGATTTTGCTTCATAAAGTCATTTGTTTGGTATTAGATATACAACTGTTTAATCACAAAGATAGATGATGTAGCGCAAAGGCAAGGGGCAGAATCTTGCCCAAAAATACCGTTTTTGAGTCAAAAGCAAGAATCAATAAAAAAAAGGAGAGTGCAGCATTTCTGATACACTCTCCTCCTGTCAGATTTCCAAGTCAGTCAGTTACTCCAGACCGTAAGCGTAAACCTCGGACAAAGAGCAATAACCGTCTCTGAAACTTTCCGTCATCTTTATCTTGACATAACGGCCCTTCGTCGGAGTAACACCGAACGTCTGGGCTTCAAGTACCTGCTGCATGTTGAAGCTGCCTGCCTTTGTCCAGTTCTCCTTATCGGAGCTGATATAGAATTCGCCTGCCTTCGTATCCCTGTTGCTGTCATGCTGCCGCTGCATCAAGGCAAACTGGGTGAAAGTATATTCTTTCTTGGCATCTATAATCAACTCGTAAGGGAGAGGAATCCTGTTACCGGTCTGCCAGGTGGAATGCCAGAACGTGCCGGGATTATCATCCAATACACATCCTGCCACACCGTTTCCGGCACCTTCACCCGTCAGTTCTTCCGTATCGGCTTCTGCTGTCCAGCCCGTGCGGTCCAGTTTATTTCCCATGATGCGGATAGCCAGCGGATACACGGCTTTCGCCTCAGATATCTCAAACTGGGAAACTTCCGCAATCCTGACAGGTAACATATAATCGCCCGGTGTCAGTTGGCCGCCGTTCACCGATACTTCCAGTTCAAGAGTAGTAGTTCCTACAGGCAATGCCGCTGTTTCCGGCACGGTATAAAAGTCTTCAGACAACGTCTTATAATCCGTGCCGTTGTCCCGGTTATATTCCTGAACATAGTCGTTATCCACTACCAATTTTGCCGTCAGATCCCATAAGTTATTCGTATCGAGGCCGAACTTCACTTTCTGTGTGATGGTGGAGACGGAACCGTATTGGTACTGCTGTACCACAAGCGTCGGGTCGGTAAATCCTACGGCAGGCGTAATCACCGCTTTCAGTTGCAGAAACAATTCATTCTTTTCTGCATTGATGGAGTCCGTTTCGCTGACTACCTTCAACGGCAATACCCACACTGCATCCGGATTGCTCTCCAAGGCAGCCTTCACCATTTGGGGTTTCAAGGAGATAGTGACCAGCTTGTAACGGTCGGCTGATGAGAAGTCCAGGTTCGTCATCGCTAAAGAGTAAGCATCCGTACCTATCAGTCGGTAGTTCACCGCTTCCGGTTCGCTATATTCCGCATCAAGCTCGGCCTGCGTCAGCACTTTGATGTTGGCACTTGCCGTCAGTGTAGGCTCGCTTCCGGCCTTTACTACCGAAAGTGTATATTCATTGTCTGCATCCGTATCATACAGCGTCACTTCCTGTTTGCCACTGTTGTTCACATACAACATTTTATGGTACTCTTGGGGTACCAGTTGGTCCAAATCATATTTTGATTCACTGCAGGCGCCCAGCAACACCAAGCCCCCTGTCAACAAGATTGTTCTTATTTTCATAACGTATTGTTTTTTTTAGAGATTGATTAATAACCGGGTGCCTGCACTAACTGCGGGTTGCTGTAAAGCTCGTCCATGTCACTGCGTGACCAAACGGGCATCAAATACAGTTTGTCATCCCATTTGAACGGTTGGTTGACCAAAGTCGGCTTGTTAAAGTCCTCAAAGCTCGGATTCACACGCAACCCATCCAGACCATAACGCATACCGGCTTTCAACATCTGAGGAGCAATTGCCCAACGACGCAGGTCATAGTAGCGGTGTCCTTCTTCAAAGAGTTCTACAAACCGTTCATTGCGCACCCAGTCAGTCAAGGTCATACTGCCTGTCACATCACTTCCCGTCAGCTCGGAGATACCGGCACGGCGACGAATCTCGTTCAGGTTGGCAAGAGCCTCCCCTTCATTATCCAACGCTGCATAGCATTCGGCCAGATTCAGGTAAAGCTCGGCCATACGGATCAACGGACGACGGGGAGCTGTATGCTGACGGGTACCATCGGCGCCAAAGTAGATATTAGGATCAATGAACTTCTTCGACAGATAACCGGTTCCTGCACAGTTACGGGTATTTCCGGTATTATATCCGTTCGTATTGGTGTTCTTGAGGTTTATCCACAAGGGGTTCCCATTATTAATCTTCGAACTATATTGAGTACCATCAAATACAATCCACGCATAGAAGCGGGCTTCGCGCTTAGCGTGCATTTTGATTATATCATTCTTCACATCCTCACCATCCAGTTTGTCAGTTGCAAGAGCAGGACTTTGAGTACCTTCATAGAAACGGGTGTACCATTCTTCTTCAGGATAGAAGTTAGGGTCCTGTGCCGGCAATTTACCGTTCTCGGTGTAGAAGTGCTGTACGGAATACAATGTCGGAGCCATAGCTGCCCAACCTCCTACATAAACGCCATTACTTCTTTTCACTACTTTGTTCGGCAAGCGGCAGTCTGTACCTTCTCCACCATTCTGGCCATCCAGTTCAATACGCTGCGCCCAGATCAGCTCCTTGTTGTTATCGCCTTCATTGGCAGTAACCATGTACTGGAACATACGTACGCGTTCTTTGAATTCACGGTTCTCTTCGGTGTCTTCTTCACGTCCCGGAATAAAAGGAAGAGCTATTCCGTCACGGTCGGCTTTCTTATTCGCCGTTTCGATGTCAAAGAGTTGGTAACCCGCTTCTTTAGCTGCCGTCAAAGCTTCCTGGCAGGCAGCGAGGGCACGTGTCCATTTCTCGCGGTCGTAGCTGGAACTTACCAGTTCGTTGCCATAACCATCCGTTTCATAATTCTTGTTCTTCCATTGCGGATTGGGGAATGAACCGTTCCACAACGGAGAAGCGGCATACAACAATATACGGGCTTTCAAAGCCTTGGCAATAGTGGAAGTAGCACGGCCCAGTTCATTGTTGGGACGCGTTGCGGGAAGTACACGGGCTGCATCATCCAACTTGCCCACAATGAAATTCACACAATAGTCAAAGTGTGAACGTCCGGGAAGATCCGAAGAGGTAATGTTCGGGTTCACTTTCTCAGGAATGATAGGACAAGGTCCGAAAGCTTGGAGTACGCGGAAGTGGTAATAAGCTTCCAGGAAATAGCATTCGCCTTTGTACTCTTCTTTATCTTCTGCCGTAACTCCTACCGGTTGCAACTCGTCAATCAGACTCAGAAAATGGTGTACATAGCCCAACCAGTTATAACTGGGAACCCAGATATTCATATCATCACCTCCCCAACTGTTGGAATACGCCGGAGAAATAGTTCCCCACGCCACTTGCTGTTGCCAGTTAGAGTAAGCATAAGGCTGAATAATCTCATCAGCCGACTGTTCAAAAGCATGATAATGATAAGGGGTTGAGCGCGGAGTACCGCCATAGCAAGTATATAAGAAAGACAAGGTTGCCTCTTCATCCTTCATAGTGTCTTTGAAATCAGCCTGTGCTGGCGGAATGACATCCAGATAATTGCATGATGCCAGGCAGCAGGAAGCTATCAACACCTGCGCCATTCGGGATATTTTATATGTTAGTTTCATACTTCAATAATATATTAGATTGTTTCTTAGAATGTAAATTGAACGCCCAGATTGAATGTACGTGACAGTGGATAAGCATTCCATGCCAGTTCCGGATCCCACAACTTGAAGGGACTGAATACCGCCAGGTTGTCACCACTCAGATAGATGCGGCAATAGGGCAGGCGATAACCGATCTCCAACGTCTTGAAGCGGAGGAAATTCCCGTTACGCAGCCAGAATGTACTGGATTGAATGTTATTGTTTACATCAGCTTTGGTCAATCCCAGACGGGGATATGCCGCATTCGGATTCGGATTATCCACCGACCAATGGTCATTGGCAATCCACTGCATCAGGTTTCTCCCCAGTGTTTCATCTTCTATGCCATCTCCACCCCCTGAAAGGAAAGGAGCAATTCCGCTATTGATCATTATCTTGCGTTTGGCCGAACCGTTGAAGAACACACCTAAATCGAAGTTCTTATAAACAAGATTCAGACCGAAGCCATACTGAATACGGGGATGCCAGTCATAAGACGAAATCATCACCTGGTCCTCGGTAGTAATTTGTCCGTCACCGTTTATATCACGGTATTTAATATCACCGGGCATGATATTAGCACCCAATTGTGACTGATCCGGTGAATTGGCTATTTCTTCTTCACTTGTAAACAATCCATCGGCAATATAACCCTTAACAGTATTCAACGGCTTACCGGTATTGGTCTGCCAAACATACGGGTAACTGGGTTCATCCACATACTTATATTCATTCTGGTTATAAGTAAAGTTACCGCGAAGGTCTAAGGTCAGGTCTTTCCCAAATTGCTTCGTCCAGTTCAGACTTAACTCGAAGCCTTGGTTCTCCACCTCTCCAATGTTGCTCCAGGGTTTTGATCCCCAATATCCCAACATACTAGGCCAAGAGGCACGTGACATCAAAATACGTTCACGTTTGTCATGGAAGTAGTCGAAGGTAATATTCAGTTGGTTGAACAACATCATGTCAAAACCGATATCGAACTTCTTCACATGTTCCCAACCTGCGTCCTGCACCGCCAATACATAGAACCCGGGCCCTTTCTTACTGATTTCATTCGTAGGAAGTCCGGTCCAGAAGTTGTGTGCCGCACCAATGCCGATATTGTTCTGATAAAGGAAGTGCGGTGCTCCACTCGCAAAAGCATCGCTACCTACCAGACCGTAAGAGCCTCTGATCTTAAAGTGATTGATATACTTGCTTATCGGCTCCCAGAACTTCTCGGAACTTGCCACCCAACCTGCAGACACAGCCGGGAAGAACTCAAAACGATGACCGGCAGCCAAACGTTCGGAACCGTTGTAACCGAAATTGAACTCAAGCAGATATTTGCTGGCATAATCATAAGTCACACGTCCGGAATAACCCTGGTTACGATTCGGCAATACATCACTGCGGTATTCACGCATCATGTACATTGCCATCGCCGTCAGATTGTGGTCACCAAAACTGCGCTTCCAGTCCAGACGGGCATCGAAATAGAAAGTCTGGTCCGAATTACGGCCTATACCGGATTGACTCAGGAACTGGTCACCGGTTTGCAGCAGTTGATAATCAAACTCGCCAGTCTCAGGATTATAGGAACCATCTTTCACTCTATATATGTTTGATTTTATGCTACGGGTATACGAAGTTTCAGACCAGTTTTTAAAGTTCACCAATGCTTTCAGGCTCAGTCCTTTCGTAATAACACTCAAGTCCTGATTCAAAGCCAATGAAGTATTCAGGGTATTGAAGTTGACCTCCTTGAAGGAACTCATCATATATTCATACGGATTTACTCCCAATACGCCCGGTTTGATCTCTGCACCACCAAAACGGATGAAACCGTCATCACCGTCTTGTTGCGGGAAGTAAGCGGGGAATTCCACCGGATTGGTACGCATAACCCTTTTATACAAGTCGTTGCCTACATTGTAGTTAGGACCTTGCAGGTTACCTATTTGCGCCATCATGCGCAAATCAATGGTAGTGGTATTGGTCAGCTTATAGGAAATATTGTTCTGGAAATTATATTGCCACTGATTGATATTGGGATTATAGAAATAATCCGGTGCATCGAGCAGACCTGTGTCATGGTTGGCCTGGAGACTCATGTAGTAAGTCACGCGCGAACCGCCACCCGATACATTCACATTGGCACGTTGGTTGTAATTACCCGAACGGAAAATCTGATCGAACCAGTCTACATCAGGATATACGTAAGGATTAGTACCGAGTTCCGTATTCAGAATCTGGTCTTCACTATATTTGGGAGATGTGACCGGAGTCAGACTTCTGGCTTGCTCCGCCTCATTGTAAGTCCGCATATACGTGGCACCGTCGGCAAATTTCGGCACATTCATCGGACGGAAATAAGAGGCTTCCAATGAAACGTTGATGGTAGCTTTCGTATTCTCCTGCCCCTTCTTGGTAGTCACCAGCATTACACCGTTTGCACCGCGGTTACCATAGATAGCGGTTGCCGAAGCGTCCTTCAACAAAGAAAAGCTTTCGATGGACTCCGCCGGTATGCGGTTCAGGTCGGCAGAAGAGATTTCAATACCATCCAGCAGAATCAACGGAGTGGCCACACCACCGAATGTATTGATACCGCGGATATAAAACTCCGAAGTAGCCCCCGGTTCACCACTGTTCACCATAGATACCACACCGGCCAGCTTTCCGGCCAGTGAACTGGTCAATGAAGAAGAAGGTGCCTTTAATGTGGCTCCTTTCACAGTGGCAATGGCACCCGTCACGGATACCTTCTTCTGTGTACCCTGACCAACGATCACTACTTCATCCAGCACTTCGTTGTCCGATTCCAGCTTCACGGTCATCACACCCAGGTCTCCTACCATCAGCGTCTGTGTTTTGTAACCGATATAAGAGAATATCAATTCTGTCTTGCTGGTAACGTTGATCTGGAACTTACCGTCAATGTCGGTAATGGTGCCCCCTTCCTGGCCTTGCACTTTCACATTCACACCAATCAGTGTCTCTCCGGTAGAGGCATCAACGACCGTTCCTACCAAAGTGCGCTTCTGCGGTGTCTGATTTTGAGTAACTGCCTGCACTGAGATGCCATCCGGCTCCGCCATGACAGCAGAGGGATAACTGCAAACAAAACCAGTGCAAACGAGTATCCCGGCGAGGACTCTACGATTGTTTTTCAATAATACTGACTTCATCATCTTATTAGATTAAAGTTAAAAAATAAGTTAGATTCTTTTATTATATATTGTTTTAAACTGCTTATATATAGCAATATAAAGCCGATGAGACTGCACAGCCCCGCCAAGGCAGGACCGTGCTGAAGCCTGTCCAACTTACTGTCGGCTATGTCAGAGATTAATACGTTTCGATTAGAACAGAAGCATCCTGCAATCCTTCGGCAGATACTTTCACCTCTATTCCGCCCTTTTCTTCCGTAGGCTGAACGATGGCAACAGCTCTGCCACGAAACGTTCTTGGAGTGAGCGAACGGAAACTCTCCATATCATCATAAGCTGCATTACCACCGGCTATGACACACCCTTTGCCGGAGTATTCTATCTTAACGGGAAGGAAAGCATCGGGAACCACATTTCCATCTTTATCCACCAGCTCTATCTTCACGTAAGAAAGATCGTCTTTGCAGGCTTTAATCCTGCTGCGGTCAGCTGTCAGACGAATGGCGGCAGGTGTTCCGGCAGTTTTCAGGATGAATTCTTCCTTACCTTTCGAATTCACGGCTTTCAGTGTACCCGGTTCGTAAGGTACTTCAAAAGTAGCGGTATAGTTTTCCTTACCGGTTTCCTTTTCGCCTATCAGACGGTCGTTCAAGTAGAGTTTTACTTTCGGAGAACGGCTGTAGACATTCACTGCCATAGTCTGGCCTTCACAGCCTTTCCAGTTCCAGCTCACAAGCTCATTGGGCCAGCCCCACCCGTTTATCACTTCCTGCTTACCGGGAGCGACGGGAGCATGAACCGCCATCGTTATCGGGCGCTCACGCCACAGCACGTCACGATAGTAGGATTGAGGTTTCTTATCACCGCAAAGGTCAATGTCTCCGCACCAGCCATTATACCAGGGCCAACCCATGAATTGCGGGTTATGTTCACCGGAAGCGAGTTCAAGGGCATGGGCAAGCCCGGCTTCACCGAGGTAATCGATGGCAGTCCAAACGAAATCACCTATTATATAAGGATGCTTCTCCACAAGATTCCAGTTCTGCGCAGCCTCTTTCGGAAAGGATTCACTGCCGTAGATGACACGGTCGGGATAAGCGGCATGGTCACTTTCGTATTTGTGCCACACATAGTTATAACCCGCCACATCCAGGTTCCGGAAGATTCGGTAAGAGTCCTTATCCCAAGTGAAGTGGCGTCTGTCCCAAAAGTCATTCGAGCCTATAGTGGTAAAACGGGAAGTATCGTATTGACGAATGGTGTTAACCAGTCTTTTGGAAATGAGGTCACCTTCAGGCTCATCGGCACGTTGTTCCACTTCATTCCCAATGCTCCACATGATGATGGAAGGATGGTTACGGTCGCGACGGACAGATGCGGCCAGATCACGGTCGCTCCATTCATCAAAGAATCGGTGATAGTCTTGTTCGCGCTTTGCCCTCTGCCATTGGTCGAAAGTCTCGTGAATCACCAGGATGCCATGTTTGTCGCAGGCATCAAGGAAATGTTCGGAAACTTGGTTGTGAGCACATCTCACTGCATTATATCCATTGGCTTTCAGCAACTCCACCTTACGCTCTTCGGCACGGTCGATGGCTGCGGCACCCAGCAGTCCGTTGTCGTGATGGATGCACCCCCCTTTCAATTTCAGGGATTTACCGTTCAACAGGAAGCCTTTATCAGCAGAGAAAGAGATGGTTCGGATGCCGAAAGGAACAGTAAGCTTGTCGTATTCCCTCCCGTCCGAAGAAAGTGATATCTCCGCCGTATATAATACGGGAGTGTCCACCGACCACAATTGAGGTTTCTTAATGGAAAAAGAGATTGCCGCCGGTGTCTCCGCAATGAGTTCTACATCTTGTAAAGTTGTGAACACCTCTTCACCGGCGGGTGAATATATTTTAATACCTATTTTACCTGATTGGCTTTGCAAGCCTTCGTTATGCACAACAGTAGAAAGTTTAACGACAACCTCCTTCTTTTGAAGTTCGGAAGCATCAACAAAGGTATCCCATGCGTCCAGATAAAGCTTTTCGGTTCTTATCAACCATACATGGCGGAAGATTCCCGAACCGGCATACCAGCGGCTGTTACGTCCGGCATTCACCACCTTTACGGCAATCGTGTTCGGAATGCCGGGAGCATTCAGATAAGGAGTGATGTCTACCCGATAAGAAGTATAACCGTAAGCGTTGAAGCAGGCTTTCCTGCCGTTCACCCAAAGTTCGGATTGATTGTATGCCCCTTCAAAATAAAGAACGGTGCGTTTATCTGCATCACCTGCGGAGAGGGTGAATGATTTGCGGTACCAACCTTCACCGCCCATAGTCTGACCGGTGTCTACATCACCCGGACTCATACGTGAGAAAGGACCTACCGTAATCCCCTCTCTCTGCATGGGAAGCGGTTCCACGCTCCAATCGTGCGGAAGGTCGAGCACGCGCCAGTCATTATCATTATATTCCGGTTGTTCGGCATTGGCAACAATGCCCCGATGGAACTTCCAGTTTTTATCGAAAAGGATTTTACGGTCGGATGCGTGAATCAAAGCATCCGGCAGTAATGCGAATAACATCACACAACATAAAAGTAATCTGCTTGTAGTTCTCATAATATATGATTCAAAAGTTCATTTATCCACAGGCAAAGTAAAGCATATGGGATAAAACTGAGGTACAAAATAAGATTACTGAGGGGATACAAATCTTTCATGACACGATTGAACACCCTAATGAATGATTTTTATCCCCTTGATGTTCCAGACGCTACCGGTCATTCTTCTGCAAATACTCACTCGGTGTAATTCCAAATTCTTCCTTAAAACATTTAGTGAAATATTTCGGGCTATTAAAGCCCAAAGCGTATGCCACTTCCGATATATTCTGCTGACGGCTGAGCAACATCATGCAGGCACGTTTCATCTTGACATTCCGTATCAGGTCCAGAGACGACATTCCGGTCATTGTCTTTATCTTGCGATACAGTGTAGACTTGGATATATTCATCTCCGTCGAAAGTTGTTCTATATCATAATCCGCCTCAGCGAGATGCTGCTCTATATTGTCAATGATCGATTGCAGGAACTTCTTGTCGGCTGAAGGATATGCCAGACTTTCCAGACTGACATTCTCTTCTTTACGGAAAGCAGCCTGACGCATCTTCGAAGCTTTGATAAGATTGTCCACCCGCGCGAAAAGTATTTTCATCTCAAACGGCTTGGCTATATAAGCATCCGCCCCCGCCTCGTAACTCGCCACGCGGTCGTCGATGCCATTGCGGGCGGTAAGTATGATAACCGGAATATGATTGAAACGCAGGTCGCCCTTGATACGGGTACAAAGTTCCCATCCGTTCACATCAGGCAACATCACATCGCAGATAATCATATCCACTTCGTTATTCTTCAGTTTTTCCCAAGCTTGTTCTCCATCTGTAGCAGTCAGCACACTATATTTCTCCCTGAACATCTCTTTCATGACCGACAGCAATTCTGTGTTGTCGTCAATCAACAGCAAAGCGGGCTTTTCCGTATCATCATCCGTCATATCCGTATCCGGTTGATCAGTCAAGGCTGTTTCCTGCATTTCTACTGCATCTTCCGTCAGTTCATCGGGCGTATAGCTTTCTTTATCGACAGGCAGTTTCACGGTGAAACAAGTGCCCTGCCCCCATACGCTCTCCACAGTGATGTCTCCATGATGCAAGCCCACCAGGTCCTTCGTCAGTGAGAGTCCGATTCCGTTCGAATCGATCCCCCGGTTCTTCCTGCTGCTGTAGAAACGGGTGAAAATGTGCTCTATCTCCTTAGCCGGAATGCCTACACCTTCATCCTGTACCTTCACCACCAGTGTTTTATGTTCTGCCTCTTCAACAATCTGCGCATGGACAATGATCCGTTTATTCTCCGGCGTATATTTGATGGCATTCGACAGCAGGTTGTGCAATATCTTGTCCAGCTTATCGAAATCAACATATCCCCGCATTTCTTCGGTTTCTATATAAGCCTCCAGTTCAATATTCTTTTTCCGGGCAAGCGGCAGGAAGTTGATCCGGCAGATATTCTCGATAAACTCGCGGATATCCCCTTCCGCGACATTCAGTCTCAGCTTGCCGACATCCATCTTGCGGAAGTCTAGCACTTGCTGTATCAGCCTCTTCAGCTTCTCCACGTTTGCCTTCAGCATAACGGACTGTTGCCGCACTGTCGGTGCTTTCTGGTCCAGATAATCGGAGATGCAGGATATGACGGTAAGCGGAGTCAGCAATTCATGAGATACGTTGGTGAAATAGACCAGCTTTGTCCGTGTCAGTTCTTCCTGCAACTTCATCTCACTCTTCAGTTTGATGCGACGCATATAGAGCCTGACTACCGTATAGAAACATAATGCCACAAGGAGCGTATAAAGAAAATAGGCAAACCAGGTTTCATAGAAAGCAGGCTCTTTCACAACCGTCAGCAGCACTTTAGCCTCCGTCCACTTGCCCCGTTCATGTTCCAGCTTCACATAGAACTTATAGGTTCCCTTCGGCAAATGGTTATAAAAGGCGGAAGACTTTCCAGAATCCAGATAAATCCAGTCCCGGTCCGCCCCTTCCATCCGGTAAGCCACACGATATCTGACATTCAGCGAATACAGAAGCGGAGAGAAAGAAAGTTCGATGTTACGGTCACCCGGATTCAGATACACTTTGCGTATCGTATTCTTTTCCGAGGCCTCATCAAAGAAGATACTTTTGTCCTCCACCCTCACGTCGGTGATATGCAACTCCGGCCTGACTTTACTTGCCTGCAGCATGCCACCGGAACGGATATGAACAAATCCACGATGACCGCCTACATAGAGTCCACCCTGTCCGTCCGCACTGATGGCCTTATTTCTGAAGACATCTATCCCTATGTTCTCGTCTGCAGTAGAATAAGTGAAGAAAGTCTGCGTCCTGAGGTTATATTGAAGCACTTTCTTGTTGGTCACAATCCACACTTTCTCTTCGTCAGAAAGCAGCCCCAACACGGTGCAATCATCCAATACATTATCCAGCGGGACACCCTGAAATGTCTTTACCGCCTCATCCGACCTGAAAATCCGTCCCCAGGATGTGTACAACCACAAGCAGCCTTTTCCATCAACACAAATGCCATTCAGCGCTTCCTTGTCCGAGAGGGCCGGAATACTGTCTTTCGACTCACACACAATCTGTCCGTCAACATACTTTAAGCGGTTGATGAGTTTGCCGCCGGAAATGCCCCATACTCCTCCTTTTGCATCTTTCACCAATGAAGTCATACCGGGAAAGCCCTCGTCCGAAACGACCAATCCGCCGTTGTCCGGACATTTCACCTGTATATTCCACCAGGTAGATATCCACAGATTGCCGTCTTTATCTTCTGCCAGATCTGCCACTCCGCCTACATTGATGTCTTCCTCTACCTGTATTTTCATATCACGCTGTGTGACCCGCATCACATGCGGAGAATAGTTGGAGTTGACCCATACCCCCGGTTTATGGAGTGACTCCTTTATGATATTGACTTCGCCCAAACCACTGTCCGCAAAGCGGTCCCGTGACAAATCGTAGAGGCACAGCCCGTACCTGTCCTGTCTGAACCACATAATGCTGTCCCGGCTCTGGCAAAGATTCAGAATGTTGGCATCCCAGCCCATCTGTCTCTTGAGTTGGGGCAAGAGATAATTGTCTACATTGGAGTTATCAAAAAAGATGGTGTAAGCCATATCATAAGAAGGCAGCCACAGGTTGCCTTCGCGGTCTTTACAAATCCGGGTGTACATCATGTGTGTATCTACCAGATCATGTATATCCACTTTCTCCAACATCCCTCTATCAGTATACCTGAACACATGAAGCCCGGCATAAGAGAGCATCCACAGATATCCGAATGTATCATCCTGCTCTATACTGAAAACGACCATTTCAGAACCGCTCTTGCCTATCTCGTGCCTTTTATAGTGCCCTCCTCCTTTCATAGCATCCGGAAAGAACTGCCACAACCCCTCTCCCCACGTACCTATCCAGTAATTCCCACTTCTGTCCTGGTGCATGACGTAAGCCGAATGTCCGTTTCCAAGCGGCGGGTAGCGGAAGAAGGAGTCGCTTTCCGGTTCATAGCGGTATATGCCGCACGAGCCCACCGCCCAAAGACGGTTCTGCTGATCTGTAAAGATAGAACTGATGGCATATCCCGTTCCGGAATCGCCAAGCCCGTACTCTCTTATGATATGTGCGGCAGAATCACACCGGTATACCTTATTGCGGGAGCTGACCCACATCTCTTCATTCTCACCGTTTGCCACGGCATCAATGCTCCTGTCCCGAAGTTCTTCTTCGGGAGCGGATATGATCCGGCAGGTCTGTTTATCGAAGAGGTTTAATCCTCTCCAGGTGCCAATCCATACATAAAGATTATTATCGTCTACAAAGGAGATATTATTATCTATCAGAAGATTCTGATTCTTATAGTCGGAACGGAAAGTGCGTAACTGGGTTTCATCATATCGGGCCAGACCATTCGTTGTACTGATCCAAAAATAGCCCTCCCGATCCTGATGGAGATTAAAAATCTCATTGGAAGAAAGCTGGTTGAAGAATGGGAATGGCTTGGAGAACATGTGTTGTGCACCGGCAGACAGTACTCCCAAGAACAAGAATATACAAGAAAGCAGATATTTCATAGCACTGTTATCTGGTTATGGCCACAAAGATATGAAAAAAACCCTTCCTGCTTGTAGCCTACATTAACAAATGATACATTCCCCCTACCATTGCCCGTACCACTCCCTTCATCTCCAGTTCAAAAAGCAGGCTGGTCATCCGGTTTACGGGAATGTCAGCCTCTACTACCAGGGCATTGACGTGCAAATCTCCCTGACGGGTGAGAATACGGACAATGCTTTCTTCTTCCTCGGATAATTCGGGGAAAAGGTTGCGCTGAATACCTTCCGGTTTAGCGGACTGTCCTGCTGCATTCCAGCCCATAGCCTGCATGAAATCTTCGGCAGACTGGATGAGAGCTGCTTTGTTATCGCGTATCAACAAATTGCAACCTTTCGAAGAAGCATCGGTGATGCGCCCCGGAACGGCAAAACAATCGCGCTGGTAGCCTACAGCCAGTTCAGCGGTGATGAGGGACCCTCCTTTGTCGGCAGATTCAACGACAATGGTAGCATCGCTCATACCTGCCACAATGCGGTTACGACTGACAAAGTTATGACGGTCGGGATTGGTTTCGGTAAGAAATTCGGTGAGCAATCCGCCATTTTCCAACATATCGACGGCTGTTTTGCGGTGTACATAAGGATAAATACGGTCCAGCCCGTGAGCAAGAACGGCTACGGTGGAGAGATGATTGGCCAAAGCGGCACGATGGGCATGAATATCTATGCCATAGGCCAGACCGCTGACCACCAATACATCGGGGCAAAGAGCGGATAAGTCGCGCAGGAAATCAGCACAGAACTGTTTGCCGTATTCCGTAACATTACGGGTACCAACCATATCGATCACACGAAGCCTGTTGAAGTCGGCATTACCTTTAAAAAAGAGTGCCACCGGAGCATCTTCACATTCACGAAGACGGGAGGGGTAGGCTTCGTCTTTAAAGGCGAGACAAGTCAGGCGGTTCTTTTCCACGAACTCCATCTCGCACTCGGCACGCAGAAAGACGGCAGGGTTATCGAGTGCTGCAACTATGGCAGGACCTACACCAGGAAAAAGTTCGGGCAGTTCACGGCGCCGGAAGAAGACCTCGGCGGCACTACCCATACCCTCTATCAAACGCTTTGCCCCGATATGTCCAATACCGGGGCAAAGTGTGAGGGCTATACTGCAAATACGTTCGTCGTTATTCACGATAGTTAGTGATTAGAGATTAGCGGTAAGATAAGGCGCAAAGATTCCGTCAAATAGTTCGCTGTCACTCAGTCGTCCATTCACCAGACATACTGTTTCGACTGTTGCTTTTATGACTACTTTATCATCACTCTTCCGGAAGATGTCCTGATAGAAGACATACTTGATACCTTCTTTCTTCATATAGAGCTTGGAAACGAATTCATCACCACTCTTCAAAGGAGTTTTAAACGCCATATTGATACGTGCCACTACCGGATCTACCCCCTGCTCGTGCAAGCGGGCAAAGCTAACACCCGTAGAAGAAAGGAACTCATGCCGGGTATGTTCCAGATAATGCTGATAGTTCGCATTATTCACAATGCCTTGCAGGTCGCACTCGTAATCGCGCACCTTCATCTCCAACTCATAGATATACTTTCCCATAATAAAACTTAAATGATACACTTGTGATACACTCCGATACACTTATGATACACTTGCGATACACTTGTGATACACTCATGATACACTTATGATACACTTTCTTTTAAAAATGATACACTTATGATACACTCTATCTGAAATATTTTACAGGTACAGCTATAATACCATAAGTGTATCAAAAGTGTATCATCCCCGCTTCTTTTCGATATCCAGCCCCTTAAACTTCTTCAGTTCCTCCGTGGAAACCAGCTTGTACAACTTGTCGCTGGGGCGTATTTTATCCGCTTTCATCGAGAAATGCTCCCCTTTCTTCACCGTTTGCACCGGTTCCAGGTTGACCCGGACTTCGTCGAGCGTCATAAACACCGCACCCGTAGTCGGTCCTGTAATCAGAATTTTGTCTCCCACATTCAGTTCGGCAGCTTCTACCAGGAATTCGGCAACACCGATATTAGAGAAATACCTGATGCCTTTGCCTACGTAGATTTTCCGTTCCGTAGCCGCTGAACCGTAATTCTTCGTCCACTCGCCCAAGCGCTGTCCCAAGTAATATCCATCCCAGAAGCCACGATTGAAAACCGTCTTCAGACGTTCGTCCCAAGCAGCAATCTTTTCATCGGTAAACGTGCCGTCCAGATAAGAGCGGATGGCCTCTTTATAGCATTCCACTACCGTACGGACATACTCAGGCCCGCGGGCACGCCCTTCTATCTTGAACACACGTACGCCTGCATCCAGCATCTTGTTCATGAAGTGAATGGTTTTCAGGTCCTTGGGAGACATGATATATTGGTTGTCCACTTCCAGCTCCACATCCGTCTCCTTATCGCGCACGGTGTAAGAGCGGCGGCACACCTGCATACAAGCTCCCCGGTTGGCCGAGTGATTCATCTCATGCAACGAAAGATAGCATTTTCCGGACACTGCCATGCAAAGCGCACCGTGACAGAACATCTCGATACGGATAGGCTCACCACTGGGACCGCAAATATTCTCTTCGCAGATATGGCGGTAAATCTCCGCTACCTGTTCCAGATTCAACTCGCGTGCCAGCACTACCACATCGGCAAACTGTGCGTAGAAGCGCAGAGCCTCCACATTAGAGATATTCAGCTGAGTACTGAGATGCACTTCCTGGCCTATCTGCCGTGCATAACTCATCACCGCCACATCTGCCGCAATCACGGCAGAGATGCCGGCAGCCTTTGCCGCATCCACGATGGTGCGCATCAATGCAAGGTCCTGGTCGTAAATAATGGTATTGACGGTAAGATAGCTCTTCATTCCGTGCTCGTCGCACGTCTGCGCTATTTCCCGTAGGTCTTCAACAGTGAAAGTATTCGCTGAACGGGCGCGCATATTCAAATTCTCGATACCGAAATAGATAGAGTCAGCCCCCGCCTGAATAGCCGCTGCGAGTGATTCGCGCGAGCCGACGGGAGCCATGATTTCAAAATCCTTTAAATCCATAAATCAATCATATAGTTTATAATGATAGTACGGAGTTCACACGGAGATGAACACTCACTACTTATTTCCCTGTGCCTGCAATTCCTGTTGGAGTTCCGTGGCAATTTCCATGCCCAGCTTTTGTCCGATCTGCATACCCTCGGCCATCATGGCGGGAGTAGAAGCACCCAGTTTCTTTCCGACAGGTGATTCATAGAAGGCAACTATCTTCTTCAAATCATCCAACGTCAGATATTTCTGATAAACAGGGGCGTAAAGCTCCGCTAATTTACTTCCGAACTTTCCTTCCCACTTTTTCTGGAAACCATCCCAGAAAGAAGCCGAAGTAGAAGGTGACTGTTGTTTCAACATAGCAATCATCTGCGGCACCATAGCCTTTGCCGATGCCATAGAACCGGACAGTTCCAGCATTTTCTCCAGCGTAGCCTTGTATTCGTTACTTGGCGCCTGTGCCGATACCGAAGGTGCGGCAGCAAACAGCATAGCCACACACATCACAACTAAAACCAAACCTTTTTTCATAATTCCATATCAGTTAAATAAATGAATGATACAAAGGTAGGCTTTTTTCCGTATTTTTGCAGCGAAATAATCATTTAGTTCAATTTGTTCATGAAGATAGGCCACATAGACTTGGGCGAACGCCCTATACTTTTAGCTCCGATGGAAGACGTCACCGACCCTGCATTCCGACTGATGTGCAAAAAGTTCGGTGCCGACATGGTGTACACGGAATTTGTATCGAGCGACGCCCTGATACGCTCCGTCAACAAAACCGAGCAGAAACTGAATATCAGCGATGAAGAACGTCCCGTAGCCATACAGATATACGGAAAAGATACGGAAACCATGGTGGAAGCCGCACGCATTGTGGAAGAAGCCCGCCCGGACATTCTCGATATCAACTTCGGCTGTCCCGTAAAGCGTGTGGCAGGCAAAGGTGCAGGTGCGGGTATGTTGCAGAATATCCCCAAGATGCTGGAAATCACCCGTGCCGTGGTGGATGCCGTAAAGATACCCGTCACCGTAAAAACCCGTCTGGGCTGGGATGCCAACAGCAAAATCATCGTAGAACTTGCCGAACAGCTACAGGATTGCGGCATTGCCGCCCTCACCATCCATGGCCGCACCCGCGCACAGATGTATACCGGCGAAGCGGACTGGACCCTTATCGGTGAGGTAAAGAAAAATCCGCGAATGCATATCCCCATCATCGGCAACGGCGATGTCACCACTCCCCAAAGAGCCAAAGAATGTTTCGACCTTTATGGGGTGGATGCCATCATGATAGGCCGTGCCAGCTTCGGGCGCCCGTGGATATTCAAGGAAATGAGGCACTATCTTGAAACCGGCGAGGAACTTCCCCCGCTGAGTGCCGAATGGAGACTGAACGTACTGCGGCAAGAAGTGGAAGACAGCGTCAACCTTCTGGATGAAAGAAGAGGAATACTGCACGTACGCCGCCATCTGGCAGCAAGTCCGCTGTTCAAAGGGATACCTAATTTCCGGGACACACGCATCGCCATGCTGCGTGCGGAAACAAAAGAAGAGTTGTTCCGCATATTCGGAAAAATTGAGGAATATCTGTTTTAATTTAGTCTGCAACGCCCTACCGGAAAAGTCTTTCTACAATCAGAACAAAAAAATAGCAGTCCGAAAAGTTACATTACAGAAAAAAACTCTACTTTTGCAAGGAATTAAACAATTGGAAAACATACAACAACATGAAAAGGAGTGCATTTGCTATTATCACATTCTTATTTATCGCTTTTGCCGCAAAGGGACAATCCATCGAGGAGATACAGACGAGCAAAGACTACATCTGGGGTACGGGCAATGCCGCCACCCTTAAGAAAGCCGATAATGAGGCACTCGCCGCACTTATCAGTCAGATTTCCACCAACGTATCCTCCAAGTTCGAGCAACTGACCGAAGGCGGAATGAATGGCGACCAGGCAACCGTCGACGAAACATTCAAGTCCGTCATCAACACCTACTCGCGTGCCACGCTGAACAATACCCGCCGAATCGTGATCCAAAACGAACCGGAAGCCGTTGTCATGCGCTACATCAAAGTGGCTGAAATACAACGCATCTTCGACGGACGCAAGACGAAGATACTCGACTTCACCCAGGAAGCTGCCCGTGCCGAGAAGAAAGCGCAAGTAGCCGATGCCCTGCGCTACTATTATTGGGCGCTCGTCCTGCTGCAAAGCTATCCCGACGGCAACTTCCTCACCCTGAAAGACGAAGACGGCAAAGATCTGCTGCTTTCCACCTGGATACCCAAACAGATGAATGACATCTTCTCCAATCTGAAAGTAAGCATGGAGAGCACACATCTGGACGGTGACCTGAAAACCATCAACCTCCGGGTGCTCTATAAAGGACAGCCCGCCCGCAACTACGACTATACCTACTTCGACGGGCGCGACTGGTCCAACATCTTCTCCGCCAAAGACGGCACCGGCATCGTGGAACTGCCCGTACTTGCCAACGCCCGTAATTTGCAACTCCGCACAGAGTATATGTTTGAGGGTGAAGCCAATATCGACAACGAACTGGCAGAAGTGATGGGAACCGTCAACCCCATCGCCATGCGCAACTGCGCTTTGAAGCTGGAAGGCGAAGAGCCCAAGCCCGGTGAAGAAAAAACCGAAGATGTGCAACTGGCAGATGCCGACAGTGCCGCCACAACGAACAGCGGTATGCGTTTCCTTTCAGCGATGGAATCGGCAGCTTACGAAGACGCCATGAAGAAAGTGGAAAATGCTATCCGCACACGCAACTACGACGGCATACAATCCCTCTGCACCGAAAGCGGTTACGATATGTTCAACCGACTCATCAAGTACGGACAAGCCAAAATCGTCAGCGAACCGCAGTTCAAGTTCCTGGAATGCAACGGTGAAGTGACTTGCCGCAGCCTGCCCATGAGCTTCAAGTTCAAGAGCAACCAGCGTACCTTTGTAGAAGATGTCGTCTTCACCCTGAACAAGGAGGGCAAGATAGACTGCCTCTCTTTCGGCCTCAACAAGCCTGCCGTAGACGACATCATGAACCAGACTTCCTGGAACGACACCGTGCGCAATGTGCTCATCAACTTCCTTGAAAGCTACAAGACAGCCTACGCCCTGAAACGGTACGAATACATCAACAGCATCTTCTCGGATGACGCGCTGATCATCACCGGTTCGGTACTGAAACACACCGTAGCCAACGAGGGACAGCCCATGAGTAAACAAGCCGTGAAATATACCCGTCAGACAAAGTCGGAATACATGAAGAAGTTGCAGCACATCTTCCGCAGTTCGGAGTTCATCAACCTGAGATTTGCTGATAACCAAGTCCGTAAATCCGGTGTAGGCGGCGAAATCTACGGTATCCAGATCAAGCAGGATTATTTCTCATCCAGTTACGGAGACACGGGATATCTGTTCCTGATGGTGGATTTGAACAACCCCAAAGAACCTGTAATCCACGTACGTACCTGGCAGCCGGAAAAAGACCCGAACTTCGGGCTGATAGACTTAAGCCACTTCTAGACAGCCCCTTTAAGACGGACACGTAGCATCTGTATATCCAACGTGCAGAATATATAGATGCTGTGTGTCCGATATATATATCCTGCGCATCCGATATATATATCCTGCACGTCCCATCTATATATCCTGCACCTCCCATCTATATATCCGACAGACAGAGTCTACGGATACATTTTGCAAACGCACAACTTATCAAGCCACCAATTACCTCTCCAGTTTTTTATTTCACTATAAGAAAGCAATAAAATAGTCGGACAGTACGACCTTGTCACGGAAAACCGTTACAAACAAAACTATTTACTAACATCTTTTGATTATTGGGATAAAAAAAGAATAACAGGACAAAAATTATATATATATTTGTAACGAAGAAAGTTAAACAACATTTTACACACTTAATTTATGGGTCAACAATACGCATTTGGGCATGCGCATGTGTTAAGACATGTATGTATGCTATTGTTCTTGTTGGCGTTTGCGATGGGTTGTGAAGAGGACAAAGAGCCTTCTGTCTATTCGCCGACACTGACTACTAACAGTGTCACAGGTTTAAGCCGTTTCGGAGCCACCTTCCAAGGGACGGTTACGAAACACCCCAACAGTACCGGGGATTTGACAGTAGGCTTTCTCTATTCCACCTCGACCAGTCTGAGCAACGCACAAGAAGTGAACGCTATCCCGGGAGACGGCAACAACTATACTGCCGCAGTCGAAGGACTGACACCCGGAGAAAAGTACTACTATTGCATCTTTGCCCGCAGCGGTAAATCCGTTGTCAAGGGAAAGACCAGCAGTTTCAACACTGAAGACGCCATTCCGCCTTCACTAAGCATTGCCGAAGCAACAGAGGTGACCGAAAGCGGCGCCACCCTCATCGCCACCATTACGGATAATGGCGGCTACGAGCCTACAGTGCGCGGGTTTGCCTATGCCATGTATGTGGAGAATGCCGCCGAGCCGACCCTCGACGACAACACCAAACTGGTGATTGGCGATAAGTTTGAAATAACGTTATCGGATCTGGCGGCCAACACTAGCTACATTGTCCGCCCTTATGCCACCAACGACGCAGGAACAGGCTACGGCGAGTCCGTCTGGTTCACTACCAGCCGACAGAAAATCCCGATGGTCATTGCCAACGGCTCGGGCAGTCTTGCCAATAAGCCGGTGGAAGTCATTGCGTACGAGGCCGTCTGCATGGGTGCCGTCACGGAAGACTACGGTTTTACGGTCACCGAATATGGTTTCTGCTACAGCACCGAAAGCCGTCAGCCTACCATCGAAAGCAGCCAGCATATAAAGGCACAAGACGGTGCTAAGGGATTCTCCGCTACCTTGAAAGGGTTGACAGCCAGTACCAAATACTACATGCGGGCGTATGCCAAAAGCGATAAAGGCGTAGGCTACAGTGCCACGGTAGAGTTCACCACCGATAAAGAACAGGTGGTATCACTTACACAGGCTACCGTCACAGACCGTACTTCTTCTTCAGTTACTATTACTGCACAGATGGCTTATGAGTCTTTCAGTACGATAAAAGAAAAAGGCATTTGCTACGGGCAAACAGCGAATCCATCAGTAGACGGAACCAAAATTTCGGACAGCAGTACGGAACATAAGGTAACCGCCACCATCACCGGCCTGAAGGAAGGAGACACTTACCATGCCCGCGCGTATGCCATCACCCGCGACGGTACTTTCTACAGTGGCGACATTGCGTTCACTACCGAAACCACGTATGCTCCTTCCGTCAGCAAGCCTTCGGTATACGATAAAACGGAAACAGGCGCTAAAGTACGCGCAAGCATCCGCACCAATGGCGGACTGGAAGTGACAGCAAAAGGTATCTGTTACAGCAGCACGAATGCCAAGCCAACACTGGAGGACCAGGTAGCCATATCTACGGAAGCTGATAACAGCATCCTTGTCAGCCTCAGCGATTTGCAGGGTGGTGTTACTTATTATGTCCGTTCGTATGCTACCAATGCCAAAGGCACGGGATACAGCGAAGAAGTAGAACAATTCACCACGACGAAGCACACCGAACCTACGCTGAACGGACTGAACATATCCTCCATCAATGATGATAATGCGAAGGCCTCATCCACCATTTCCAACCTGGGAGGTGAAGGAGAAACCATTACCGAACGCGGGTTCGTGGTAGCTGTCGGACAGACTCCGAGCGTAGACGACGGATACTCGCTCAAGTTCGTATCAAAAGACACAAAGGAGGATTTCACCGCACAACTGACAGGGTTGAGCTATTCCACCTTATATAATATACGCGCATATGCGAAGAACAGCGTAGGAACAGGCTATAGCAATATGCTTTCATTCGAGACGGGAAGCAGCACCACTGCCACCGTAAGCGAATTGAAGTGCACCAAGACGGAAGCCTACAGCCTGAGTTTCGAGTTTGAAGTCACCGCCACCGGAAATACGGTGCTGACAGACTACGGATTCAAATGGCGGGCTGCCAATGGGGGCGAAGAAACCACTGCAAAGGGTACCCTCAACGGAAAGATGGTGACGGGGACGATTACCGGACTGACGGAAAACACATCTTATCAAGTATACGGATATGCGACCAATAAGAACGGTACGACAACCACCGGCTACTACGACCGCTTCAATACGGCCAAGTTGCCACCAAGCGCGGGAGACAATCCGACACCGGGAGATGACGACAACACCCGCAAACCTCAGCTTAGTTACCTCAATTACTCCGAGGTGTACGCCACAACAGCATGGCTTAACTGTAGTATCAACGATGAGGGTAATCTGAAAATTACCGAAAAAGGATTTATCTACAAAGTGGATGATGGAACAGAAATCACCGTAGATAATGGCACCAAGATTGTGATTACTACCGGCGGCACCACCATGAAGACCAAGTTGACGGGATTGACGGGCAAAACCACCTACCGCGTACGTGCATATGCCATCAACTCCAAAGGCATAGGCTACAGTAGCGAACAAAGATTCACTACCGAAGATGCCGACAAACCCGGTCCGGGAGAAGGTGACAACCCGACACCGGATCCCAAGAGCAGGAGTTTAAACAAATAACATTATTCAGAATAATATAAAAAAGATATATCATGAGACTAAAGAATCATTTCTACGTATGGATATGCATGCTGCTTATAGGTATTGGTAGCCTGCAAGCTAAAGAAGTCACATTGACTGAAGCCGGAACGCTGTCCTCCAAAATCAGTAATGCCGAACTGAATACATTGACAGAACTCACGGTAAACGGCCCCATAAACGGTAGCGACATCAAAATTATCCGCGCCCTGGGGGGTACGCTGAAAATCCTCAACATGAAGAACGCACAAATCGTAGAAGGAGGCGACAGCTATTACCTGACCGACAAATTTACCCAAAATGACGTAATAGGTGACTATATGTTCTACGCCATGACAGCTTTGGAAAAAGTGGTAATGCCCAAAGACGTGTGGGTGATTGGAAGTTGGAGTGAAAATAATCCTTGGAATGCGGACAAGACACAACTTTCAGGATGGCCCAAAAATATTTATTCAGACTATGCTGATTACGACAATTTCGGTTGTGCCTCTTTCTATCAATGCGTTAACCTGAAAGAAATCGTATTCCCTGAAGCATTAGTCTATATCTGCTCTAAAGCCTTTGGTAACTGTGTGAAGCTGACTTCTGTTACCATCCCCGAAGGAGTTGAACTAATGGGAAATAGCATATTCCGCAACTGTACAGAGTTGGTAAGTGCATCCTTACCATCGACCTTGGGAAATAAAAATAAGATAAATACAAGCGGCAGCTGGACTTCCGAAATAGGTTGGAACAATATTAACGGGACTAAGGACACCCCTAATTATGACTATGTAGCATATGATGGAAGTTACGGCGGTTTAGCAACTTTCCTTGACTGCCCTAAATTGAAAAACGTTACTTTAGCCGAGGGAATCAAGTATTTAATGAACAGAATGTTTGAGAACTGTCCCTCACTGACCGCTATCACGTTGCCCTCTACCTTGGAACGCGTGAATAGTGCTTTCATTAAATGCCCGGGCCTGACACGAATCACATTCCCCGAAACTGTAACCCAGATTGGAAGTTTGAAAAACTGTACGGGATTGACTTCACTTACCATCCCTGCCAAGGTGAATGCGAATTATTTCGATTGTAGTGGTTGTACGGGATTAACTTCTGTTGAATTCAAAGGCAATGTAGGTACCCGACTTTTATCAAGTGCCTTCCAAGGTTGTGCAGCTCTGAAAAGCATCAATATTCCCAGTGGAATAGCCATCATCGGCAACTATACGTTTGACGACTGTATTTCACTATCCCAACTCACCCTGCCTGAACCTTTGACAAGCATCGGTGAATATACATTCCGAAATACCGGCCTGACCGATATTACCCTGCAACGCAATGTCACCGTTATCGGCAAGTATGCCTTTGCCGGATGCAAAAATATGGTTTCCATCAATTTTCCGGCCAATGTGACGGAAATCAAGGAGTATACATTCAACGGATGTGAAAAGTTGAAAGACATCGTATTACCTAATGGATTGATTTATATTAAAGACTACGCTTTTAATGGCTGTTCCTCATTAGGTAAAGTAACCATTCCCGGCGGTGTACAAAACATCAGCCCGGGTGCATTCAAGAATAGCGGACTGACGGAAGTAATCCTGAAAGAAGGTGTCATGAGTCTGAGCAATAACTCCTTCGACGGATGTCTGTTATTGAAGAAAGTGACCTTCCCCACTACCATGAAGACCATTGGCGGCTTCAGCAACACCGGTATTAAAGAAATAACCTTTGCCGAAGGAGCCGCACCGGAAGCTATCAGCGATTATGCCTTCCTCAACTGCGACAGCCTGAGCGCCATCACACTGCCCAACTCCATCAAGAGCCTCGGAACAGGAGCATTCTATGATTGCGACACACTGAAAACCGTGAAACTGCCTACAGGTATCACCAAAATAGCCAAACAGGCATTCTATCACTGCGGCTTCCTGCAGAGCATCACAATCCCTCAGAGTGTGACGGAAATAGAAGCTGAGGCATTTGCCGCTTGTTCTAAACTGACTGCGATATCCCTGCCTTCAGCATTGACTACCATAGGGATTGGCAGTTTCCACAGCACTGGTCTCACAAGCATCACATTGCCCGAAGGAATAACAACGATTGAACCGGGTATGTTTGGTAGCAGCAAGCTGAAAAGTGCCAAATTACCCAAATCCTTAAAACAAATTACCAGTAGTAATGAAGGCTATACTTTAGGAAGTCTACCTAATGAATACAGTAACTTCCGAAAATATATCAGTATGTATAGAGATAATAGCGGCGCATTCCAAAACTGTAAAGAGTTGGAGACCATTGACCTCAACGGTGCCGCATTAACCGCATTGGGTGAGAATACATTCAGAGAATGCGACAAGCTCCGCAACATCGACCTTACCGTTACCAAGCTGGAAGAGATACCGGCTTGTGCTTTCTACTCCTGCGACAGCCTGCAAGCAGTCACTTTCCCTGCCACTTTAAAAACTATAGGAGGGTAAGCTTTCAATAACTGTAGAAAAATCAGAAGTGTCGACCTGTCTGCCACCTCGCTCACCAAAATCGAGAGTTGGTTCAGCGGCATAGACAGCCTGCGCATCGTAAAATTGCCCAATACCGTTACTGAAATCGGAGAAAGCGCTTTCAACAGCTCTCCTATCGAGGAAATCAATTTCCCTGCCGGACTCACCACAATCGGTAATTATGCATTCAATGGCAATCAACTGAAGATCGTAGACCTCTCTGCTACCAAGTTCACCACAATCAACAACTGGTTTGCAAACAATAACAAACTGAGAACCGTGAAGTTACCGAAAACCGCAACAAGCCTGGCAGAAGGTGCTTTCGACAATTGTTATATCGAAGAAATCAACTTCCCCGCCGCATTGACTACCATCGGTGCGCGTTCTCTCAGATATTGCCGCATCGACACACTGCGTCTTCCTGCCTCCGTCACTGAAATCGGACAAAATGCTTTCTACTATGCCAAGTTCGACTGTGTGGAAATACCAAGTACTGTGACCAAGATTAATTCCGGAGCCTTCTACAATGCCGAAATCAGAGGCTCGCTGCACATCACTCCCAATGCCTCTCTGTCATGGGGAGACGGTAATACTCCATTCTACTGCTACGGCAACGAATACGTGCAAGACAAAAACGGCAGTTATAACAGATACTGGCACCTGCCGGATGTCTACTGGAACTCCGCCGCCGAACTCCCCAGAGACAAATTCGGACAGATAGATAACCTCTACTTGCCCACTGACGGCGTTGTAAGCAGCACCGACAACATCGGTTACATCTTCTACAACGGCATGACGAAACGTATCGACCTGGCTTACTCCAGAGAGAACAACAAGTATAGCTTCTCCGTCAACAAAGAGATGAAGACACAGATGATCAATTACCGGAAGCAATTCAACACAACCAGCGGCTACGGTGAAGCTGCCGGATGGAAAACCTTGGTATTACCCTTCGACGTAAAAGAAATCTCTTACGAACGGAACAGCTACAACGAAAAGGACACCGTGGCACTGGCACCTTTTGGCAGCAAGGCACTCGAAACAGCCGGAACATTGCCCTTCTGGCTCTACGAACTGGGAGCAGACGGTAATTATAAAGCTGCAACCGAAATCAAAGCACACAAAGCCTATCTGATTTGTATGCCGAACAATGATAAATATCCGAGCGAGAACAACATCTCAGGCTATGTCAACTTCACGACTGCCGACGCCACCAAGGGAGTTTTGCTGAAACCTACCGCCGGAGTACTGAAACGTAGCCAAGGCACCAAGTTCGATCTTGTGCCGACGTATGAAGGAGTAATGCAACACGATACTGTATATGTATTGAACGAAAATAGCCGATATTATGCCGACGACAAAACCTATCCTGCCGGCAGTGTATTTGTGAAGAACTACAATGAAAGAGGTTCATACGACCCTGCTGTGTATCCTTTTGAAGCCTACCTCGTCACCAACGAAGGCAAAACCGCAGCAGCCAGCGCCCCCATGCTCTACAGCATCGGCGGCGGTGACGGCACCATCACCGGCATCGAAGACGTTCCATTCGCCACCCCAGACAAAGCTACGAAAGCCTACAGCCGTGACGGTGTGCTCTACATCGACACCGATGCCGACCGCACCATCCGCATCTACGACGTCACCGGACGTACCGTACGCATCATCGAAGCCCGCGAAGGCGTGAACGAAGTGCACGGACTGGACAGTGGCATCTACCTGTTGGAAGGTCAGAAAGTGGCTGTCGGACGATAAGCAAGATTAGTCAGAACCAGAATGATTAATCCAGAGAATCAGAAACGGAATAAAAACGTGAATAAACGAACAATAGAATGAAATCAAACAAACTGAAATGCTGGTTGGCAGCGGTTGTGGTAGCAGTGATCTGCTGCCCCGCCGCACTGGCGCAGCAAAGCAAAATAGCCGTCGCATCGTTCAGCCGCATGGAAACGGACATCACGGCACGCGTAACCGCCCCGAAGAAAGACCAGAACGGTGAAATCTGTGCCTTGATCCGTATCGTAACCAACGTAAAGGATCTGATGTTCGAACCGGACGCGCTCGGCATCACGGCACGCGAAAACAAAACCGGAGAAATCTGGCTGTACGTCCCCCGTGGCGCACGACGCATCTCCATCCTGCACGACCAACTGGGCATCATGCGAAACTACTTCTATCCGGACATCATCGAGAAAGGCACCGTATACGAAATGGTGCTGAACACCGGTGACAGCGAAGACAAGCCCGTTGTGGAAAACAACATGCAGTTCTTCGTGCTGCGTCCTGAGCCTGCCAACGCCAACGTATATGTGGACGATGAACAAGTGCCTATCGAAAACGGACTCTTCTCCGCAACCATGCCCAAGGGCGAACATACTTACCGCGTAGAAGCCCCCATGTATCAGCCGGATGCCGGAATCGTTACGCTGGGCAGCGAACAGGTAATAAAGAGCGTCACCCTGAAACCCAAGTTCGGCTACGTGGAAATCTTTTCCCTGCCCGAACAGGATGCCGACGTCTATATCGACAGCGTTCTGGTGGGAAAGACCCCCTATCGCAGCGACCGCATGGCCATCAAGGAATATAAGGTACGCATCGAGAAGCAGACTTACTTCCCTATCGACACCCTGCTGAACGTGACCGCCGGAGAAACCGTGCGCCCCACTTTCCACATGGAGTCCACCATCAAGCCTAAAGTGCCGATGAACACCCTCGTCATGCTTCAGGCCGGATACAACCCCAACGGAACCACCTTTGGCGCCATGCTGGGCTTCGGCCGGAAAAATGGCTTCTATGTAGGTTTCCGCAGCGACTTCGGCTCGGCAAGCGGCGAACTGGAATGTAACGGGGACGGTATCGTAGAAGGTATCGATGCAACGACTCCGCCTTTCTATAAAGAAGGAGTGAAAAACAAATCGCGCATGTCCATCACAGGCGGTTATTTCCGCCAGTTGGGCAAGAAGTTCTACCTCTATGCCGGCGCCGGTTACGGCACCCGCACGCTGACTTACGAACTGGCTGCCCCCATGACCATAGGCGAAAAAGAATATCCCGAAGGCACACAAGTGAAAGATATGGATAATTCCGCCACAGGCGTAGCCGGTGAATTGGGCGGTATCCTGCGTTTTGGCAAGTTCTGCATCTCGGCAGGTTTCCACACCGTGAACTTCAAGTATCACGAAGTGACTGCCGGTCTGGGATTTGTATTCTAATCACTAAACAAGCGAATCACAATGAAAATAAATCAGATAAAGAACGTGGTTCTCCCCTTGCTTCTTCTATTCTGCCTGATAGGTTGCAGCGAGGACAAAGAACCGCAAACATACCCGCCAACGCTGGTGACCAACAGCGCCGCAGACATGACCCGCTTCGAGGCTCTCCTGTCCGGTAGTGTTGTAGAGCACGCCAACAGCATTGCCAAGGTAGAAGTCTTCTTCCTTTTCGCCAAAGGAAATTCGCTGACGGATGCGGAAGAATTTGCAGCCACACCGGACAACACCACGGAGGGCAGATATACCTGCCTCATCGACGGCCTAAGTCCGGGAAACGAATATTGTTACAGCATCTGCGCCCGCAGTGGAGGCAGTGTAGCCAAAGGAGAAGTCATTCGGTTCGAAACCCTCTCAAGCACCGCTCCCGTAGTGGCAACCACCATTGCCACCAACGTCAACGAGAACGGCGCTTTGCTGAGCAGTGACATCACCGACAACGGTGGACAGAATGTTACGCAGCGAGGATTTGCTTACAAGGTTTATCAGGAAGGCATGCCCGAACCTACTACTTACGACAAGACCCGGACAGTCAGCATGGAAACAGAAAGCTTCAGCGCCCAACTTTCCGAGTTGCAGCCTCTGACCAAATACATCGTCAGAGCCTATGCCATCAACAAAGCAGGAACCGGCTACGGCGAAGCGATAACCTTCACCACCGAAGAGCTGAAAATCCCTCAACTGACCTGTACGATGGGAGACGTCACGGCCTTTGCCGCCACTCCTTCCGCGGTTATCAGTACAAACGGAGGGTTCAAGGTGACGGAGTATGGTTTCTGCTGGAGCACCGAAAACCAGGTGCCGACCACCGAAAACCTGAAAACCGTGACCGGAAAAGATGAAACGGCCAACTTCAGTGAAGCCATTGAAGACCTGAACCCTGAAACGACTTACTACTTGCGTGCGTATGCCGTCAATGAAAAAGGAACAGGGTACAGCAATATCCTCACGTTCAAGACTGAAAAGAAGCAAGTCGCCACGCTCACGACTCCCGTAGCAAGCAACATCGAGGTTACTTCCGCCACATTAAGCAGCACCATAGAGGTGCCTGCAGGCGTAGAAGTAACGGAAAAAGGGATCTGCTACAGCATCTTCTCCACCAAACCCGCAACGGATGGGTCGCACGTCACTGATAAGAACCAGGGAAATACGATCCATGTAAATCTGGTAGATTTGAATGAAGGTGCATCATACTATGCCACTGCTTATGCCGTGACGCGTGACGGTACATTCTACAGCGAAGCCACTCTGTTTACGCTGGGACGTACTTACGAACCCACCGTCACCATCTCCGAAATAACCGGAATAGGTGAGACAGAAGCCACCGTAAATGCCGGTATCACTACCGATGGCGGCCGTGAGATAACAGAGAAAGGTATCTGCTGGAGCAGTACTTCCTCCACCCCTACGCTGGAAGCCGACAACTGGAAGAAATCGGAAAGTACCGGAAACAGCTTCAGCCTGAAACTGACTTCTCTGGAGAAAGGCCAAAAATACTATGTACGCGCCTACGCCAAGAATGTGAACGGAACAGGTTATAGTACTGCCTTTGAGTTCACCACGGCACTGACCAAAGCCCCCGAAGTGGTAAATATGGAGATGACTGCCATCCACGATGACCACTCCACCGCACAAGCCGTAATTTCCGACAAAGGCGGACTCGAAATCACTGAAAGAGGATTTGTATACTCCACCACTGTCGTCAGTCCCATCATAGGTGCGGCAGGAGTCACTAAGGTTGCATCCGGTTCCAAGGATGATACGTTCACAGCAGAACTGAAAGGGTTAGCATATCGGACCCGTTACTATATCTGTGCCTACGCCACCAATGCCAAAGGCACTTCTTATAGTTCGCCCACCAACTTCGTCACCTCTTACTCTTCTGTGCCAAGTACTTTCGTCCAGATAGAGGAAAGCACCATAGCCAGCACTACCGCCACCATGAGCGGCAAGATCACCAATGACGGTGGCGACGGAAGCGAGGCGCTTGAAATCAAGGAGGTAGGTTTCTGCTGGAGCGAAAACACTTCCGAACCGATCATAGAAGAGGATAGCCACATCAAAGTGACACTGAATGCCGATAAGACATTCACCCTCCATGCTACCGGTCTGAAGGCATATACTTACTACTATGTACGTGCTTACGCCAAAAACAAGAATGGCATAGGATACAGCTCTTACATAACTTTCCGTACGCTGCGTACCACACCGGGAGGAGACGATAACGTTCCACCGGGAACTACTACAAAAAGCGTCAAGTAAGCCTCTGCAATAGGCATATAAACGATTGCTATAAATTTATTCAGCCCTTGCCTTATGAGAATAAAGCAAGGGCTGAATGTTTAAAGATGTGACTCATGAAATAGCCGGAATTTACCGCAGGACGTAACGGTCTTTACCTCGGCGCGTAACGGACTTTACCCCGGCGCGTAACGGACTTTACCCCGGCACGTAACGGACTTTACCCCGGCACGTAACGGACTTTACCCCGGCACGTAAATGAAGTTACCACTTGAGAGAATCTCTACTTGAACATCGGCTGTGCAAACCATCTCTTAAACATCCACGTCACCACCACATACAGGCCGAAAGCTGAGACAAAACCTGCAATCGCATCGATAAGGTAATGCGCCTGGATATACACCGTAGCACCGCAAAGCAACAAATAGAAAGGTAATAGGAAAGCGAACAACCAACGGCTGCCGCGCCATGCCATAATCATCAGTATAGTGGAAATACCCACATGCGAACTGGGAAAAGCCGCTGTAGGACGCTCGCCGATCTGCTGCGAACCCTCTACCAGATTATAGAAAAATCCATGATCATATCCCGGTCCGGGCAGTAATTCCTGATTATGATTGAAGTAATCTCCAATGGAAGGGAACACTCCCTGCGCCACATTATCCTCCCCGATAGCCGGGAAATAGAACTGCGGACCTGCCACCGGAACAAAGATATAAATCAGATAGTAAATAAAGAAAGAGGTGACCAGCACGAATGATAACTTCTCGAAGAATTCAAAACGGTAAATAAAGTACCAGACCACGACGATCAATATCATCGGATAATAGAAGAAGTAGCCCATATTGAACGGCTCGCTCACCCACATATGCGGAAAACGGAGGCAGAACCACACCGCCGGTTGACCGCCGAACATCCACTGCTCCACCGAGGCGAAGACATGGTCGAGATTGGGAAATATCCGGTTAAACTCAAATGTATCGGGATACCAATAAGAAAGCAGGGACATCTGGATAGCAATACGCACAAAGGCGGAGAACTTACAGGGTGCCAGCCGATAAAGATACATCAACAGGAAAGTCATGCCGGCAATCATCGCACGGTCAATCAACATCTGCGCAGGATGATCCATCTCCTGGAAGAGAAATAAGATCAAGATAGAAGTCAACAAATTGTATATAAGTGTTATCTTCTCTACTGCAAACAACCCTTTCCGGGTTTCTACTTTTTTAAATAAATCTAAAGCCATCCCTCGTTCTTATACCAGGCAATGGTTTCCTTCACCCCCCTTTCCAGATTGTACTGGGGCGCAAATCCCAACTCTCGGATAGCCGGGCCGATATCACATTGCCAATTGCGTTGTTTCATTATGTTATACTTATCCGAATTGAGCGTGCTTGGCTTCTTGCTACGCATCGCCCAGAATTCAGCGAGCAAAGATACAACTTTCAATACAATTAATGGGCATACTATCCGAATTACAAACGGATCACCCAATTCTTTCCTTATCAGATCGGAAAAAGCACGGCTCCGGTAAACCTGCCCGTCCGCCAGGAAATAGGCGCGACGACATACCTGCTTCTCGATGCCGAGGAACACAGCCTGCACGATGTCTTTCACATAAACAAATGTCAGATCCTGCCGGCGGAAACCTACGGCAAAGTCTGTATGCTGCTTGATGGACTTCGCCATCAGATAATAATCCTTCTCGCGCGGGCCATAAACTCCCGTAGGACGATAAATGACGTAAGGAAAACCGGGTATGCTCTGCAAGTAGAGTTCAGCCTTGAGTTTACTCAACCCGTAAGCGGTATTGGGCAAAGGTGAATCCTTCTCCGTGATAGGTTGGTAAGTCTTCTCCTGCACAGGTCCGAAGACACTCAACGTACTGATGTAAATGAACTGTTTCGGTATCATATTCAGTTCGCGGAGGGTATCGACAAAATACTTCGTTTGCAGATAATTCACCCGGTCGAACTCCCGTTTATCCGTACACTTAGTGACACCGGCACAATGGATGATATAATCGAACTTATTGTAAGTTCCCTTATGCCCTGAGAGCTGTGCCCGCAGTTCGTTGGGATGCGCAAAGTCCAGTTCGAGAATGTGTATCTTACGGTTGCACAAGTATTCACGGCTGCTGCTCGAACGGATACCCGCCCACACACCGAACTTCCGCTTCAACGCTTCTTCCACGATGAAACTTCCGATAAATCCACTGGCTCCTGTAATTAATATACTTTCCATTATTTCTTGGGTTCTACATGAATATTAATCAGCGTTCCTTCGCCAAGCATTTCTTTTAGTTTATCTTCAATGGCCGTAGCCGTAGTATGAGCTTCTTCCAGCGTAATCCGTCCATCCATGCGCACATGCACTTCGATGGCGCAGTAGCTGCCGATGCGCCGCGTGCGGAGGTGGTGCGGTTCACTGACTCCGGGGAAAGAGAGCAGCGCTTGTTCAATATCCTTCTCCACCTCATCCGACAACGATTTTTCAAGCAGTTCGTCAATGCAAGGAACCAGCAGCCGGATGGCTACCTTCATTATAAAAAGGCTGACAATGACAGCTGCTATCGGATCGAGTACCCTCCAATGTTCTCCCAGCAAGATTGCGCCTCCGATACCTACAGCCGTTCCTACAGACGAAAATGCATCGCTCCGATGATGCCAGGCATTGGCTACCACCGCCTGTGAATTCAGGCTTTTCCCTTTTATAACAGTATATTGATACAGTATTTCCTTGCACAAAATAGAGACAAGGGCGGCAACCAATGCTATCATTCCGGGTGCTTCCAGTTGTTCTCCCTTGATAAATGCGTAAATAGAAGAAACACCGTTCCACAAAATACCGAAACCGACGAATAACAGCAGTATTCCGATAATAGCCGTAGCCAATGTCTCGTACTTTCCGTGTCCATAGTCATGTCCCTTGTCCTGAGGCTTACTGGAAATGCGCACAAACACGATAACAATGACATCCGTCACAAAATCAGATAATGAATGAACTGCGTCAGCCAGCATAGCGGCACTATGCCCCAGGATACCTGCCACGAACTTCAGTACAACTAACACAAAATTAACGATACTACCGACAATCGTCACTTTGTATATTCCCTTCTCTCGGGAAGAAGCAGCTTCTGCACTCATTTCATATTGATTATAAAGCAATAATGCTGCAAAGATATAAAATAAAAGCTATTTTGCATTTCTCATTTATTATTTGTTTGGAGCCCTGTCCGATTTTTCCCCGATTATGTCATATTGTTGACACGAAAACCGGGTTTAAGTCCATTTCAAGCTAACTCAAACAGGCTCAACATACGCAAACACCGGACATTTCTCTTTTTTTCGAAAAAAAACACACTTTTAATTTCCAATTCACGCATATTATACTATATTTGTATTTGTTATTTTCATATAACGAGAGAATGTGGAAGATTTGCTCTTCAGCAGAGGTGTCAGCTACCTTATACCACTCTCTTGATTTATGAACATTACGAACTAAAAACGAGTTGCCGGCTGATGTTTTTAAACTCACATAAGGAACAAACACAAACAAGATCGTAATGAGATTAGACTAAGACAAAACGTCCTTATCTTTCAAACCTAATGGCGACAAAGATCTTCTCTTCTTTATTCAGTATTTGCAATGAAAGCGTTGACAAATCTAATAAATGACTCTTTCCCAACAGAAATGCTCTTCTTTCAGAATGGATTACCACATTTGATGAAGACGCACCCCTAATTTTAATATTAAGAAAACATGAAATCAAAACTTTATTATCTTTTATGGTTATTTGCCATTGCGCCACTCGCATTTATTTCCTGTGACGACGACAACGAAATTGAAGAGGCAACTCTTGAAGTATCTATGGACCCGGTCAACTTTGCCAAAGCCGGAGGTGAACAGACGGTAACTATCACGACTAATAAAGACAAATGGGTGGCAACTTCACCCTTGGAATCCACTTGGTTGACTTTAACCCAAAGCGGCAATCAACTTAGTGTGAAAGCTAGCGAAAACACTGAAGGTGTAGAGCGTAAGGGCTACATCCTGGTGAACGCAGGTGGTGCCGCTGCCAAAATCAGCGTTATACAGAGCGCCGGAGATGTAATCTTGAATATATCAGCCGAAAAAGTAACGTTCGCAATCAAGGGCGGCGAACAACGCATAGATGTGGTAAGCAACGACATCTTTAAAGTAGAGGTAGATGATGCCGCAAAAGAATGGCTGAACACAACCCACATGGAAGGTACCACCTACTTTACCATATCTGCCAATGTCAATGGAGAAGCAGACGTACGCACCGGTAAAATCTATGTTACTGCCGGAAGCATAACCAAAGAAGTAGCCGTGTCACAAGAGGGTAAAGACCTCATTGTGCTGCCATTCGTTGCCCAAGAGGCAAGCATTGGAAAAATTGTGGCATTCGAACAAGAACGCGGCAGTGTACTTATCAAATTGCCTGACGGATTGTTTAATCCAGATCAATATTATTTTGCCACCACCAACGAAGACTTCCCGCAAGTCGGCTACCAATGCCCAGACACAGGCACCTACCTGCAAGGAGTGACCGCCACTACGAACAGTGACCTCTGCAAGGGTAACAAGTTTGAAAAGTTCATGACCGACAAAGGTTTTGAGAAGACCGGTGACGGGCAATATGAACATAAAGAATTCCCATATACCGTATCCTTGGAATTCGCAAAAGATGGTGTAACCATCCATACGGTCTATACTCCGAAACAAGACAAGGGGCATCCAACATTCGCCGAATTCCCCCTGAAAGTACAGATGACCTGGACAGGCCTTCCCGAAGAAGAAATCCATGGAAAGAAATATGACGAAATAGTAGCATGGGAAGCAACGGCAGGAGGAACCTTTAGTGAAAAGGAGAGTGTACTTCCCGGATTTGCATGGTATAATATTGCTGAAAATGACGCAAACATCACAGCACGTGCCTATTGGATGAATACGAAAGAAGATGTTCCGGCCGACAGTCCTTTCATGGATGAAGTTAGCTCCGCCCGTGTTGTTTATGACAATATTGACCTGGCCATGTGGTACGATGAAAGCGCACAAAAGTATTATATGACTAAAGAGTTTACCGCACTGTTAGCTAAGGAAGGATTCAATTTCTTAAGAACCAACCAGGGATATGACTTTTACCAGAAAGAAAACAACGTAATTGCCTTCAAAGTAGCAAGATTCGAGGGCTATCTGAATGAACAGCCTGTACTTGATTTCCAGACATTCAAGGTAGAAGCCGGTACTTCTTCCGTATCATTAATGACAAATAAGGACAAACTTACCGAATTCGTCAAGATGATAAACCAGAAGATGCAGAAAATGGAAAAAAGGCAACCACTGAAAAGCATCAAATAAACTGAGCGTTATATGATAACGCACACATAGATTATCACACTCTCCTTATCAGCTTTTTCTCTTTAGAAGACAAAAGTCAGCGGGAGAGTGTGATTTTTATACAGTCTACCAAACTTAATGACATTATGAATCATAGTATATGAAAAAACATCTATTATATGCCCTTGGAATTGCCACGTTACTGCTAAGTGGATGTAGTCAAGATAGTTTTATCGACACAGAGGCAAATTCTCCAACCTCCGCAACGTTAAAATCCAACAATGAATTGACGGGAAAAGGCATACCCGGCATCGCTTACATCAAAGTACAAGATGCACTCCGGGAAGAAATACAGAAAATCTCCCCAAACAGCATCTCACTCAACAGCGTGCCTACACCCATGGCCGCTACACTAAAAAGCATCAAAGCCCAAAATATAGAACGGCTCTTCACACCCGATCCACGCTTTGAAAAGCGTATGCACCGCGAAGGGCTGGACCGTTGGTTCATCATCAATTTTGATGAACAACAGAACTTAGAACAGACCATCACTACACTCGCCACCAACCCGCAATTTGAAATTGTGGAAAAGGTATTCGCACAGGCCATTCCTACCCAGAGAGCTACTTTCAGCACATTTACACCAGCCGTAACACGAAGCGGCAATGATATGCCCTTTGATGACCCGGAGCTGAACAAGCAGTGGCACTACAAAAATTTCGGCACTACGCCAAAATCTGTGGCAGGAGCCGACATCAACCTCTTTGAGGCATGGCAACAAACTACGGGAACACGAAATGTCATCGTGTCTGTAGTGGATGGAGGAATCGACTCCGGACATGAAGATTTAAAAGATAATCTTTGGATAAACAAAGGAGAAATCCCCGATAACGGCATAGATGATGACGGAAACGGATTTGTGGATGATGTGTACGGCTACAACTTTGTTTCAGACAAAGGAGAAGTTACACTGGATGATGCGGGGCACGGAACGCACGTCGCAGGCACCATTGCTGCTCGAAACAATAATGGTATCGGTGTTTGCGGAGTGGCAGGAGGCGACGGGACTCCCAACAGCGGCGCACTTCTAATGAGTTGCCAGATATTTGAAGGCGAAAACGGTTCGGGACAAAGTGCAAGAGCTACGGTGTATGGCGCCAACAATGGAGCGATCATCAGCCAGAATTCCTGGGGCTATGACTACCCGGGCCCCGGTTCCATCCCCGCCAGTATGCGCGAGGCCATAGACTACTTCATCAAATATGCCGGATGTGACAACGAAGGCAAGCAACTCCCCAACTCTCCAATGAAAGGGGGCGTGGTGATTTATGCCGCAGGCAATGATGACAAAGATTACCTAAGTTACCCATCCGCTTATCCTCCTGTCATATCCGTCTCAGCCATGGCTCCCAATTGGGAAAAAGCATGGTATACCAACCGTGGAGACTGGATAAGCATCATGGCTCCGGGCGGTGATGAATTATTTGTCAACGGAATGGTCTACAGCACAGTGCCCGCTTCTATCTATAATGGGGAAAAGTACGGATACATGCAGGGAACCTCTATGGCTTGTCCGCACGTTTCGGGTATTGCCGCCCTGATTGCATCCAAACTCGGCGGTCTGGGCTTCACCAACGAAGAACTTAAAACCCGCTTGCTAGGCTCTCTCCGACCCGAAAACATTGACACCCACAATCCCGCCTATACCGGACGTCTTGGAATAGGCTACATAGACGCCGCCCTTACACTTGCCGAAAACAATAACAAAAAGCCCGAAACCGTATCAACCTTAAAAGCAGAAGCGGAATATACAAGCATGACACTGAAATGGGCGGCCGTAAAAGATGAGGATGACGGAACAGCCATAAAATACTTGCTCTACTTCTCCGACAAACCATTAACGGCATCCAATTATAAGGATATCACCCCATACACCATCAATGCACAAGGTTACAAAGTGGGTGAAGAAATAACATATAAAGTTTCAAACTTAACAGAGAACACTACTTACTATGCAACTGTGATTGCCGTCGACCGGTGGAGACTTGAATCGGAGTTTATGTCCAATGAGTTCCAAACCCAGAAAAATGACCCGCCCGTAATTGAAGAATTACCACAGAGCACGATCCGTGTAACCAGTGCAGAGGCTCAGAGTTTCACCGTAAAGATATCCGACCCGAACGGCCATAAGATTTCTTATGTCCTGAGAGGCGAAAACCGGGGCGTTTCGGCTATACGGACAGATGACAACCTGAAGTTTACCCTCCGCGCAGTCGCCCCTATAGGTAAATATGATATCGAACTGGTGGTAACCGACGAATTAGGAGCATCCACATCCGCAAAAATACCTTTTGAAGTATATGTTTATGAGTTCCCATCCCTTTCTAATAGCATACAAAATATACTTATCGGCAAGAATGAGGCAGCCCGCGAAATAGACCTGACACAGCATTTTACTTACCAATCAGGCAGCAAGGTGACTATCAGTGCCAGTTCATCCGACAATAGCGTTGTTACCGCCACAGTCAATGCATCTACGCTTTCCGTCAAAGGCAACAAGCCCGGACAAGCCTCTGTCAGCGTCAGCGTCTCCGACGGAAACGAAACGGCACAGACCAAATTCCAGGTAAGTGTAGTAGCCAGCACCGGCGACATCGTATATCAGATCTACCCGATGCCTGCCACTACGGTACTCAATGTATTGGTCAATCCGGAGATAAAGAAAGCGGAATTTACCATCCGTTCCTTATTCGGCGAGAAAGTATTCAGCAAGAACTGCACCATAAACGGCATGGATCCCGTGAAACTTAATATACAGAAGCTGTCAGCCGGCACCTATACACTTGTGATGGAAAGCAACAAGGGAACTTACAAAAAGACTATTGTCAAACAGTAAATCGCTCAGAAATTATGAAAATCAGAAATATAATCATCTCAATGGCATTGCTCACCGCTCCGATGTTCGTCTTCGGGCAAAGCCGTGCAGTACCTATGTTGGAAATAAATCCCGATGCCCGCACAACCGCCATGGGCGGCAATCAGTATGGCGAGGCGCAGACTATGATGATTTACTCCAACCCTACTTCCATTTTGTATAATGAAGACGTATGGAATTTCTCCGCATCCACCCAAATCTACCCGTCGGCAGACGAAGTGGGACGCCTGATGTTCTATGGAGCATCAGCATCACGGCGTTTCGGCATTCACGGGGTGCATGTTGGTTTCCGCTATCTGGGAGGATATTCCATCCCTATGGACGGAGGAAAAGGCCTGAAACCGGCTGACTGGTCTGTCGACGTAGCCTATTCATTGCGTCTGTTTGACCACTTCTCAGCTTCCGTAGGAGCATCGTTCATACGGAGTAAAGTCTTCAAAGAGGCCAGTACTGTAGCCTTCAATGTGGCAGCCTACTACCGTAATAGTTTCAACATGGGCATCAATGCCGACTATGTTATCGGGATAAATGCTGCCAACATGGGTCCTGACCTGGATTATGACAAGAAATATGAGAAAACAAAACTCCCTGCCAACTTCGGCGGTGGAGGTGAGTTGGGATTAAACTTCAGCGAAAAGAATAAGCTGAATGTATCACTGGCCGGACAATACTATTACTTGCCCGAAAAGGCAAAACTGTTCACCGGCAACATAGGTGCAGAATACACTTATGCCAAAATGATATCCTTGCGTGCAGGTTATAGTTATGCCCAGCACGATTACAGTCACTTCGCCTTCGGTGCCGGTTTCTCCTATCGTATATTCCGTCTGGGGGTAACCCACCAAAGAGGATTGGGGGGCAATGATGTCAACATGACGCTTATCTCACTTGGTGCGAGCTTTTAAATAATCATTCCGACAGACATTTCAAATCCCAAAGCAAAGGGATATGCCAAAACGAAATAGCCCCCGAAAGTTTTTTATCCGACTTTCGAGGGCTACTTCACTTTTAAAGAAAAGACAGTGAAGAAAAAATGAGTTCTTTATTTATTGAGGAAATGTACTAAAATAAAAGCTATATTGCATTTCTCAATTATTATTTGTTTATTTGCACATCGATTTATTTACTATTCAATACTTTTACGTGTGAAAGATAAAACCGGCATTGATATTCTTTTCAAAGAATATTATCCTCAACTATATTATTATGCTTATCATCTGATAAACGATATAGAGGCTAGTAAAGACATCGTGAGCGATGCTTTCGAGTTTCTGTGGAATAACTATGGCAAAGTGAACAAAGCAACGGTCAAGTCCTATTTATATACATACGTGCGCAACAAAAGTATTGATTACCTCCGACATCAAAATGTTCATCAACAATTCGTGCAATTATATACTGACCTGACCCAAGACTATGTAGAAACAGACTATCAAGAATGGGACGAGAAAATGTTGGCCATCCAGAAAGCTATGCAGAAACTCACTCCACATACCAAACATATTTTAGAAGAATGCTATGTAGAAAAGAAGAAATACCAGGAAGTGGCCGAAGAATTGAATATCAGCGTAAGTGCAGTCAGGAAACATATTGTGAAAGCACTGCAAGTGATACGTAAAGAATGTTTAATAAATCATAAAGAGGGTGTCTGATTGTAAGGCAAAAACGATATAAAATAATATACCAAAAACCAATGACACTATGAGTAAGGAAACTGATAACATAAACTTGGAAGCCCCCATTGAAAAAGCAATTGATGCTATGGAGCCTTCTACAGATATCACAGATGAACAACTACAGGAGATTCTTCTGGACAAAGAATGCAGACAGGCAGCTCAAGATATCCTAGACACCCGTTTTTTTCTGCATACCGGAAAAAGAGATATGCAACTGAATGTAGAAGCCGAACTCGCCCGCTTCAAAAGAAGACATCAAAAACAAAAGATACATACTCTTTGGAAAACAAGCATCAGCATTGCTGCTTCCATTGCCCTTTTCATCGGGATTTATCATTATATCAGCCATCAGCAGGAGGCGGCAAACACAGCGCCCGTTATCGTATTCACTGCCGACAACTCACCCCAACAAGTGATTTTAGATAAAGGCGATGGAGAAAGAATCGTACTGGCCGAACATCAGGCCCATACTCCTCAAAAAGCACAATCTTCCTCCTCTAAAGAGCTTAGTTATCCTTCTAAAACGAAGGATGTAATATTGCACACGCATACCCTCACAGTGCCCAGAGGAGAAACCTTTAAAATTACTCTATGTGATGGCACCGAAGTATGGCTAAATGCCAACACCCACTTCGTTTATCCCACCGCTTTCGTCGGAAAAGAGCGTATAGTAACCTTGAACGGAGAAGCATACTTTAAAGTTGCTAAAGATAAAGAACATCCGTTCATCGTCAAAACGCCTCATGTACAAACCCGTGTATTAGGAACAGAGTTTAATATACGAAGCTACTCACCGGAAGACACCCACATTGTTCTGATCAGTGGAAAGGTAGAAGTCAGCAATGCAAAAGACAACATCTATACACGTCTGATTCCCGGAGAAGATGCCCACCTGCAACCTGACGGGAATTTCATTATGACCGAAGTGGACTTAGATTCATATATCTATTGGAAAGACGGATTCTTCTATTTCGACGATGTCACTCTTAAAGACATTATGGAAAATATCGGGCGATGGTATAACGTAAACATTGAATTCAGAAACCCGGATGCCATGAAATACAAAATGCATTTCGTTTCTGACCGTACCAAGCAGTTGGAGCATACCTTAAAGTTGCTTAATCAAATGAAAAAGGTAACGGCCACTATAAGAAACAATACAATAGTTATAGACTAAAATACATATCATAAAAACACCCAATAAGACAATATTCAAACAAAATAATACTTTTTTCTAAGAAAATTCAGCAAAAGGGGTGTCCTTTTTTTATTCTCATACGAACTAATAATATAACGAAAGAGAATTTGTGTTATAAAATTAGAATGTATGAGAAGAAAATGGCATTTATTTATCACTTGTATTGCATGCATTTGCCTCTTGTCACACCAAGCAAATGCACAAACAACTACAACTAAAACGGAGATTACAATTGAGTTCAATAATGAGCGTCTGCCTTCTTTATTGAAACGTTTGGAAAAGGTGTCGGGATATAAAATCCTGTTCACGTATGACGATGTCAAAAAGTATACCGTATCCGGTTCTGCCAAGAACAAAGGAATTAAAGAGATACTGGAGATCATCTTAAACGACAAGCCTTTGGAGTATCATATTGAGGATCAATTTATCACCATCACTTCCAAGAACTCCAAACAACCTAAGATTTTTGATGTCACAGGAACCGTTATTTCACAAGACGACGGATTACCACTGATCGGTGCAACCATTCTGATCAAAGGAAGTAAAACGGGAGTACTGACAGACATCGACGGGCGGTTCCATATAGAGAAAGTAGCCAGCAATTCAATCCTGCAATTCTCCTATATCGGTATGGTGCCTCAAGAAGTAAAGGCTTCTCCTAAAATGAACATCACGCTGGTATCTGACGTACAGACACTGTCGGAAGTAGTAGTTACCGGTATGCAAAAAATGGATAAACGGTTATTTACGGGTGCCGCCACAAAACTCTCGGCTGAGAACATCAAGCTGGATGGCATACCCGAAATCAGCCGTGCACTGGAAGGGCGTGCCGCCGGCGTATCCGTACAGAACGTATCAGGAACTTTCGGTACCGCTCCTAAAATCCGCGTACGCGGAGCAACTTCCATATACGGCAGTTCCAAGCCGTTATGGGTAGTGGATGGAGTCATTATGGAAGATGTAACCGAAGTAGATGCAGATAATCTGTCTTCGGGAGATGCCGTTACTCTCATCAGTTCTGCCATTGCCGGATTAAATGCAGATGACATTGAAAGTTTCCAGATATTAAAAGACGGTTCCGCCACCTCTATCTATGGAGCTCGGGCTATGGCGGGGGTAATCGTTGTCACTACTAAAAAAGGAAAAGCCGGAAGCAGCAAGATCACCTATACCGGAGAATACACAATGAGACTAAAACCCAGCTACAAGCATTTCAACATCTTGAATTCGCAAGAACAGATGGGCGTTTATAAAGAGCTGGACAATGCGGGATATTTGAATCTTGCCGATATGTACCGGGCTTCAAACAGCGGTATATATGGAAAAATGTATCATCTGATCAACGATTACGATGCAAAGACCGATTCATACGGGCTGATGAATACGGAAGAGGCGCGTAACCTGTATCTGCAGGAAGCAGAATTCAGAAATACAAACTGGTTTGACCTGCTGTTTAATAACAGCATCTCACAAAACCATGCCATCAGTTTTTCTACCGGTACTGAAAAGGCATCTTACTACACCTCATTAAGTATCATGAATGATCCGGGATGGACCAATAAAAGCGAAGTAAAGCGTTATACCGCCAATGTAAACGCACTATACCATATCAGTAAATCCTTATCGATCAATTTAATCAGCAATGCTTCTTACCGTAAGCAGAAAGCTCCGGGAACATTAAGTTCTTCTGTCGACCCTGTCAGCGGTGAGGTGAAGCGTGACTTCGACATCAACCCGTACAGTTATGCCCTGAACACCTCACGTACACTGGACCCTGATGCTTACTATGTACGCAACTATGCGCCTTTCAACATTCTGCATGAACTGGATAACAACTACATCGACTTAAACGTAACCGATCTTAAATTTCAGGGAGAACTGAAATGGAAACCTATCAATAAAATCGAGTTATCCGCTTTGGGAGCCTACAAAACTTCCATGACCACACAGTCACACACCATCAAAGATTATTCAAATCAGGCATGGGCTTTCCGCGCTATGGACGACGCTACGATGCGCCAGGCCAATCCATGGCTTTATACCGATCCTGAAAATGCCAACACACTGCCTGTATCCGTGCTGCCAGTGGGAGGATTCTACAGGGAGACAAAATACTCAATGGACAGTTACGATTTCCGTGGAACAGCCAGCTACAATGACGTTTATGGCGAAAATCACATCTTCAATTTCTTCGGAGGTATGGAAGTCAATGCAGTGAACCGTCAAAGAACCTGGTTCAACGGAGTTGGTATGCAGTATGAAATGGGAATGCTTCCGGCCTACGAATATCAGTACTTCAAACAAGGCAGTGAAGAAAACGCACAATACTATACCGTAGAAAGAACCCGTCAACGCGAAGTGTCATTCTTCGGCACGGCAACCTATTCTTACCAAGGCAAATATACCCTGAACGGTACGTTACGATACGAAGGTTCCAATAAACTGGGTAAAAGCAGGTCGGCGCGCTGGCTTCCCACCTGGAACTTATCGGCTGCCTGGAATGCCCACGAAGAGAAGTTCTGGCAACCTCTGCTCAACTACGTTTCAAATATGACCCTGAAGGCCTCCTACTCTCTGACTGCTGACCGTGGACCGGCTTCGGCCAGTAACTCACGGGCTATCATTCAGAGTTACAACGCTTGGCGTCCGTTCACTTCCATCAAAGAGTCCGGTCTGAGAGTTGTGAATATAGAAAACCAGGAACTTACTTACGAGAAAAAGCATGAGTTGAACATCGGAGCTGAGATAGGTTTTCTGAATAACCGCATTAATCTGGCTGTCGACTGGTACAAACGTAACAATTACGACCTGATAGGTATCATCAATACCAAAGGAACCGGCGGACAACTCACCAAACTGGCCAATGTAGCCAGCATGAAATCACATGGTATCGAGTTTACCTTATCTACACAGAACATCAAAAAGAAGGATTTCAGCTGGAATACGGATTTTATCTTCTCAAATACCAAGAATGAAGTAACCGATCTCCAATCCAATTCTTCGGTAATCGAGATGATCAGTGGAAGCGGATTTGCATTGGAAGGTTATCCTGTCCGCTCTCTGTTCTCCATGGATTTCCGTGGATTGAATGAGAGTGGCTATCCTACCTTCATTAACGAAGACGGAAACCTGACAGTCAGCAACATAAACTTCCAGGAACGAATTAAGAAAGGCCATCTTATTTATGAGGGTCCGACCGACCCTACCATCACCGGAAGTTTTGGAAACAGTTTCAAGTATAAGAACTTCTTGCTGAACCTCTTCATCACATATTCCTTCGGCAATGTAATCAGACTGGATCCGGTATTCCACAACCAGTATAGTGACCTCGATGCTATGCCCAGAGAATTCATAAACCGCTGGACCAAAGGCGGAGACGAGAAGTATACTGATATCCCGGTAATTGCCGATAAACGTGCCAATCAGCAGGATCCCTATCTGAGCTATGCTTACAATGCCTATAACTATTCTACGGCTCGCATAGCCAAAGGAGACTTTATCCGAATGAAAGAAATTTCCCTAACCTACAATTTCCCTAAAAAACTGATAGTTAAAGCAGGAGTCAGTGACTTGTCCCTAAAACTTCAGGCTACGAATGCATTTCTCATCTATTCGGACAAGAAGTTGAACGGGCAAGACCCTGAGTTCTTCAATACCGGTGGTGTGGCATCTCCTGTCCCCCAGCAGTTCACTTTGACATTAAGATTAGGTATTTAATTTTAAAAACGACTTGATATGAATAATATAAGAACATATATATTACTGGCCGGTTCCTTATTTGCATTGGCTTCTTGTAATGACTTTCTGGACACTATACCAGATGACAGAACAGAAATAGATTCCGAACAGAAAATCACCAACATACTGGTATCTGCTTATCCGGAAGTATCAACCATTCTCATCTCCGAACTTGCTTCCGACAATGCCAAGGACAACGGGGCACTGTATGACATCTACGGACAGATACAACGGGATGCTTATTTATGGAATGACATGACTTCCGACGATACTGACGCTCCCAAATATATATGGGATGCACATTATAATGCCATCTGTTCGGCCAATCAAGCCCTGCAGGCCATTGAACTGATGGGGAACCCTGAAAACCTGAATCCACAGAAAGGTGAAGCGCTACTATGCCGTGCATATGCTCACTTCCAGCTTGCCAACCTATTCTGTATGCCCTATAACCCGCAAACTGCGGATCAGGAACTCGGTATACCTTACACCACGGCACCCGAAACAGAAGTGATGCCCGACGGAATAGAACGGGGTACCCTGAGGCAGGTGTACGAAAACATCAACAAAGATATTGAAGAAGGGTTGCCTCTGATTAATGATGAAGTATACTCTGTTCCTAAATACCATTTCAACAAACGCGCTTCCTACGCCTTTGCCGCCCGTTTCAACCTTTATTATCTGAAATTTGACAAAGCAATAGAATATGCCAGCACTGTACTTGGCGACAACCCGGTAAATGATGTCCGCAGCTGGAAAAGCTTCAGCGAACTTGCAACGGATTTCGAGCTTAGATGCAACAGCTACATCGCACATACCGAACCATGCAACCTGATGTTGATCACCGCACAGACTTCCTGGCCTTATGTACATGGCCCTTACGGAATAGGGCTGCGCTATGGTAATGCCTATAACATCCTGCTCAATGAAATCTTACCCGGTCCGTGGGGTGCATACAACCAACTCTTCATGTCAAACGGTATTTGGGGATTTGAACAGAAATATTCTTTCCCAAAAATGAACGGCTACTTTGAATATACCGATAAGACAGCAGGCATCGGCTTCCTGCATCTGGTAAATGTAGCTTTCTCCATTGACGAATTATTACTGTGCCGCGCAGAAGCCTATTTGTTGAAACAGGCTCCCGAAGCCGATAAAGCCGTGGCAGACATCAATATACTGATGAACTCCATGACGGGCAAGACTTTCACTAAAGAACAACTGATTAATTATTACGCAGCAAGAAAGTATATGCCTCTGCATCTGAAGTCGGAAGACGATAGGACCATCAAGAAGAGAATCAACCCGCAAGGATTTACAATCCCCGACAGTGATACGGAGAATCTGATTCAGTGCCTTCTGCACATGCGCCGTATCATCACTGTCCACGAAGGCCTTCGCTGGAATGATATAAAACGATACGGAATCGAAATATCACACAACAGAGATGGACAATCAGACGACGTATTACTGGTGGACGACCTGCGCCGCGCCATTCAAATACCGCAAGAAGTTATTGCTGCCGGTCTGGAAGCCAACCCGAGAAACAACTAAAATAAGGAGGAAACATGAAAAAATATATCTATACTTTATTGTTTGCCGCTTCCATTATATTGGGAGCATGCAGCGAAGACAAATTAGACAGTCACAGCATTTTCAATACAGAATCTCCCGAACGGGATGCATTCGATACTTGGCTATTGCTCAACTATATCGTTCCGTATAACATTCAGTTCAACTATAAATATATCGACAAAGAATCAGACAATACGTACAATCTGATTCCTGCCGAATACGACAAATGTGTTGCCATGGCCAAACTGACCAAATATCTCTGGATAGATTCCTACAACGAATTACTCGGAGAGACATTCATCAAGACCTATTGTCCGCGAATGATTCAGTTGATCGGTTCAAAAGCATACAACAGCCAAGGTTCAGTGGTACTGGGAACGGCAGAAGGTGGTTTGAAAATCACTTTGTACAATGTAAACGAACTGAATGTCTACAATCCGAACATTGATTTTCTGAACACCTGGTTCTTTAAAACCATGCATCATGAGTTTGCGCATATATTGCATCAGACAAAGAATTATTCCACAGACTTCAACCTGATTTCAACCGATTACCAGGGACCAAGTTGGTTAAATCTGGAGAGTGACGAGGTTGCCAACACAATGGGATTCATAACCCGTTACGCAAGTTTCTCACCCGATGAAGATTTCGTGGAAATCATTTCCAATTATATAACCCACGATGCCGGTTACTGGGAAAACGTGCTGAATAACGGCGGAGCCCTCGGGAGAATAAAACTGCAGAAAAAGTTTGATATCGTGAGAAAATATCTGAAAGACAGTTGGAGCATTGACATTGACAAGTTGCGCGACATCGTACAACGCCGCTCCGGCTCATTGTCTGAAATTGATTTAGAAAACCTTTAATAATGAATGAAGCATGAAACTGACACATTATATATTATCAATTTTCGCCACCGGGTTGTTCTTTTCATGTACGCCCAAGATAGATCCGATTTTTGACGATACTTCCGCCAACCGCATTGCGGAAGAAATTGAAACAGTACAAGAAATTCTGCTCAGCTCGCCCAACGGCTGGTTAATGGAGTATTACCCCTCTTCTACGCAAAGTTACGGAGGCTTCAACGTATTGCTTAACTTCCAGCCCGGTTATCGGGTAACCGTAGCCAGCGAGACCGCAGGTGCAGACAAAACAGCAGTCAGCACCTATACCTTGAAACAAAGTGCAGGGTGCGTACTTTCTTTTGATACTTATAATGAAATACTCCACTTTTTCTCCGACCCCTCCAACAGCCAAGGGCTGGGAGACGGTTACGGACTGGAAGGAGACTTTGAATTCACCATACTGCAAGCCGACGAACAAATCATCCGGCTGAAAGGGAAAAAGAGTGGTTCGTACATGACGATGACCCCCATGTCTGCCGTCTTGAAATGGAGCGACTACCTGAAAGACATCAAGCAGAAAGACAAAGAGTTCTCCGAATATTACCGGTTACTCTACCAGGATGAGGAACACTCTTTCGAAACGCGCCTGACAGGACACACGCTTTGTATCTACCGGAAGAAAGGGGAAGAAACCATCACCGAATATCAACCGTTCATCATCACCCTGACAGGATGCAAATTCTACCAGCCCGTACAATTGGGCAATAATGTCATCGAAGGCCTGATCTTAAATCCGGACTTAGGAGAAGACGGTACATTCATCCCCTCCAATGATGCTACGGGCATATTCATACCTACATATCCTTCTGTCAACGAAATGTTGTTCAGCCGCAACTGGTTCTTTACTTACAGCGGATTCAGTCCTTACGGACAGGCCTTGTGGGATATATCCCGCGAAGCACTCGAAGCCAATAATGACGATATGACTTATTGCTATTTAGGCGGCGAGAGGAACATCCTGGGTACTTACTATGCCTTCCAATTCATCTGTGGTCAGGGACATGGCTATCTGGCTTTCGATTACGAACTGATTGGAGAAGACAAAATATCTCTGAAGTTCTCGGAAGAAGGTTCAACCATCGGAAAGACCTACTATACAGACTTCAAATTCAATGCGTTGATCACACCGTTCGGCAATGATATCCAACGCACCTTTACGTTGACATCTGATGACAAGAAATCACCCAACTGGATTAAATTCACCGATGTCGATCATCCGGAAAACTATTTCACAGCATACCGGGCTGTGCAATATTACCCAATGGCTAATTAACTACGATACAAATAACTATAGTATTAATCAAAATTTCACAAAGTATGAAAGTTTATCATTTGCTCAACACATGCCTGGCTTTGATTGCCGGTTGCATAATGTTCACTTCCTGTAGTGATGACGACGAGCCGCTAAAAGGCAACATCACACTCAGTACCCAAAACATAACTCTTCCCGAAGGGGCGACTGTAACCTCAAATGGAGTTACCGTAGACGGCAAGGGAGGTACTTTCTCTATTCCGTTGACCTGTGGCATGGAAGATTACGATCTTGACATTACTTATACGGTTACAGTTCCTGCCAAAGATGCCGCATGGTGTAAAGCTACTATTACCGATAATAAGCTGAACATTGAAGTCAGTGTTTCCAAAGATGCGCAAGGCCGCTCCACCACTGTAACGCTGACAGCAGTCGCTACCGGTGCCGAGATTGCTCCGCTGGAACTGACAATCAACCAGGGTGCCAAGGTAACTCCAAAAGGAGAAGTGATTTTGAAAACAGATCAGATGACTGCACCTGCCAATGCCAAACTGGAAGGAGGCACACTCGACATTTCTTATGTCGGCGGTGAGGTGACAATACCGGTAGGTACTACTCTGGAGGATCAGACAATTGATGTAGAATATGCATTAACCGTTCCTGAAGGCGCCAAATGGTTCACCGCCGATTTAACCGGAGGAACACTTAACATCCGGATATCTCCCACCGCTGCCCAATCGGATAATACCGCAGAAATCACCATTGCCGCAACAGGTAAAACGGAAGAAACAGAAATCTCTTCCTTACACCTGAATGTAAAGCAAGCCAAACTTAACAGCAGTATGGACATGGTAGTAGTGGAAGGAGGAACCTTTAAGTTCGGAGAAGGAAAAGGATATTCCCAAAGCTATACACATGACGTCACCGTGAGCAGTTTCTATATCGCTACGACCGAAATTACGCAAAAGCTGTATGAAGAAATTATGGGTGAAAATCCTTCAGATAAGAAGTTTAGAGGAGACAATTATCCCGTAAACAAAGTAGACTGGTCCAAAGCCTGTGAATTCTGCAATAAACTGAGTGAAAAAGAAGGGCTGACTCCCGCTTACAAGCAAGAAGGTACCATCAAAATAGAAGATATCTGGTTCGGAGGAGTCACAGAAATTCCAAACTACATCTATGACCCGGCCACTGTGTCCAACGGTTACAGAATTCCGACTTCAGCCGAATGGGAATTCGCCGCTAAGGGAGGTAATGAAGGATGCAAGAATCTAACAGTCTTTTCCGGCAGTGATAACTATAGTGAAGTAGGTTGGTGGCAAGATAATTCAACTGTCGCCGGTAGTGCCGCACTGCACGAGGTTGCCAAGCTAAAAGCCAACCAATTAGGAATTTATGATATGAGTGGAAATGTCGGTGAATGGTGCTACGACTACGGTGTGCCTTACAGTTATGAATATCCCCTGGAACCGGAAACGGATCCGATTGGCCCTGCCGAGAATCTCAATGATACAAAGATCTACAGGGGTGGCTATTACTCCACATACGACACCAAAGGAAAAGTATATTACACTGATAAGATGGATCCTACAGCAACATATGACACCATCGGTTTCCGCGTAGTAAGAACCATTAAATAACAACTAAAATACACATCTTATGAATTTGAACAAATTTTATTACTTTATTGTCGCGCTATTGTGCAGCATTTCATTTACCGCCTGTTCCGATGATGACGACAAACAAGCTGTCCCTCAGATAAAGTTAGCAGCCTCAATGTCTTCTTTCGGTGAAGGAATCATGTCATTCGATGAAGAAAACGGCATTCTGTCAGTATCTAAAGAAGGTACCCTCACAAGCAACATCACACTCGGCGACGCCGCCGGAGCAGACATGGATGGCATTGCCCTGAAAGCCACCGTTCCGGCTGCCGACAAAATGTGGTGTCTGGCCAATTGCAGCAAAAACCGTCTCTCTTTATCCGTAGCCAAAAACAATGCAGAAAATACACGCCAGACCACGGTAGAAATATCCGCCCTTTTCGGCGACCAAGTGCTGGATACTTATATGCTTATCATCACTCAGAAAGGTGTGGAGAAAGAGGAAGAACCTGCTGCGGCAGACATCACAGCCTTTATCATTCCAGGACAAGTATCTTCTAAAATAGATTATCCTGTCATTACGGTTACGATGCCGGCCGGTACGGATGTCACTGCACTGAAACCCGTTATAGTACCTTCAGAAGGAGCCACCGTAACTCCTGCCAGCGGTACAGTTCAAGATTTCACCGACGCGGTACAGTATACAGTAGTTTCTTCCGACCAGAAAAATGTCAAAACATACATGGCTATCGTCACACTGCAATCCGGTGGTGTCAATCCACCCATCGGAGGAGGCGATGAGGATAATCCCAACTATACCACTTTTGAAATGGTAACCGTAGGCGCCGGTTCATTTATCATCGGCCGCGACTTAAGCGGCATGTACGTAGACAAGGAGAATGCACATAAAGTCAATATCTCAGCATTTGAGATAGGACGTTATGAGGTGACACAACGCGAGTTTAAGGATGTCATGGGCTATAACCCGTCAGTCAACAAGAAAAGCGACCTGTTGCCCGTGCATACCGTGACACTGTATGAAGCCATGCTCTACTGCAATAAGCTGAGCGAACGTAAAGGTTACAAACCGGTGTATACATTCAAGAATGAATTATGGGATGCTACCAATACGGAACTATATGAGGCCGACGTAACCCGCGATAAAACAGCCAACGGCTATCGCCTGCCTACCAGCGCTGAATGGGAATATGCAGCCAAAGGCGGCCCCGACAACGAAAACCAACCATACTACTATGCAGGTAGCAATGACCTCGATGAGGTAGGTTGGTATAGAGAAAACTCAATAGTGGGAGAAGAACCTGTACTCCATGTGGTAGGACTCAAGAAACCCAACTCATTGGGAATCTATGATATGTCAGGCAACGTTGAAGAATACACCGGAGAATGGCTCCTTCAGTTAGGTTATATCAGTGATGCTGAGGAAACTGACCCATGGGGCCCTGAGAAGCCCAGAGATGAGGACCGTCTGGTATTCTCACGCGGAGGTTGTTTCTCAACTTACGATACGAACTGCTCTAATAGCAATGCACGTCTCTTGGGCGCTCACATCAAGACAGATATGGGTTACCCCGGCGGTGACATATGGTTCGGCCAGATCGGTTTCCGTGTCGTACGTTCTTTAAAATGAAAAGATTCTTTGCTCAGTTATTAACTAAATTCTCTCTCTAACACACAAAAGAGGATACGTCTTTCATAAAGTGCACCCAAAGCCCGGTAAAAAGCTTTGAGGTGCACTTTGCTTTTAATATCCACGACAGAATATTCTTACTTATCTCGTAATGGATCCATCAGAATTTAAATGATTTTCAACCAATCTAACCGATTATTTGTTTACTTTGCAAATACATTCATAAAGAAAGAAAACTTATGGCTAAGAACAAAGAAAAGAAAGCCGGCAAGCGCATGAAAAAGAAAGAGCTTGTGAGCGCACTGATGGATTTTTTCCATTCAAAACCCGACGAAGTACTGTCCCTGAAATACATATTCGAACAACTCCACCTTACCACGCATCCCCTGAAGATGCTTTGTAAGGACATCCTGAGCGACCTGCTGCTGGACGACTACATCACCGAAGTGGACAAAAGCAAGTACAAGCTGAACAACCACGGCGTGGAGATGGTAGGTACTTTCCAACGCAAGAGCAACGGAAAGAACTCTTTCATCCCCGAAGGTGGAGGCGACCCGATATTCGTTGCCGAACGCAACTCGGCACACGCCATGAACAACGATAAAGTACGCATCTCCTTCTATGCCAAACGCCGCGGACGCGAGGCCGAAGGTGAAGTAGTAGAGGTGCTGGAGCGCGCCAACGACACCTTTGTAGGTACACTGGAAGTTGCCAAATCCTACGCCTTCCTGGTGACGGAAAACCGTACACTTGCCAACGATATCTTCATCCCCAAAGAAAAACTGAAAGGTGGAAAGACGGGCGACAAAGCCATCGTAAAGGTAGTGGAGTGGCCCGACAAAGCCAAGAATCCCATCGGACAAGTCATCGACATCCTGGGCCGGGCGGGCGATAACACCACCGAGATGCACGCCATCCTTGCCGAGTTCGGACTGCCTTACGTCTACCCCTCTTCCGTAGAGAAAGCCGCGGACAAAATCCCTGCCGAAATATCCGATGAAGAGATAGCCAAGCGCGAAGACTTCCGCAGTGTGACCACCTTCACCATCGACCCCAAGGATGCCAAGGACTTTGACGATGCCCTCTCCATCCGCAAACTGAAAGAGGGCCTGTGGGAAGTGGGTGTACACATCGCAGACGTCAGCCACTACGTCACCGAAGGAAGCATTATCGACAAGGAGGCCGAGAAACGCGCCACATCCGTCTACCTGGTAGACCGCACCATCCCGATGCTGCCCGAACGCCTCTGCAACTTCATCTGTTCCCTGCGCCCCGACGAAGAGAAACTGGCATACTCCGTCATCTTCAACATCAATGAGAAGGGAGACGTGAAAGATTCGCGCATCGTACATACTGTCATCAAGTCCGACCGCCGTTTCACCTACGAAGAAGCGCAGCAGATCATCGAAACCAAAGAGGGCGACTTCAAAGAAGAAGTACTCATGCTGGACACTATCGCCAAAGCATTAAGGCAGAAGCGTTTTGTAGCCGGAGCCATCAACTTCGACCGCTATGAGGTGAAATTCGAGATAGATGAGAAGGGCAAGCCCATCAGCGTGTACTTCAAAGAGTCTAAAGATGCCAACAAACTGGTAGAAGAGTTCATGCTACTTGCCAACCGCACCGTAGCCGAAAAAATCGGCCGTGTACCGAAAAGCAAGAAGCCCAAAGTATTCCCTTACCGCATCCACGACCTGCCCGACCCGGAGAAACTGGACAATCTGGCGCAATTCATCGCCCGCTTCGGCTACAAACTGCGCACCGGCGGAACCAAGACGGACATTTCCAAGTCCATCAACCACCTGCTGGATGACATTCAGGGCAAGAAAGAAGAAAACCTCATCGAAACCGTATCCATCCGTGCCATGCAGAAAGCGCGTTACTCCACGCACAACATCGGGCACTACGGGCTTGCATTCGATTACTACACCCACTTCACCTCACCCATCCGCCGTTTCCCGGACATGATGGTGCACCGCCTGCTGACCAAATATCTGGATGGCGGACGCAGTGTTTCGGAGAAGAAGTACGAGGACCTCTGCGACCACTCCAGCAACATGGAGCAGATTGCAGCCAATGCCGAACGTGCCAGCATCAAGTACAAGCAGGTAGAGTTTATGACGGAGCGCCTGGGACAAGTATTCGACGGCGTAATCTCCGGTGTCACGGAGTGGGGCCTCTACGTCGAGCTGAACGAGAACAAGTGCGAAGGTATGATACCTATCCGCGACCTCGATGACGATTACTACGAATTCGACGAAAAGAACTATTGTCTGCGCGGACGCCGCAAGCACCGCACGTACAGTTTGGGCGATGCCATTACGGTTAAAGTGGCACGCGCCAATCTGGAGAAGAAACAGTTGGACTTTGCACTGATGTGAAGAAGTTGACAAAGGGGGAGGGCAAGTTATCAACCTGTCAACTCATCAACCTGTCAACTCCCCCCTCGTTTCCTGCGAAGTTCCTGTAAGCCGTGGGCGACATCCCCGTATGATGCTTGAAATACCTGCCCAGATATGACTGATCCGGGAAATTGAACAGATTGGCTATTTCCTGTATGGAAAGCGCTGTGGAGTGAAGCGTCACTTTGAGTTCAAGTATCACATAATCATCTATCCACTCTTTCGCCGTGCAGCCCACCGTCTGCTGGATCGTCTTGCTCAGATGCCGGCTGGTGACGCAGAGCTTGTCCGCATAATAATCTACCGAACGTTCCTCCCTGAACGACTCTATGACCAGTGCAATAAACCTGTCCTTCAACCGCCAGCGCAGGTGGTTCGGCTTCGTCTGCCGGTAAAGCCGTTCCGACCGGTTACAAATCTCATAGAAAAGCATCCGGCAACAATAGATAACCAATTCGCGCTGATACACATTTCCATCATCCGCAGACTTCTGCTGCAGAAGCCACAGGTAATGATTGCGTATCCCATCCCATTCTTCACCCTGAAACGAGCTATAATTATGTTCGCGCAAGAAAGACACTTTGTCCGAAGGCAGCGAATAGAAAATCTCATGCCGGAACTGACTGGAAAAAGCGAAGACCGCCAACTCCAGTTCGTCCGCAGCACCGGCATAAAACACAATCTGTCCGGGGAAAACAAGAATCACACTCCCGGCAGTCAGTGCATACTTCTGCTGGTTGATATAGAGCTGCACTTCACCTTGCAGGCAGAACAGAAACTCTCCGTTTTCCATCCGGCAGGGATAGGAAAGCAGGTCCGCTTTCCGGCAAGTATACAGCAGGTATTCTTCTTGCATAAAGTTCCGTTTTTGAAGCACAAATATACTCTTTAGAAAACTACAACACAAAAAAATCCCACTTTTTGAACAATCTGCTTCGAATATTGAACCGTGAGAAAGCAGATGGAAGCCGTAACTTTGCAGCGACTAAGGTAAATGGTAAAAAGATTTATAATATGGCAAAAAGAGAACTTACAGCCCGCTATCTGTTTTTCATCGCAGGCTTATTTGTGAATGCATTCGGCATTAGTCTGATTATAAAAGCGAACCTGGGATCATCGCCCATATCGAGCCTCCCCTATACATTAAGTTTAAAATTCCCTGTCACCCTGGGACAATTCACACTCCTGTTGAACGCCCTGCTGATAGCCGGACAAGTATACCTGCTGAAAAAAGACTTCAAGAAGGAACAATTCCTGCAAATTCCCGTAGCACTGCTTTTCAGCTTCTTCATCGACTGCTCCATGGCGCTGCTGGCCGGCTACACTCCCGCAGGATACGCTGCACAGATACTCTCATTGGTGACAGGCTGCGCCATACTCGGTTTAGGTGTGAGCATGGAAGTGATAGCCAACGTAGTGATGCTTTCCGGCGAGGCTTTCGTGAAAGCCATCACCCTGCGTACCGGGAAAGAATTCGGAATCACCAAAATCGGTTTCGACACGACGCTGGCGCTCCTCGCCTGTGCCGCATCCCTGTTGCTGGCAGGAACCATAGAGGGAGTGCGTGAAGGCACGGTAATCGCCGCACTGATTGTAGGGCTTTTCGCCCGCTTCTTCAACCGCCGCCTGGGCTTTATCAATAAAATGATTACCTTTGCACCGGATAAAACACCCATTCAGCCTTATGAAAACAATCGCAATCACCGAACTGACGGAAATTGAAGCAATCATCCGCAAATGCCCTTACTGCATGGTTGGCATCACCGACCCAAAGGGAAATCCCTACGTGGTTCCCATGAACTTCGCCTACCGGGATGGAGTAATCTACCTGCACTCCGGCCCCGAAGGCAGTAAAGTGGAAATGGTGGAACGGCATCCGCAAGTCTGCATCACCTTCTGCGAAGGACACGAACTGGTGTATATGCACCGGCAGGTGGCATGCAGCTACAGCATGAAGTCGCGCAGCGTGATGTGCCGGGGTAACGTCCGTTTCATCGAAGACATGGATGAGAAACGAAACATACTCGACATCATCATGCAGCAATACGTCGACTGCGAATTCAAATACAGCGAACCTGCCGTGCGCAACGTAAAAGTATGGGAGGTCAAGGTAGAAAAGATGACTTGCAGGTCCTTCGGACTGCGGCCGAGCGAAGTATAGCCGCCTCCTGCACGGACCGGCCTTTTCCCCACCAGCAACCAGTTGTAATCCACCTCTTCCAGTTTTTCCAGCAGCAGCGGGAAGCCGATGCTGTTCCGTGCGCTCCAGTTGCTCAGCGTGGAGCGCGATACACCCAGATAGGCTGCCGGTTCGGCACCCGTCTTGAAATTCAGTACCTGCTTGGCGCGTTTCACAATGTCGGCTACATTGAATAATAAATCCTGCTCTTTCCCCATCGTCTTTTATGTTGTAAATAAATTAAAACACGTTTCCGGCTCATTTACATGCGGTTACGCACTTTATGAAAATTAATTTCTAAAACCATTTGTTTTCTTTATGAAAATCTTCCTATATTTGCTGCGACAAAAGCAATAGCCTTGTTTTAAAATAACAAATAAACCGCATGAAATTATGGGAAACAACTCTTCCAACCTCCGAATAAGGGAACCCACAGGGATGGATATACAGATGCAACGTGCAGGATATATAGTTCCTGCGTGTTGGATATATAGATGCAGCACATCCGGTATATAGATGGAGCACGACAGATATATAGATGCAACATATCAGATATATAGATGCAACATATCAGATATATAGATGCAAGAATCAAAACCCGATTATTCAATTATTATATTTATATCATTATGAGACAAACACTTAACCTTTCCGTCCGCACCTGCCACTCTTGTTTGAGGGAGCTCCCTGCGGAGGCTTTTTACGTCAACCGGAAGACGCAGGCTCCGGATTATTGCTGCAAGGAGTGCCGCAGCGCAGCCAACAAGAAGCACTACTTCAATTCACAATCCATGAACAACCCACATGTATATCCCGTGATAACCGATATTCAAGACCACGTAGTCCGCATGAAACTGATTCTACACGCCCGCCAAGTGGTGAAGGACAGCGTAGCGAGAAAACGCAGAAGACTATGGGAAATGATTTGCGAGTAATCATAACCGGAAAGAAAAGAAGCTGTATTTTATTTATAACCGAAAAAAATAACCAAACAAAATAACCAAACAACATGTCCAGAATAAAAAAACGGGGTCTTGATTATTTCCCCCTTGACATAGATTTCATGCAGAACCGCCTGGTCCGCCGCATTATGAAACGCGAAGGCGATGGTGCGCTTGCCACCCTGGTGAGCACATTCTCCTGCATCTACGGCGGTGAAGGCTACTACGTCCTCACCGATGCCTTCTTTTACGAAGATATCTCCGCCAACCTCTATCACCAGACGGCAGAAGACGTGAAACGTATCCTCACGCTTGCCGCCGAATACGGCATTTTCGATGCCACGCTCTTCAAGGAGTGTGGCATACTGACCAGTGCCGAAATACAGAAACAATACCTTTTCAGCACCAAACGCCGCAAGACCTCCGCCATCGACAGCCGTTTCAATCTCATCACCGACGAACAGGAAGATGGCGGCACTGAAAAGCAGCAAGAGACTGCCGCACTGTTTCCCAAAACTACCGATTCATTTCCCGAAAGTGCCGCTAATATGTCCCAAAATGCAACATTTATCCCCCAAAATGTAACATCCGGTACACATAGCATAGCACAGAATAGCATAGCACAGCAAAGCATAGAATACCCCCTCCTCAATAGTTCCCCCTCAGTGGGAACTCAGGACGCGGACCGGAAGTCCGCGGAGGGAGATGGAGAGGAGGAGTTTTTCTCTTCTTCTGCCGCTACTACGGACGTTTTTTCACCGTCAACTCCTTCTTCACCGTCAGCAGCCCCTTCCCGCCAACCCCGCCAAGAGTGGACCGACGAGGATGTCCGTCGTATGCAACCGCCTCCGGACGGACTGAACCGCAATCTTGACGGACTACTCTTCAACCTCCGCCAGTTCGGGATTTCCCCGCAGGAGCAACGTGCCATCATCCTCAAAAGCAACTTCGGCATCATCGGCCATCCCATGTGGAAAGGCTTTTCGACGATACGCGAAAGCTGCGGGAAGATACGTCAGCCGGGTAAATTCCTGCTGAGTTTATGTAGCAATAAACAAGTTCACAGATAATGAATCACATAAATGCATTTTATGATGAAAACGGCGTTTTTTATTTTTTCGTTCACGATACAAGGCTTATATTTGCAGTGTGATTAAGCTTAAGACACGAAATTAAATTATTTTATTGACAAAACTAAAAACATTATTTAATTATGGCAGTATTGTATAAAACAGTCCAATCTATATTGGAAAACAAAAAAGGTATAAAAGTATTTTATCCCCGCGTAGTTCTGAAAGGGCACGTTTCTACCGACCAGATCGCTCTGGAAATAGCAGAATACTCTTCTCTGAGCAAGGGTGACACGAAAAACGTTATCGACAACCTGGTGCGTGTGCTGACCACCCACCTGCAATCTTCCGAGAGTGTAACCCTGGACGGCTTCGGCACGTTCCGTATGGCTATGAAATCTAACGGCAGAGGTGTGGAAACCGCCGACAAGGTATCGGCCGCACAGGCCACAATGACCGTGCGCTTCCTGCCCTGCTACAAAAAGAACCTCGACCGTACGACCTCGACCCGTTCCATGGTGACCGGCGTGAAATGTATTCCCTACGAAGCAAGTCAGGCGGGAGGTTCAGGAAGCGGAAGTGGTTCAGGTAGCGGTTCCGGCGGTGGCGGCGTTGACGAAAATCCGTTAGGATAGGAGGTTGGACGCAGAAACACGGAGGTACAGAGGATTTCCCGGGTATCAGATTTTAATAAATGCTGTGTGCCTCCGCTGTTCTGTCTTCAATAGGAAAAAGGAATCAGCTACTAAATGAAGACTAACTGAACTATTCATTTTTAGCGACAAAACTACCTTGCTCTCACGGCAAGACTACTTTATTGTTCACTGAAAACAGGCTTATTGCCGATCTTGATCCGGTTTATTGCCGGTCAGGCTTATTACTAAACTAATATTAATTTCATCCAACCCATGAGAAGTATCAATTTAGTTGTGGTGCATTGCAGCGCCACCCGGGCAGACCGTGCCCTCACGACAGAAAATCTGGAAATCATTCACCGCCGTCGCGGCTTCCACGGCATCGGCTATCACTATTACATTCGTCGGGACGGCACCGTCGTCAACACCCGGCCGCTGGAACTTATCGGTGCGCACGTGAAAGGACACAACGCTCATTCAATCGGCCTCTGCTATGAGGGCGGACTGGACTGCGACGGAAAGCCTGCGGATACCCGCACTCCGGAGCAAAGGAGCGCACTGCGGTTGCTGGTGCACCAACTGCTGACGCGTTTCCGCAACAGTTACGTCTGCGGACACCGCGACCTCAGCCCGGACCTGAACGGGAACGGGGAGATAGAACCGGAGGAATGGGTGAAGGAGTGCCCGTGCTTCGAGGTGAAGAAGGAACTCTGAATAATTAGAAATTAACAATTAAAAGGATGACGGAAAGGAGGTGTAAAATTATGGCAATCAAGAAATCAGTATGGAGTATGATCCTGAAAGTGGCCGTGGCGGTAGTGACGGCAATAGCGGGCGTATTGGGAGTGAATGCGATGACGCCGCTATAAGCATCGCAAAATGAGACAGGGAGAGGGAATGAACTGTGTGCACCGGGGGCGTCTCTCTCTTCTTTTAATATAACAATACTTTTTTATCCGTCTCTTTTTTCAATTTTCAATTTATAAATCCTGAAAAAATACACAGAAATATGAAAAGACTTATCTTAATTTTCTCCGTCTGCCTACTTTCGCTGGCGCTCCATGCTCAAAACGAATATGGCAAAGTCAGCCCGCAGACAGCCGATTTTATCAAATATGGCAATATCCCGGTTTCCTTATACACCGGGCAAGTAAGCGTATCTGTCCCCCTCTATCACATAGAAGACCCGGACTTCGACATTCCGCTGATTCTGAATTATGCTTCCGATGGTTTCAAACCGAACAAACGTGCCGGATTTGCGGGACTGAACTGGTCATTGTCGGGAACAGGAACCATCACCCGCGAAATATATGGTGTTCCGGATGACTTCAAAGAATACGAAACATCACTGGGTGCCACCAAAGGATTCTGGCAAGCAGTCAAGCTGCATCCGTACAATCAAGACGATATCTTTAACTTCGCTCCGGGCATTCTCAAGGATTGGGGAAACTATTGCACGCTTCCCCAAATAAACAATTGCTTCTATGACAGCGAGCCGGATCTGTTCAATTTTGTAATGCCGGGGCATAGCGGTTCTTTTATGATAGACAACCAAGGCAAGCTGTGCGCAAACAACAAAGGATACAAGATTGATTTTTCCGGATTCACCGCCCAGACGGCCCTACTGGATTATCCGCTCGACTCTCAAATTAAAATAACCGCCCCTGACGGTTATGTCTATACGTTTGGAGGTTCTCTGAACAGTCTGGAGTTCAATATGAACTGCAAACCCGGATATGGCTATACGCCACAGCAGAAACAAAGCCGCATCAATGCCTGGCATCTGACAAGCATCACCGCGCCCAATGGCAGGAAGCTGACTGTGAATTACGTTAATCCCCTGGATACGGGCGCACAATCTCCCTTCTGGTTTTCTTCGCGCGATAAGAAGCTGACTGCCACACCGGGTGATCCGTATACCTATCAGGCAACCAAGGTCGTGTTCCCCGAATCGATCGTAGTGGAAGACACCGGACTGCGCATCGAATTCATGCAGAGCATAGAAACCTGCCAGACTTTCTATAAAGAATCGCAGAACTACAATAATCGCTCCTACCAACTGGACGGCATCCGTGTGAAACAGGACGGCACTACCGTGTACACCTGGCAATTGGCATACGAAAACAAACAGCATCTGAGATTCCTGAAGGAGGTTGTTCAACCCGACGGGGGAACTTACACTTTCGAATATCTGCATGCTTCCGAATATCCGGAATACAACACCAAGACCGTAGTCGATGACTTTGGATATTGGAAAGGGGCTTCTTCCGGAATCCCGCAGGCTTTCAGCCTGATGAGCCAAGTCACCTACCCCACCGGAGGATGCACGCTGTTTACTTATGAGCCTCATTTTTACCGCCAGAGGGTAGATACAAAAGTCACAAACACTTCATATGCGGCCAATCTTGTACGGAAAAGCGGAAGAGCAGGTGGGTTCAGGATAAAGAAATGCGAAGACCGCTATAAGACCGCCCTCAATACGTACTCAAAAAAGAGTAAAACATACACCTATACCACCCCCAATACATCGGACGAAAGCGGTATCCTGCTCAAGTACCGCCCCTACACCCTCAAGGCCAACGGGGATACAGTGTTTATATGGAACGATGTATGGACTCGGAATTATAATATCGAGGAGCCGCACATGGGATATTCTTACGTTAAAGAGACATTGGATGACGGGTCCTGCATTCAATATAAATTCTCCGATTATCAGACCTGTCCGGATATGGGCAGCGTAGCTTATCATTGGATACGCAGCATACCGGAATCGACTCCCCTGAGCCTGGTCAGCGGAAACGCCACCCGGGCGGCCAGCAAATATTCCCAACGCGGATATCTGTTAAAGAAAAGTATCTACAATGGTGCGGGAGTGGAACAACAATGTATTGAATACACTTACCGCCAATTAGGCTTTACCTTCCAGCCGGTTCCCGATCCCTCACTCCCGGAGCCAAGTCCGGGACGTAGTGTTTCTTTGCGTCCGGTTGCGGGCGGAGCCATGGCGATGCTGATAAAACAACAAACCTATCCGCTGATTATAGAAAAGACCACCACCTACTTTCCGGGAGCAACACCTGTTGTCCTCACCAAAAAGTATGCCTACAATGCCTATGACCAATTGCTGCAACAGACCGAAAACACCTCGACGGGAGGCACCCTGAAGACAACCTTCAGCTATCCTACCGACCTGTATGTCAGCTCCAACGCGGCAAACCTGTATACACGGTTGGTGAGCCGGAATATAGTGAACCGGGTGATTGAGGAAAACCATTACCTGGGAGGCAAACTATTGAAAGGAAAGAAGAGAACGCCTAAAATCCTAGTTAATAATGACGTGGTGGATGCTTCCGTATCTGCACGTAAAGGCAGCAGTGCCTACGAAGAACACGAGCGCTACGAAGTGTATGATGCTTATGGAAATCCCGTATACGTGGTGAGTTATCAGGGAAGGCAGAAAGTGCTGATATGGGGATATAAAGGGCGCTATCTGATAGCCGGGATAAGCGGGGTTACTTATAGCGAAGTATCCAAGGCGTTAGGCAGCAGTCCCGAAAGTTACTCAAGCCGGTCCATTCCGGATATGGCCAAACTGGACAGCCTACGTAGCAAACTGCCCGCTGCGCTAATCACGACTTACACCTACGAACCATTGGTAGGCATAACCTCGCATACAGCCCCCAACGGAGAAAAAACCACCTACGAATACAATGACAAGAAGCAGCTCAGCGCTGTGAAGAATCATGACGGCAAAGTGATTAAAACTTATACGTATCATTACCAAACCTCAAAAACAGGAATTAAATTATGAAAAGATATCTGACATTCTTATTCTTATGCATGGCCTGCACCTGTGTCAGCGCGCAGGAATTAACGCAAAACTATCTGCAAACCAGCACGATGCTTGATGCGGACGGCAGCAAGCGCATGGAGCACATATGCTATTACGACGGATTGGGACGGCAGTTTCAGGAAGTTCTCAAGAACTTTCCTTTCACACCGGCGGACAGCAGTCTGATAACAATGCAAGGATACGACCAGGCAGGAAGGCTCAATGTGCAATCCCTGCCCGTCCCCGCGAAAACAAACTATTTGGAGCCCAAAGACTTTCTGGTAAAATCCATAAACTATTACAATGACCTCAATCCGCACAGGATGACGACTTATGAAGCGTCGGCACTGAACCGCATTACCCGAATAACCGCTCCGGGAAAGGACTGGCAAAACCATCCGAAAACCGTCAATTACGGGAGCAATGGCTCTTCAGGCAACTTATATTGTACCTGCTATACCGTAGATGCCTCAGGAAACCTGGTGAAAAACAGCAATTATGCGGCAGGCCGTTTGCTGACGGAACAAACCACAGATGAAGACGGACACGTGAACTATGCCTTTACGGACATGCAAGGACGGATGGTGCTCAGCCGTAAATTGGAAGGCAGCACCCTCCATGACACTTATTATGTGTACGATGATTACGGGAATCTCTGCTATGTATTACCACCCATGATAAACGGTGATATAAGTACGGACAACCTGAACAAGTATGCCTATCGTTACAAGTATGATTACCGCAACCGGTGTGTCGAGAAGAAGTTGCCGGGAGCGGAACCGGTGACGTATATGTATGACTTCGCCAATCAGCTTACATTTTCGCAAGATGGCAACCAGAGGACGAAGCATTTGTACACAGTCTATCAATACGACTTGCACGGACGTATGGTGATGCAAGGTGAAGCAGCCGGCGCTGTTAATGTCAGCAAACGGATGATTAGCTGCATACCTGTTTCGCAGGTATCAGACACGGACCTTTATCAGGAATTCCAGGGAACGAACTACGCGAGTAATCTTTATAGCACTATCCAGCTCCTTCCTCTTCCTCCGATATTTAATACCATCAATTATTATGACAATTATGATTTTTCCGGCTTAACGGGTTTTAAAGATTTCAACTATTATTATGTTCAATCAGATATACCCCGGAACCTTCTGACGGGACGCATGGTTGCAAATATATCCAATTCCAGTGAAAAAAACTATGAGTTACATATCTATAATCAGAAAAGTAAACTGACAGGAAGTTTGCTAAAAAGATTCTCCGGTTATAATGAGAGAACAAACTATACCTATTCGTTTACGGGAAAACCGAGAGAGAAAAGATGCGTTTACTTTACGGGAGAATTCGACCCCCTATGGGAAAAGGTGGAGCTAAAAGACGTTTATACTTATGAATATGACTCCCAAAACCGGTTAGCCAATGTATACCACAAATTGAACGACCGGAACAATATCAAACTCGCTTCATACAGTTATGACGTATTGGGACGCCTTGCAGCCAAAACCTTACATAACTCTTTAACCCGTAAATTCTACCAGAACTATAAATACGATATACACAGCTGGCTGACAGAAATCAACGGAAGCCACTTCACGCAGAAATTGGATTACGCAAATACGGATCATCCTTGTTACAATGGCAATATCAGTAGGATGGGATGGGGCACCCGTGACGCTGAGCAATACTTCTTCGTTCTGAAAAAGTACAACTATATTTACGATGGTATGGACAGGCTGAAAAGTGCTACTTACTCCGGCGCTATGCCCAGCCTGGCAAATCAGTATAACGAAGAAGTGACAAAATACGACAAAAACGGGAACATACTTGGATTGAAACGCAATGGCAAGACACGCACCGGCTCTTACGGACTGATTGACGATTTAACCTTTACACTAAACGGGAACCAACTGACAGCCGTAAATGATGCGGCAACAGCCATAGCCTATCCTGGTGCTTCTGAATTTAAGGACGGGGCTAAACTGGCCGTTGAGTACGCTTACGACGCCAATGGGAATCTGACTAAAGATTTAAACAAGAATATTACGGATATTAAATATAATTGTTTAAATTTGCCAAACCGGATAATTTTTGCGGACGGAAGTGCAATCTCTTATCTATATAGCGCGGACGGGACAAAGCTACGCACCACACACAAGATAGGCGAAATCACCACCACAACGGATTATTGCGGCAATGTGATTCTGGAAAACAACAGGGCCGTTAAGTTACTTACAGAGGAAGGATATATCTCTTTAAATGACGATAAGTATCATTATTATCAGAAAGATCATCAGGGAAATATCAGGGTGGTTGTTGACCAAAGTGGAAATACGGAAGAAGTGAACAATTACTATCCCTTCGGAGGCATATTTGAGAGTACGGGTAATGTGCAGACTTATAAGTATAATGGCAAGGAGCTGGATACGGAGAAAGGGCTGAACTGGTATGATTATGGGGCGAGACAGTATGATGCGGTGCTGGGAAGGTTTACGACGATGGATCCGATGGCGGAGAAGTATGATGCGGTGAGTCCGTATGCGTATTGCGTAAATAATCCTATCAAATATATTGATCCTAATGGCATGACTTTGGTGATATGGTACAAAAATAATGATGGGAAGCTGGTATCATATAAATATTCTGGTGGTAATATAGGTAATTCAAATTCATTTGTTAAAGCTGTTGTTACGGCATATCAATATAATAAACAAAACGGAAGCAAAGCGGGTAATGGAGGTGGCGCTTCTACGGTTGTAGCAGTTGAGAATACAAATTTGACAATAAATGTAATGGAGTCACCCGATAGAAATTATTATAGTGAATATGCAGCAGGAGGCACAATATATTGGAGTCCAGAATTGGGCTTACAATCAGATAATAATGTAGTAGTATCTCCCGCTACAGGTTTTGACCATGAAGCAGATCATGCTGTAAATCAAAAATTATATCCCGATGAGTATAAGAAAAATACAGGTACAGCAGATTCTGCATATCAAGATAAAGAAGAAAGAAGGGTAATTACCGGATCAGAACAAAAAACAGCTCGTGCTAATGGAGAAATTAATCAAAAGCAAGTCACGCGAAGAAAATACGGTGGAAAATCTGTAATTACCGAAGGGGTTACATCAAATAAAATAAATGAAGCTAAAACGAAAGAATATGAAAATAACAGAAAACGATGGACATCTGAATAGGCTATTTCTATATGGAATGTTTTGTGCTCTTTTTTCTTTAGTCGGAACTTCTTGTTCCACTACTAAGAATTTGATTGATGCTAACGATATTGATTATATAAAATTTTGGTATATGCCCAAATGGATTAGGACACCTACTCCTATCAGGGATTGTGCCGATATTGTGTATGCCACCTGTGTCGCTAAAGATTCTGTGATAATGGATAGAAAAATAATAAGAGAATATGTAGAGGCAGTTAATAAACTAAAGGTTTTGAAGAAGGACCTTAACTACGATTTACGTATAACTTCCCTTATTGTATTTAAGGAAAATAGGAAAAAAGTACCTGTATGTATTAGTTTGAATGGGGTAATTCTTAAAAATGATACATTGATGAAAGGAGATAAACATATGCTTAAACTAATAGATGATATTTTATATAAGCATCATAAAGTAGAAGATTGGACTCCTGATTTTATGAAAGAATGATGTAGCAGTATCCCTTTCTTTGGGAATTTACTAAAGACACAAAAAGCCAACTAACTCGCAATGAATTGGTTGGCTTCCCAGTCCCGGCGGATATATTATCCGCCGTTCTTTAGCATAGAAGAACTTTTAATCTCGTCAACTATTATTTCGAATACACTTTGTTTTTGTATATTAGCACACTAAAATCAGCGGATTACAAATCCGCTGGGACGAGTTGACAAGGATCACCGGCACCCGCTTCACTCAAAATCTGTACTACAATACAGGTGTCGGTACAGCGAAGTATAACGGTAGCATTAGTAGCATGACGTGGAAGGCAGATAATGAACGCACGGTAAGAGGCTACAAGTTCACTTACGATGCCCTGGATCGCCTGCTGAATGGTACTTATGGAGAGGGCGATCAACTCAACAGTAACTCCGGTCGATATTCTGAAAAGGTGACCGGCTACGACAAAAATGGGAACATCACCGGTTTGGAACGTTATGGCCGTAGTGGCTATTCTTCCTACGATATGTGCGATGCCCTAACCTACACGCTGAACGGCAACCAGGTGACCCGCGTGGACGATCTGGTGTCTACTGGTGCAGGTAATGATGAAACGGACTTTAAGGATATCGTGAAGCAGGCGAACGAGTACACTTACGATGCCAACGGTAATTTAACTAAAGATTTAAACAAGGGAATAACAGGAATTACGTATAATTGTTTAAATTTGCCCAATGTAGTAACTTTCAGTGACGGCAGTACTGTTACGTATACTTATAGTGCGGACGGCACGAAGCTTCGTACGGTTCATAAGATAGGAAGTACTACCACCACTACCGATTACTGTGGTAATGTGATCTATGAAAACAATATTGCCAAACTGCTGTTGACAGGAGAAGGATATATCTCTTTGAATGATAAGAAGTATCACTATTATTTGCAGGATCATCAGGGAAACAACAGGGTAGTGGTTGATAAAGATGGGAATGTGGAGGAGGTGAGTCATTATTATCCGTTTGGTGGCGTATTTGCTTTATCGCAGAATGTTCAGCCTTACAAGTATAACGGCAAGGAGCTGGATACGGAGAAGGGACTGAATTGGTATGATTATGGGGCGAGACAGTATGATGCGGTGCTGGGAAGGTTTACGACGATGGATCCGATGGCGGAGAAATATTATTCGACAAGCTCGTATGCATATTGTGAAAATAATCCTGTAAAGTTTATTGATCCAGATGGCAAAAAGAAGGTGATTTATAATCCAGATGGAACATATAAAGAAACTACTCATAATAATTTGTTGCACAACACTTTTGTTGGACGTAAGGAATATATTGATTACGGGAACAGGAAAGTGCAACTTTCTGAACAAGAATTTTGGGATTGGCAAAGAACCGGGAATTATGGAAGTATTCAACCAACTGATAAAGTGACTGACTTTGAATTCTATCTGGATGAACCTGCAACCGGAATAACTGATGGGATAATCAAGTTCGTACTCTCTAGTGGTTATTCACTTGTTAACTCTCCTAAGATTATGATAACAGGTCGTACATGGTCAGGCACTTCTCAAACTTCGACAGAAAAAATAGGAAGCCTCATAGATGTAGTGAGCAGTTATGTGCCAGTTTCAAAGATGAGTAAGACAGGTAATCCTGGATCTTGGTATAGGTTTAAAAATAGTAATAAGCATATTCCGGTCTCAAAAAAGAAAAGCATCTACAAGGCGGAGGTAAATAAATATAAGAATAAATCAAACAACTTTGATTTATTTGAAAAAATAAACAACTATCTAATAGAGCCTTTTAGCTATATTAATGATAATCAAAAGGAGAAAAAATGACACTACGTTTTTTAGGCGCATTCACATGTTGGCTACTAAAAGGATGCCAAACTAATTTTTTTAAACATGAATACATTCTTGAAAAAGAGAAGAGAAATATGATTGTTGGGGTTATCGTTGCCATATTGCTAACTGGCTTAGGCATACTTTTGGTACATTATAAAATACTCCCGTTGAAATTTTAAAGGAACATTTCCTTTATCTTCCGTTCCAGTGGATGTACTCTCTATTCAATCGGATCTTTTTATCCGGTTGTTTTGAGTATGAAGTTCCTTAAATACCCCTACCTCATTTTTATTTGTGAGGTAGGGTTTATTGTTATCATTATTCCCTTCATCATATCAATATGTATAACGATCTTGGTCGTTTAAAAACCAAATTCTTGTATGGTTCTGCAACGAACAGGCTGACCTGAAAATGTGAACATTTACGACAAGCACGGCACTATCACCTGTCTGGAGCGTTATGTTCGTAGCGGCTATTCTTCCTACGATATGTGCGATGCCTTGATTTACACACTAAACGGCAACCGAGTGATCTGCGTAGACGACCTGGTATCCAGCGGTGCAGGTAATGATGAAACCAACTTTCGGGATGCCGTGAAGCAAGCGAATGAGTATACTTACGATGCCAACGGTAATTTAGCTAAAGATTTAAACAAGAGAATAGCAGGAATTACATGTAATTGTTTATATTTGCCTAATATAGTAATATTCAGTGATGGCAGTACTGTTACTTATATTTACAGTTCGGACAGCACTAAGCTTTGCACGGTTCCTAAGATAGGAAGTACCATCACCACTACCGATTACTGTGGAAATGTGATCTATGAAAGCTGTATTGCCAAACTACTGTTGACGGGAGAAGGATATATCTCCTTGAATGACGATAAGTATCATTATTATCAGAAAGATCATCAGGGAAACATCAGGGTGGTTGTTGACCAGAGTGGAAATACGGAAGAAGTGAACAATTACTATCCCTTCGGAGGCATATTCGAGAGTACGGGTAATGTGCAGACTTACAAGTATAATGGCAAGGAACTAGATACGGAGAAAGGACTGAATTGGTATGATTATGGGGCGAGACAGTATGATGCGGTGCTGGGAAGATGGAATACGGTGGATCCGATGGCGGAGAAAATGTACCAGTGGAGTCCATATACTTATTGTTTTGATAATCCAATAAAACATATTGATGAAGATGGTAATATTCCTTGGGTTGCAGGACTCGTTGGTGGAGCTATTGATTATGGATTCCAAGTATTGGGCAATAGATTCGAAGGAAAATCATGGACGCAGTCGTTGACAGATGTCAATGTACAATCAATTATAGTTTCTGCTGGTACTAGTATGACTGGAGTAGGATTAGGTAATGTAGTAAACAAAGGTATTGCTTTGACTAAAGTAGCTCAAGCCAGTACTAAAGTAGGTACTGTAATAAAAGTTGCTGGAGAAATGGCTGTGGATGCCACAATGAGTGTTGCATCACAAGCTATAAATAACGGTGATGTGAATGCAGAAACAGCCGTTCTTGATGTTGCTGTTGGAAAGGCAGCAGGAATAGTAGGTGATAAAATGAAAACCTCATACCAAAAATCAGAAACAGGGAGATTATTATATCGTCAGGCCGATCATGCTAATCGAGTAGCAGGAAGTAACCCTAGGGCTTCAAGGGCGAAAAAAGCAAGTACTGCTACCCTAAAAGCCCAAAACTATGGCGAGGATGCAAAAGTAGCAACAAGTACGGCTGTTTCTACATTTGGAAATAATACAATTGATTGGTGGAAAAAAACAGATAATAATTGATGATATGAAAGTGGTAAATAAGTTAACTCCATGGATTTATATTCTTTTTTTATTCTTAGCAGCTTGGTGGGCGGTTAAAGATATTGAAGGGGGATTTCAAATAACAATTCTTGTCATAGGGGAGTTGTTTGTCATGTATTCTTCAATAGAATTATATAAAAAGCTAAAGGTTGTAAGGTTTCGTATTCGTTATGTTCCTCAAAGAGCATGGCTTATCTTTCTAATCATTAATGCTATTACATGGCCAATATTTTATTTCTTATTTGCAAAAGAACGATTTATGTTAGCATATCTTTTTCCAAGTATTATCTTACCCCTTCTTTTGATTATTGATATTATCGCGACAATTGGGAGAAAGATATTTAAATAGTAGTATTGTAGAGTATATTAAGTGGATATAATATCGAGTCGTCTTTAGCATAAGACTTTTTAATCCACTCTAATAAATACGGGGCTGTGTCAAAACTCTGGCACAACCTTTTTTATGCACAAAGTTTTTGTATCTTTAGGCATAAAGTATTTCGTTATGGCAAAGTTACATTTT
>CAJMQU010000010.1 GCA_905215555.1 uncultured bacterium
ACTTGCTCAGAAGATGGGTAAGCGCATCTTTCTTGTAGTAGAAAAAATGAACGAGCTGAAACTGATTGCCAAGATGGCGAAGCAATTGAACGTTTTGCCCAATATTGGTATTCGCATTAAATTGGCTTCTTCCGGAAGTGGCAAATGGGAAGACTCAGGAGGTGATGCAAGTAAATTCGGCCTTTCTTCCAGTGAATTGCTCGAAGCACTCGACTTTTTGGAGTCAAAAGGTTTGAAAGATTGTCTGAAATTAATACATTTCCATATCGGTAGCCAGGTGACGAAGATACGTCGTATCAAGACGGCTTTGCGTGAAGCGTCCCAGTTCTATGTGCAGCTTCATGCGATGGGATTCAAGGTGGAATTTGTAGATATCGGTGGCGGTCTCGGTGTCGATTACGATGGAACCCGCTCATCCAGCAGTGAGAGCAGCGTCAACTATTCCATCCAGGAGTATGTGAACGACTCCATTTCTACGTTGGTAGATGCCAGTGACAAGAATGGCATTCCCCATCCTAACATCATAACGGAGAGTGGACGTGCGTTGACTGCCCACCATTCCGTACTCATCTTCGAGGTATTGGAAACAACAACCCTGCCCGAATGGGACGATGATGAGGAAGTGACCGAAGCAGACCATGAACTGGTGCAGGAACTTTATGGCATCTGGGATACGCTGAACCAGAACAAGATGTTGGAAGCCTGGCACGATGCACAGCAAATTCGTGAAGAGGCGCTCGACCTGTTCAGCCACGGCATTGTGGATTTGAAGACGCGTGCGCAGATAGAACGTCTTTATTGGTCTGTGATGCGTGAGGTAAACCAGATTGCAGGTGGACTGAAACATGCTCCGGATGAACTTCGCGGACTGCCGAAGTTGCTGGCGGACAAATATTTCTGTAACTTCTCGTTGTTCCAGTCCCTGCCGGACTCCTGGGCCATCGACCAGATATTCCCGATTATGCCTATTCAGCGTCTGGACGAACGTCCTGACCGTGCGGCAACTTTGCAGGATATTACTTGCGACTCGGATGGCAAGATTGCCAACTTTATTTCTACCAAGAACGTGGCGCATTATCTGCCCACCCATTCTTTGAAGAATAAAGAACCTTATTATATGGGCGTATTCTTGGTGGGCGCTTATCAGGAAATTCTGGGAGATATGCACAACCTTTTCGGAGATACGAATGCCGTGCATGTATCTGTTAATGATAAAGGATATACGATAGAACAGGTGATTGACGGTGAGACCGTGGCGGAAGTGCTTGATTATGTACAATATAGTCCTAAAAAACTGGTGCGTACGTTGGAGACTTGGGTGACTCAATCAGTAAAGGAGGGACGTATTTCACTGGAAGAAGGTAAGGAATTCCTTTCCAATTACCGTTCCGGTCTGTACGGATATACTTATTTGGAATAAGAATATGAGAGAAAAACTGACAGTAATTAAAGTGGGTGGCAAGATCGTGGAGGAAGAAGCCACCCTTCATAAGTTGTTGGACGACTTTGCGGCTATCGGAGGCTACAAAGTCCTGGTGCACGGAGGCGGACGCTCGGCTACGAAGGTCGCCGCCCAACTGGGCATCGAAAGCCAAATGGTGAACGGACGCCGCATTACGGATGCCGAAACACTGAAAGTGGTGACGATGGTGTATGGCGGATTGGTGAACAAGAATATTGTGGCCGGACTGCAGGCACGTGGTGTTAATGCGTTGGGGCTGACAGGTGCCGATATGGACGTCATCCGTTCCGTGAAACGTCCGGTGAAAGAGGTGGACTACGGTTTCGTGGGTGACGTGAAGCAGGTGAATGCAGAGTTTCTGGGCGATCTGATTCATAAAGGAGTAGTCCCCGTGATGGCTCCGCTGACACACGACGGTGCGGGCAACCTGCTGAATACGAATGCCGATACCATCGCCGGAGAGACAGCGAAAGCGCTTGCCGCACTGTTTGACGTGACATTGGTGTTCTGCTTTGAGAAGAAAGGTGTGCTCCGCGATGAGAACGATGATGACAGCGTCATACCGCAAATCACCCCCGTAGAATTTGAACGATATGTGGCAGAAGGTGTTATTCAAGGAGGTATGATACCGAAGTTGGAGAATTCTTTTGAAGCCTTGAATGCGGGAGTAACGGAAGTGGTAATTACCTTAGCGTCAGCGATTAATGAAAGTAGCGGAACCCGCATCAAAAAATAATTCAAAAAAAAATAGTGAGCAACTGTAACTTTCCATATACTTAACCGTCATTATTTATAGAGATGCAAGAAATCAGTTTTCGGAATGACATTCTCCCTCTGAAAGACAAACTCTTTCGGCTGGCTCTCCGGATTACTTTCGACAGAGCAGAGGCGGAGGACGTTGTGCAAGAAACACTGATAAGAGTCTGGAACAAGCGTGATGAGTGGACGCAGTTCGGTTCTATCGAGGCTTACTGCCTGACAGTGGCAAAAAATTTGGCAATAGACCGCAGCGAGAGAAAAGATGCTCAGACCGTGGGACTAACCCCCGAAATGGAACAGGCTCCGGAAACATCCAGCCCTCACGACCGTCTGGTGGACAAGGAACAAATGTCTTTGATTCATCGTCTGGTTAGTGAACTTCCCGACAAACAACGCCTGATTATGCAGTTGCGGGATATCGAGGGTAAAAGCTATAAAGAAATTGCAGTCGTCCTGCATTTAACGGAGGAACAGGTGAAAGTGAACCTTTTCAGGGCGAGGCAGAAAGTAAAACAACGGTATTTAGATATAGATGGTTATGGACTTTAAATATATAGAACAACTCTTGGAACGCTACTGGCAGTGCGAGACTTCCCTCGAAGAAGAAGCGCAGTTGCGTGCTTTCTTTACCGGAAGCGATGTTCCCGAGCATTTACTGCGATATAAAGATTTGTTCGTATACCAGCAACTGCAACAAGAAGTGGGATTGGGTGAAGACTTTGATGCCCGCGTGCTTGCAGAAGTGGAGACTCCGGTGGTGAAGGCGAAACGCCTGACGCTCACCGCACGCTTCATTCCGCTGTTCAAGGCAGCCGCAGTAGTGGCCGTGGTTCTTTCATTAGGGAATGTGATGCAGCATTCTTTTTATAGTGATGTGAAAGAAGTAGCCGCAGCCGATACGATAGGTAAACAGATAACCGCCCCTTCGGTAGCTCTTTCCGGTGATGTGCCGATTACCCACGAACAACAGATTCTGGATAGTCTGCAACGGGTAGATAAGAAGGTGCAACTGAAGAAGTAACGTTTTCATTAGCTTTTAAGAATAACATTTTCATTTGCTTTAAACATAAATATAGTTAGTGTGCTTTATTAAAACAACAAAATTGAGGCTGTGAAGTTTCAATTCTCTCAAATTCTTATAAAAACTAACTAAGATAGATGGGACGCCGCGAGATGCAGCGTCCCTTTTATGTATATATACTCTTCAAAGCTGAGGCGATTTATTAAAAACGAACCAGTAAGATGGTTATTATAGTAGGATTTTATATCTTTGTCCTGTCCGTAAACGTTTATAAACATGAAAAACCGGTACCTGCTTTTTGTAATCTCTTTGCTGTTCTGCTGCCTTCTGCAAGCGCAGGAGAAAATAGATTCTTTACTGGTGGTTCTGGACAGGACAATTGAGAACACCACTCAATACGAGCAAGCCAGATTGAAACGCATTGATCAGATAAAGGAGTATTTCCGAACCAGGAAGAATACTTCTCCTTCCGAGGAATACCAAATCAATCAACAGCTTTTTGATGAATATGAAGCGTATATTTGCGATTCTGCAAGGCACTACATCAATCGCAACATTGAAATTGCCCTTCAGTATAACAATCAGGACTGGCTGGATGAAGCCAAACTGAAGAAAGCAAATATCTTGGGGAAGACAGGACTGTATGCGGAAGGCGTAGCCTTGTTGAAGTCTATAGACAGCAAGCAACTTTCCAGAGAACAACTCATTGAATATTACATCACTTTTGAGGATATTTATCTCTATCATGCAGAGTATGCGATGGACGACGAATATCAGATTGAATATCTGAATAACCTGTATACCTACCGCGACTCTGTATTGCAGATGGTAGAAGAAGGGTCTTATCAGTATGTCATAGCTTATACTCCCGAACTTCTGCAACAAGGAAGAGGAGAGGAAGCCATCGAAATGTTGGAAGCTTATCAGCAAAAGCTTTCACCGGATACACGGGACTATGCAGTGGTGACCTCTATTCTAGCCTTTATCTATCAGAGTACGGGACAGCGGGAAAAGCAAAAAGAGTACTTGATAAAGAGCGCAATTGCCGATATTCGTGGTGTAGTGAAAGAGAATAATTCCTTGCGCGCATTGGCGGAACTGTTATATGAAGAGGGACAATTGCAACGGGCGGATGTTTATATGAAGCGCAGTATGGAAGATGCCAATTTCTACAATGCCCGTCTCCGGAATGTGCAGGCTTCAAGGATGCTCCCGGTCATAGACCATGCCTATCAGGTGGAGAAACAGAAGCATCAGCAGGTGTTACAGATCTTCCTGGTTGTTACCAGTTTACTGACGCTGTTTCTGGCATGTGCGGTGTGGTATGTAATTCGTCAGGTGAAGAAGCTGGCTCGTGCGCGGAAGGATTTGCTGGCTATGAATGAAGAACTGAAACTTCTGAATGAAAGATTAATCGAAGTAAATCAGAGACAGCACGAAACGAATAACTCGCTGACGGAGGCTAATCATATTAAGGAGGAGTATGTCGGCCGGTTTATGGGATTGTGCTCCACATACATTGATAAGTTGGAGGGATACCGCCGGATGCTTAACAAACAGGCTGCTTCCGGTAAGGTGGAAGAACTCTACAAAACGTTGAAATCGTCCCGTTTCATCGATGAGGAGCTGAAGGAATTCTATCAGAACTTCGATAATTCATTCCTTAGTATTTTCCCTGATTTTGTGAAACGCTTTAATGAGTTGTTGCCGGAAGAAGAAAGAATTATTCCTAAACAGGATGAACGGCTGACGACGGAACTTCGTATATTCGCCTTAATTCGCCTGGGAATTACGGACAGTGCCAAGATTGCAGGTTTCCTGCGTTATTCCATTACTACTATTTATACCTACCGCTCCAAATTGAAGAATCGCTCTCTTTGCCGTGATAATTTTGAAGAAGAGGTGATGAAGATTGGGTCTTTTGCTGGTTAGTGAGGTGTTTTATCTTTGTTTTTATTTAGTTTTTTAACGCCCTTTATTTGTTTTATCTTATTGATATATAGTATTTTGCTTCTTTTGTTAATCTAGATTTTCTTTAGTCCTCTTTTTCTTTCCCCTTCTTTTTACAGACATTTGCATTGTCGCCTCAACCCGTGGAGGTGAACAGAATGATTGCTAATCTAAAAACTAATAGTATGAATGTAAAAAGAACAAAGTTATGTTTGTGCCGGTCTCTTCTTCTTATGGCCGGATTACTTTTTGCAGTGGCATCCTTTGCCCAGGATTTAACCGTGAAAGGAAAAGTAACGGATACCACGGGCGAAACTGTAATCGGTGCCAACGTAACCGTGAAAGGTACAACTAATGGTATCATTACCGATATTGACGGTAACTATACTTTGTCGGGAGTGAAACCTTCTTCCGTCCTTGTTTTCTCCTTTATTGGCTACAAAACACAAGAAATCTCCTGTAGCGGACGCAAAGAAATCAATGTAGTGCTGTCGGAAGACGCCCAGGCACTGGATGAAGTTGTGGTAGTGGGCTACGGTTCATTGAGCAAGAAAGAACTTTCCAGTTCCATTGTGCAGGTAGACAGATCGAAGTTCCTGCAAGGTTCCATGAACAATCCGATGGAGATGCTGACCGGTAAAGTAGCCGGTTTGACCGTAAACAATACGGCGGCAGCCAATCCGAATGCAAGTTCCTCCCTTCAGATTCGTGGTGCAACCTCTATTTCGGCATCCAATGACCCGTTAGTGGTAATTGATGGTGTGGCAGGTGGCGATATCCGCAACCTGGCAGCACAGGACATTGAGTCGATGACCGTACTGAAAGATGCCGCTTCCGCCGCTATCTACGGAACACGTGGTGCCAATGGTGTAATCCTGATTACTACCCGTAAGGGAGCCGGAGAAGCCGGACGTGCCCAAGTGACTTACGACAGCTGGTTCGGTGTGAACTTGGCAAAGAGTGGCCCGGATATCTTGAGCGCAGACGAATTCCGTCGTTCCCGCCGTGCAACGGACTATGGGTATTCTACTGATTGGTATGACCTGTTGCTGCGCGACTTCTCGTATGATAACAACCAATATCTTTCTATCGACGGCAGTACCAAGAACGGATATTATGGCGCTTCTTTCAATTATAAGAAAGCAACCGGTCTCGATCTGAACAGCAGCCGCGAAGAATTTGGCGGACGCTTTGTCCTGAACCAGCGTATGATGGATGGAATCGTAGAACTGAACGGTTCACTCAACGCCCGTCGCGTGAATGAAGTATGGGGCAACGACGGTATGTTCGATACTGCCCTGAGCATGAACCCTACCATGCCTTTGTATAACGAGGACGGAACTTACTTCCAGCCTACTTCTCCTACCGGAGCACGCAACCCGGTGCAGGAACTGAAAGAGATCGACAATAACGGACAGCGGGTTTACCTGTTGGGTACTGCTGAGGTAAAAGTCAATCTGATCCGTTCGGAAAAGCAAATGCTGAATACTTCATTGAGCTACTCTTTGCATTACAACGATCTGAAACAGCACTATTATACCCCTTCCACCGCCGGTGAATCATACTGGAACGGTTATAACGGACGCGCAGAAGTGACTTACCAGAAATGGTACACTTCCCGCCTGGAGTGGTTGGGTAACTACTCGCTGGATCTGGGTGACCACAACATCAAAGCAATGGTAGGCTACAACTACGAGCAAACCACCTGGGAACGCCTGCAAGCCGGAAACAGTGACTTCAATTTCGATGATATTCTCTGGAATAACCTTGGAAGCGGTTCTTATCTTGCCAAAGGAAAAGCAAGCATGGGTACCGGTAAATCTCTTGCCAAACTAATCGGTGTCTTCGGACGTGTTAACTATAACTGGAAGAATTTGTTGATTGCTTCCGCTTCTATCCGTTACGAAGGCTCTACCAAATTCGGCGCAGATCATAAATGGGGCGCTTTCCCGTCTCTTTCCCTTGCTTGGGAAATGGCGAATATGGGTTTCCTGAAAGACCATCAAAACATCGTCCAGAGTTTGAAACCCCGTGTCTCTTATGGTGTGACAGGCCGTTCGGACTTCGATTGCTATCAGTCATTGGCCACTTACGGCTCTCATAAAAATGCCCAGCTGAATGTTACGGATACCTATCTGATGGATGGTGCCTGGGTAACAGGTTATGCTCCTTCGGTGAATGCCAACTCCAAACTGGGCTGGGAGAAGAGTGTCAGTATGAACATTGGCGTTGACTTTGCCTTGTGGAACAGATTGCGCGGTTCTGTCGAATGGTTCGACCGCCAGTCACGCGACTTGCTTTACAACTATACGGCTCCACAGCCTCCCTACATCTACTCTACAATTCTGGTAAACGTAGGAACCACTGTGAACCGTGGTATCGAAGTGTTTCTGGAAGGCGACGTTTTCAAAGGAACTCCCGTAGAATGGACATCCGGCATCAACTACTCTTACGGTACTACAAAACTGGATAAACTCTCCAACAGCCTGTACAAAGCTTCTTATGTGGAACTGTATCAGAAACCGGGCGTAGGTACCAGCGAATACTTCTTCCGTGTGGAAGAGGGCAGCAAGATCGGCCAGTTCTATGGCTATGAGTATGCCGGTGTAGAGAATGGTGATATGATGATTTATACCGATGAAGGCGAAAAGGTTCCCGTGTCCAAGGCGGATGTGAAGTACAAACGCTATATAGGCAATGGTACGCCGACCTCTTATCTCTCCTGGAGCAACACGATCCGTTATAAGAATTTCGACCTGAGCCTGATGTTCAACGGTGCTTTCGGTTTTGAGATCTTCAATATGCGTCGTTACGGAATGGGGCTGAAAGGTTGCGGTACGGACAATGTGCTGCGCGATGCTTATGGAAAAGATGCGGATATTACAACCGGTGGCGGTGTGATCTCTTCCTTCTTCCTCGAAAAGGGCGATTACTTTAAACTGGATAACCTGACTCTGGGATATACCATTACCCCGAAAGAAAACAAGTTCATCAAGGGTATGAGAGTTTATCTGACAGCTAAGAATCTGTTTACGCTGACCGGTTATTCCGGTAACGATCCCTCAGCCGTTGCCATCAACGGACTGACTCCGGGTGTAGATACAAACAGCGCCTATCCTTCGGCTACCCAGTTGAGCGTAGGCTTGAATATCCGTTTCAAATAAGGCTATCGTTTTAATCATTAATACAGAAAAGAATTATGAAATATCTGAAATATAAATGTCTGTTGGCAATCATTCTGGGTTGTTCATTGAGCGGTTGCTTCGACCTTACGGAAGAAGTATTCGACCGTGTAGACTCCGGCGTCTATTATCAGGACGAGAATAGTGTGAAGAGTGCGGTAGCTACCATTTACTCCACAGGGGCTACCAGTTATGCCGAATACTTCTGGTACATGCAGGAATTTCCTGCCGATCAGGTGACCTGGCGTGTATGGAATGGCGGTCAGTGGGGATATGATGAAGGTGAAAAGTTCATCTTCTCCATCCAGAACTGGACTCCCGATGCCAAGATTATCCGCAGTGCCTGGGAAAAGGCATGGACCACTATCGGCCTGTGTAATACTTTATTGGCTGATATGGGGAAGTTAACTTCTGCCGATCTGAAGATGACCGATGAGAAACTGAAAGCTTATGAAGGCGAAGTACGTACACTCCGTGCCTGGGCTTATTACAATATCTTCGAAATCTGGGGTGGTGCATTGCCGCTGAACATTGAACCGGCCACCGTAGACGCTGAGTTGCCACCCACTGCCGATCCGGACTTCGATACAAGTTGCAAGAAGATTTATAACTTCATTGCTACCGAGCTGGATGATTGCTACGAAGGAATGGTCGAAAATCAGGTGAACCGCATGAACAAGGCCGTGAACCGTATGATCAAGGCCCGCCTGTTGCTGAATGCCGAAGTGTTCATCAAAGAAAACCACTATACCGAATGTGCCGAATTGTGCCGTGAAATAATCAGCGGTAAATATGGTAACTATGAATTGGCAAAGGATTACCGTGATATTTACTCTATCAATAATACCGAGTGTCCCGAAGTCATCATGGCTTTTGCCTGCGAAGACGGTAAACTGAATATGGGATGGATGCGCATGACTTTCTACCCTTATAATATCTGGGACTATTTCGGAGGAACTTACAGCCAGAGCGGTTGGAACTGTACTTGTCTGGTTCCTTCGTATGACAATGCGGGAACGGTGAATGAACTGGGAGGTACGCAGGGAGCTACCTGCTTCCTCGATGCGGCTTACGGTGACAAACTGGGCGCAGTCTACGAACGTTTCGACGACCGCGACATCCGTAAAAAGAATTATAGTTATGACAAAAAGAACGGCTACAGTGGTATCTTCCTGAAAGGTACCATAAAAGCTAACTATGGTAAAGGTGAGCCTTTGAAAGCCGATGCTGACCGTGACGGACAAGACCTGGCGTATGTGGATCAGGTAGGTACGTTCATGAATCTGGGACGCAATTTGGAAACCGTCATGTCACCGCGTTGGGGAGAGACGAACTCCGGCCTTCGTCTGGTGAAGTATCCGGTATATCCTACTTCCGCAGCCATCGACTTCCAGAACATCGACGAGGTGGAATTCCGCCTGAGCGAAGTGTATTATATGCTGGCAGAGTGTGAAATGCGTGCCGGACAGGCCGACAAGGCCAAGGAATTGGTAAACGAAGTACGTAAACGTTACTTCAGTGCCGGCGACTGGGCAGACGTGAAAGACAAACCGGGGCGTGGCTTCACCGCCTTCGATATGGACTGGATGTTGAGCCAGTGGGGTGTTGAGTTCCTGAATGAAGGCCGCCGCCGCCGTACAGACCTGCGTCGCTTCGACAAATTCACGCAAGGGCAGTGGTGGTTCTTCGGACGTGCCACGGACGATGGTCAACTTTATCCCGCTAAGCGTGATCGTAAATATGAGTGGTATCCGTTGCCTGCTTCTGCATTGCTTGTCAATCAAGGACTGATACAGAACCCGAATTATAAATAACTCAAAAACAGAAAATCCATGAAAAAGATAGTTTATTGGCTGTTTATGTTGCCGTTGTTTGCTCTGCTCAACGGGTGCGACGATACAGATACGATTATATTCGATGACGAACTGCCTCAGTTCGAAATCAAGGCGAACGCCATACTGCTGGAAGTCATCATGCCGAAAGGCAGTGCTGCCGATGACGAATACTACATTGTAGGCGACTTTAACGGAGGAGCCGAAGCTGCCGTTGGTAATTTGGAATGGCAGTTGGAGAAAGCTACCGGTAGCGAATCCAAGTGGGGAATCTATCTGTTACCTTCTACTTTTAAAGATGGAAAGACACTGGCGGATGGCTTCTATTTCGTATCGGCCTCGAAAGGTGAAGAACGTTCGGTGAAGAATGAGACCGTGGTGCATCGGCTGGATGTAAAGGTGGGAACCCGTACCAATGTATGGGTAGACCGCTGGGAGGCTTACTTTAATACGGAAGAAGAAGGACATGATGGCTTTGTGGTTTATGTGGCTGATAAGTCCGGTTGGGATAATCTGTACCTGTACGGTTGGGCCGGTGATGGTGATGTGACGCCTGCTTGGCCGGGACTTTCGGTGAAAGGTACGGAAGTGATCAATGGGGTTACTTATAAGTACTTCGATATGGGGAAATCTTTGGATGGCTATGAAGGGCTGAATCTGATATTCAATAATGTAGATGTGCAGGTGAACGGTCCGGCAGTGACGCTCAACAGAAACTTCTACTTTCGCATTACCGACAAAGGCTTTGAAGAAATAGATCCGGAAGCAAGCTATTGCATCTATGTAGACGACCAGTCCGGTTGGGAAGATCTGGCACTTTACATCTCCGGAGCTGGTGATAACAACGAAGACTGGCCGGGACTTGAACCTGCCGGAACAAAGGAAATCAACGGAGTGGTTTATAAATACTTTGAAACCGATGTGGAACTGATGAATCAAAGTCTGAAGCTGACATTTAATAATAACAAAAAGGAAGACGATCCGGGACTCGTGCTGTCTTTCGTTAAGAACATCACTTTCAGCCGCGATTTCTATTTCAGCATTACTCCAGAGAAGTGCGAGGAGATAGATCCCGCAAATCACGGTACGCGCTATTCTCTTTATGTGGAAGATAATACCGGTTGGAATGCGTTGGCACTTTACAGCTATGGAGATGTGGAACTTGGTGGCGGCTGGCCCGGCATACAAGTGTCGGAGACGAAAGAAATCAACGGTACGACGTATAAGTGTTTCCATCTGACACCGGCTTGTACAAATAAGAATATCAACCTGATATTCAATAATAACGGCGGTGGAAGTCAGTTGGATGACTATAACCTGACGATAGATCGTGATTACTACCTCCGCATCTCGGGTGATGGCTGTAGTGAAATAAAAGATTGTACGGTCTATGTACAGGATAATTCCGGTTGGGATGCTTTGGCTCTCTATGGTTGGGGCGATGCTGCGATTGGTGACAGTTGGCCCGGCATACAGGTAACCGGAACGAGGGAAATCAATGGTGTTACTTATAAATACTTTGATTTATCGGAACATGTTGGTAAGTATTCGAATTTGATTTTCAATAACAATGGAGGCGGACAGCAAATAGAAGATGGCGGGCTGTATACAGCATTGATAGGAGATATTTACTTCTCCATCACAGCTACTTCTTATGAAAAACTGCCCAAGCCCTAAGATGCTTTGAGTTTCAAGGCGGGAAACCGTTTGTTTCATGCCTTGAAACCAGTAGTTTCATTACTTGAAACTCTCTGTTTCACACCGATAAACTCTTAGTTTCAAGCAATGAAACTAAGAGTTCCACCAGCTGAAACATAAGCTGAAACACTTTTATCAGATAATTAATAGGTATAACATTATAGATATGAGACTAAAAGATATCCTTAAGATTTTGTGCTCCAGCCTTTTGCTGTTGAGCTTTACCGGATGCAGTTCGGATGATGCTCCTGATATGCCGCCTCCCGCAGATGACGTTACTACAGACGGAATGGTGATTTATGAAGCCAATCCGGCACTCTTCGGTGAAACGCAGGCGCTGAATGGACTGACTGCCCAACTGCCGCGTATTAAAAAGCTGGAAGCCAATGTTCTTTGGCTCATGCCCATTTTCCAGCAAGGTGAAAAGAATGCTGTCGGTTCTCCGTATTGTGTGAAGGACTACCAGGCTATCAATCCTGCCTACGGAACCCTGTCCGATCTGAAAGCATTAGTCACGAAGGCTCATGCCGAAGGTATGTTGGTCATCCTGGACTGGGTAGCTAACCATACCGCCTGGGATCATGCCTGGACTACGGAACATAAGGACTGGTATACGCAGGATGCCAACGGTAATATTGTTTCTCCCCCGGGAATGGGTTGGGACGATGTGGCTGATTTGAATTATGACAACACTGCCATGCGTGCCGCCATGCAGGAGGCCATGCTTTACTGGCTGACCGAAGCTGACATAGACGGATTCCGTTGCGACCATGCCGAAGGTGTGCCCAATGACTTTTGGAAGGAAACTATCACGAAGCTTCGTGCCGCCAAAAGTACCTTGCTGATGCTGGCCGAAGGTTCACAAACCGCACTCTACGATGCAGGCTTTGATATGCTGTATGCCTGGAACTTCGCTTATAAACTACAGGATGTATATGCAGGAAGCGCTTCTGTGGCTAATCTGTATGATACACATCGTAGTGAGCTTGCTTCGGTAACAGATAAACGGTTACTTATGCGTTATTCCACCAACCATGATATGGCTTCCGAAAAATCGCCCGTGCAGGCTTATCAAACCAAGGAAGGTGCTTTCTCAGCCTTTGTGGCCTCTATTTCTATGGGTGGCTGCCCAATGATTTATAGTTCGCAGGAACTGGCTTATGACAAGGCCCTCTCTTTCTTTGGCTATCAGGCGATGGACTGGAACTCTAATGCCGATTACCAAGCGGATTATACCAAACTGATGCAATTGTATCGCAATTCTCCTGCTTTACAAAATGGAGAGATCAAACTTTATCAGACGAGTAAAGCGATATGCTCTTATCGTATTTCCAGTACGGAAAAGATACTGGTACTGATAAATACCAGTGGCAATCAGGAAAGATTGAATCTGCCTATGGAACGGGTAGGGGATAGTGCGAAGAATCTCTGGACCGGTGAAAGCACCGTATTGCCAAGGACGATTACGTTGGAGCCCTATCAATATTACATCTGGAAAATAGAAGGATAATATGAAGAAATATATATTTATTGTAAGCCTGCTGTGCCTGCTTGCTGCCTGTACAGGTAAGCGGCAGGGCGAAGCGGCGGCGAAAGTTGCGGCATTGCCTGCTGTGGAAGATGTGGTGATGTATCAGGTCAATCCGCGTGTGTTTGCTCCTGAGGAGTCATTTAAGGCGGTGGAACGTCGCTTAGATTCCATTCAGGCATTGGGAATCAACGTGGTGTGGTTTATGCCGATCAATGAAGTGGGGCAGGAGAAATCTGTGAATTCCCCCTATTGTGTGAAGGACTATAAAGGAGTGAATCCGGAGTTCGGTACACTGGATGAGTTTAAGGCCTTGGTTGCCACTTGCCATCAGAAGGGGATAAATGTGATTATCGACTGGGTAGCCAATCATACTTCCTGGGACAATGCCTGGATTGCCAACAAAGAATGGTATACGCAGGATGAGGCCGGAAACATAATCTTTCCTGCCGGAACCGGTTGGAAGGATGTGGCCGACTTAAACTTTGATAATCAGGAGATGCGCCTGGCAATGATTGAAGCCATGAGGTTTTGGGTTACAGAAATCGGCATCGATGGCTTCCGTTGCGATGCGGCGGACTTTGTTCCCTTCGACTTCTGGAAACAGGCGCTCGACTCTTTGCGTGCCATCCCCGAGCGTTCGTTGCTGATGCTGGCTGAAGGGAAAAGACGCGACCACTTTGATGCTGGTTTCGATATGAATTATTCCTGGGACTTTCTGGAGTCACTTCGCGATGTATTCGTAAAAGATGCTCCGGCACAGGAACTGTTTGCTACGGATAAAGCGGAGTATGACACTATCCCCGTAGGAAAAGTGAAACTGCGTTTTACCACCAATCATGATGAGTCGGCAAAGATGTCGCCTACTAAAGAATTCGGAGATGTGCGCGGCTCTATGGCAGCTTTCGTACTGACTACTTATCTGCATGGAGGAGCGTTGATTTATGGCTCACAAGAGACGGGTTATCCCGAAGCTATCAACTTCTTTACGTATGTTCCGGTGGATTGGACGGGGAACAGTGAACTGTATCAGGAATACTGCCGTCTGATGACTCTTTACAACGAGTATCCGGCTATCCGTAAAGGGGAATTGAAGACATATCCGCAACCCGATGTGCTGCTCTTTGAAAAACAGGATGGTAAAGACCGTGTGTTGGTTGCTGTAAATGTACGTAATCGTGAAGTAAATGTGACGCTTCCGCAAGAGTGGAACGGACATCCAAGTAAAGATATGTATAGCGGAACAGAAGAAAAGCTGGAAGCTGAGCTGACTCTGTGCCCTTATCAGTATCGAATCTTTAAGTATTGATGAGCTGATATTAGTGTTTAAAAGTATCATACTAAAACCATAATAGAATATGAAACATTCTCTTTTTATTGCCTTTTTCCTTTGCCTCGGCTCGTTCACCTCGGCCCAGCAACTCACTTCTCCTGACGGTAACCTGTCATTGGAGTTTATGGAGCAGGCAGACGGCGTTCCGGCATACCGGCTGGATTATAAAGGCAGCCCCGTTTTAACTTCCGGTCGTTTAGGTCTCCTGACGGAAGAAGCCGACCTGACCCGAGGATTCAAACAAACAAACCTTGAACGTGCCTCTGTTGATAACTACTGGAATCCTGTCTGGGGTGAGTACAACCGTGTACGGAATCATTATAACGAAATGACCGTCACCTTGGAACAACCGGAAACAGGACGGATCCTAAATATCCGTTTCCGCCTGTTCGATGATGGCCTGGGCTTTCGCTACGAACTGCCTTTGCAACGCAAGATGAACTACCTCACCGTAAAAGATGAAGTAACCGAATTCAATCTCACGGGAAATCACAAAGCTTTCTGTATCCCCGGCGATTATGATACCAATGAGTTTGCCTATACCACCGCCCCTCTATCGGAAATAGCAGTGGATATGGAGAAAAGAATTGCCAAGAAATCTTATGAATCTAAAGCCGAAGGCGGTTTGACAGTGCAAACCCCGTTAATGATGAAAAGCGAAGATGGTATCTATCTGAATATCCATGAAGCCGCTTTAGTGGATTATGCCGGTATGTTGCTGAATGTGGACGACAAACAGTTTAAACTGAGCGCCCACCTGACTCCCGATAAATTGGGTAAGAAAGGCTACTTGCAACTGCCCGTGCTGTCTCCCTGGCGTACTGTTATTGTCAGTGATGATGCCCGCGACATTCTTGCTTCTCAATTGATTTATAATCTGAACGAACCTTGCCAATATGAAGATACCTCCTGGATTCGTCCGATGAAATTCGTCGGCGTGTGGTGGGAAATGTTCACAGGCGAAGGAAAGACCTGGGCGTATAGTGATTTCTATCAGGCCAAACCCGGCATTACAGATTATGCAAAACTGAAACCCAACGGCCATCACCCCGCCAATACCGCCCATGTGAAGGAATATATTGACTTCGCCTCCGCCCATGGCATCGACGGAATACTGGTGGAAGGCTGGAACGAAGGTTGGGAAGACTGGGCTTCCTACCGGAAAGACCGTCAGTTCCTCTTCAACAAAGCCTATCCCGACTTCAACGTCAAAGAACTGCAACGTTATGCTAAAGAAAAAGGCGTACAAATGGTAATGCATCACGAAACAGCCGCCAATGCTGCCGACTACGAACGCCAATTGGATGAGGCCTTCCAGTTCATGGTAGACAATGGCTATCATGCCGTAAAAACCGGTTACGTAGGTTATATCATCCCCCGTAATGAATATCATTCTTCCCAATGGATGAACAACCATTACATCCATGTAGCCCGCCGCGCTGCTGATTATAAAGTAATGGTTAATAGCCACGAGGCAGTACGCCCCACCGGTTTGTGCCGTACTTACCCCAACTGGCTGGCTCAGGAATCGGCCCGTGGCGGAGAGTTCGAAACAATGGGTGGCAATGATCCCGATCATACCTGTATCCTGCCTTTTACCCGCCTGAAAGGTGGTCCGATGGACTATACCCCAGGTATTTTCGAGACAAGACTGTCTTATTACAACGGTGAGAAACCCAACGAACGCGTGCATACCACTTTGGTGAAGCAAATGGCACTCTACATGACCATGCCTTCTCCTATCCAGATGGTAGCCGACTTGCCTTCCAATTACGCCCGTTTCCCGGATGCCTTCCGCTTCATTGAAGACGTTGCGGTAGACTGGGACAACAGCTGGTATCTGGAAGCCGAACCGGGAGATTACATCACCGTAGCCCGCAAGGCAAAAGGTAAAAACGAATGGTTTGTTGGCGGCATTACCGATGAGAACAGTCGTACGGCAACGATTCCTTTCTCCTGGCTTCCGGAAGGAAAACAATATATCGCTACCATTTACGAAGATGGCAAGGATGCAGATTGGGACACTAATCCCCAAAGTTATCGTATACGTAAGGTAGTAGTGACACCTAAGAGTGTGCTGAAACAGAAATTAGCCGCCAGTGGCGGCGTTGCCATCAGCATCAAAGAGGCTGATAAAGCGGAGATGAAAGGTTTGAAAACCATCCGCTAAGGCATAAAGGCATTAAATGGAGATATACTCTGCATTTAATATTAAAGTTAACAATACGAATAGGGAGGCCGGGAGGTTTCCCTATTTTTTTGTGCTTTGAGGGATTCATTTGAGAAATTCATTCATAACCCTACAGAAATAAAATATACCTCTTCTGATATAATTGAAGAAGGGTGGCTGTAATATTACCCGCAAATTACAAACTTGCCAAACGTAAATTGAGCATATATTAAGATTTATCCATAAATTTGCATTTTGATAATTTATTTGAGAAAGATATGACTTACGATATACCTACAATGGTTTCTGAAGCAACCGGAGTCCTCAAGTCTCTGATTGAGCCCCCTTCTCTTAGCCGCGACAAAGTCAAAGCGCGCTTTTTCCGTTGGGATCCTTCTTGCGTGGAAGAGCGGCGTCCGATAGTGCAATGCGAATATGAAATTACTGTACGGGGCGACGATTCGCGCCTGATTTTTATAAACAATCCGATATAATATCATTCACAATGAAAAATGCCTTTTTACAATTATCGATCATAGGTATACTATTTATCTTTGTGCCGACCGGAATGAAGGCCAATACTGCTCCGGATTCCATCTACACACTGAAACACGTCATGAAAATACACATTGCCACTCCGGACAGCGCCTTAAAGTTGCTGGATGTAATGGAAAACAGAAAACTGGAAAAACCATGCCTGATAAATGCCCAACGAAGCTTGGCATATTCACAGAAAAGACAGCCGCAAATGAGTGTGAATTATGCCTTGAAGGCTCTTCAGGATACTGCACTGCGTAGCGAACGACTGTATTACCTGCAAACCATGTCATGCATAACCGCTGCATACCAACGATTGGAAAACTACAAACAAAGTATCCATTACTTAACGGAAGGCATCCAATTCTCCCGAGAAATCGGACATAAACAAACCGAAGCCGATTTCTTGTTTACAATGGGAGAAAACTATTATGCGTTAAACCAAAGACAAGAAGCATACGATTATTTCAAACAAGCCATCCGACTGCTGGAAAATGAAAAGGAATTCCGTATGAAACCTACCCTCTCTTACTTCTACGGACAATTGACTAACTATCTGGCCGAAGAACAAAAATATGATGAAGCCATTGCCGTCTCTGACAAGCGGGAAGAGCTTATCAACCAAATGAAAAAACAAAAAGGCATTCCACAAGGTTACATAGACCAACAGCTAAGCTACCTATATATCAAGCAAGCCTATCTATATGCCCAATTGGGAATACTGGAAAAAGCCTCGGCGAGTTTTGAGAAATTCTCCGCGACCCGGTACTCAAAACATAAGGCCGCCCACATAGACATCACAGCCTACCGGCTGGCGATGAAGCAGTATAAACAAATCATAGACTATTATCAGAAAACAGACCTCACCCAACTGACAGCAGATACGATAAGCCGGGAATTCATCGGAATATTGAGTAACCTGTCGGAAGCCTACAGGGGAATGAACGACTTTCAGAAAGTTCTCCAATACCAACAAAGAATGCAGGTAATAGAAGATAGCCTGAACGCCCGTAACTGGAAAAATGAAGTGGCAGAACTGGCCACTATCTACAAACTACAAGAAAAAGAATGGCACATCCGTCAGAAAGACGAACAGTTGCGCAACTCTTTCATCATTCAGGTCTTGTTGGGGTGCGCTTTCGCATTGGCTTTGGTTTTATTGTGGCTCGCTGTACGCCATATAAATACCATCAAAAAGAAAAACCAACTTATAGCGGGCAAACTGGACAGCCTGATGTCGTATGAAGAGGAATTGGAAAAACTGCATAGGCAAATAGATGAAAGTAAAATACCGGTAGCGGAAGAACAAGAAAGGGAAGATTCCATCAATAAAGATTTGTTCAGAAAAATGGAACGTATCATCAAAGATGAAAAGCTTTATCTGATGCCGGAGCTTGCAAGGCAAGATATGTTGGCAAGACTCTCTGTTGACAAAAACCGCTTTGCGCAAATGCTACAGGAGAACACCAACATGACCTTCTCGCAGTATCTCACAGATTTGAGATTGAAACATGCCTTGACAGAATTGAAGCAACATCCCAATTATACCATACAGGCCATTGCCGAGGTGTCGGGCTTTTCAAACACCCGCCACTTTCAGCGCCTGTTTAAGGCAACATACGATATGACACCCTCCGAGTATAAGAGGCACATACAGGGAAAACAACCCTTGGCACCTCCTACGGACTGATTGTCGCCCACTTCTTGACCAAATGTCAGTAGTGCATTTCAAATGTCACCATCCTTCACATAACATGTTATTACATTTGCAGACAACATTTATCTGTGACAAGGATGGTGAAAACAAGTTCAAGGGCTATACTCAAATCCGGCCTTATTTATTTAATATACTTCTTGTTGGCGGGAGGCTTCCCGCTTGTGACAGGAAGCTGCGATGATAAAGACAAAATAGAAGAGGAGATTCCGGAAGTCTCACCGGAGTCTCCCGACAAGTTCGTGTATGTTATTTTTCCCGTCAACGCATTGGGAGATCATGCCTATAATGACCTCATACTGGCCGGTGTTCTCGAAGCGCAGAAGAAAGCAGGGTTTTATACGATGCTCTACGCCCCTACAGATATGGAAGAAGGCATACTGATGCTCAATTTGGCTCTTGACGGCATAAACTCTGCGAAAAAAGGAGAGTACCTTGCCATCATAGCAGGTAACGAATACGAAGAGGCCACCCGGCAATGGTTGCAAGGCAAGAAACTGCGTGATGGATTTGGAGACGACGTGCTCCTGTTCGAAACAAGCGGCACCGATCTGCCCATACATACCTTTCTCATCAACATGTATGGCGCATCTTATATAGCGGGTTCCATTGCCTCCCTCTTTTCATATCAGGCCGCTGTCCTCGCTGCCAACGCGCAAGATCTGTCCATACAGCGGAGCATAACAGGATTCAGCGAAGGATTTATCGACAACGGGGGGAGTTCCGTATCCACCTGCTACATCTCCGACAACCATGGAGGTTATTCCATGCAGGCCCGGGCATACGAGCTGACCGACAGTCTGACCGAAACCCACCGTTTCATCTACCCTATAGCTGGTGGATCCAATCAGGGGGTATACCGCTATTCGCGCGAAAACCCTGACAAGTTTTATACTGCCGGTATGGATGTCAACCTCTCGGCATACTCCGCGCATATCGTGTTCTCGACGGTGAAACATATCGATCGGGCTGTTGCGGAATACCTCACCGCATGGAACGAACAAAAGGAGTTGCCCGACCTGCATACCATCTACGGCATAGGTAGCGGGCACGCTGATATTGCCCTTGTTGACGAATACCAATCCAGCTATAAAGACCTTGTGGAATACTACCGTCCAATCGTTAATGAAAAAGAACAGATATATGAAGAGAAGCTACCCTGATATCCACCTTATATATCTAAAAACACTCCTCTGGCTGTGTTGCCTGTTTAGCCTGCTCTCCGGTTGCTCATCGTCGGCAGATGAAGAGGCTGCCATACAGCCCCCCGCCCCTTCGAAGGTAAACCTATACAAAGTGGCGGTCATCATGCCCCTTTCGGACGCCTCCGCCAAAGAGAAGTGCGAACGCACCGTGGCATGGGCGCAGGAGACCATCTACGAGTTGACGGTTGATGACGATAATTGTGTACAACTAGACGTAGAATGGTACAATGAGGATACGGAAGATATGGAACAACTTGCCATGAGGCTTGCCTACCGCAAAGACTTGTATGCCATTATCGGTCCTTACGCCTCACAGAATGTGGAAATCATAGCCCGCGAATGTGCTGTGTCCCACAAACCGCTCATCGCCCCTACCGCTTCTTCCGCTGACCTGGTACGGTTGTATGCACAGGAGGGCTTCTTATGGTCACTGGTGGAGACCGATATCTCCCAATGTGAAACTTTACTCAGCATTGCCTTGGAAGAGGGCTGCCGTCGTATATCCCTCATAGCCTCCGATGATATCTATGGGCAAACGTTCGTTGATTGGTTCGCGTTCCAGGCCAATGAGCTGGGTGTGAGCGTAGACAAAGTATTGAAATACACCACGGGACAACCGGAAGTAGCCATGCGCGAAGCCTTGAGCACCTCACCCGAAGCCCTTATCTGCGTACCGGGCAAGCCCGCGGACGTAAGAAAGATGCTTGAACAACATGACAAGGAGAGCGCCACGCGCCTGCTTTTTTCGGACAATGCCTTCCAGACTTCCGTCATTGAGTCGTGCGGTGATTTGGCAGAGGAGATAGAGGGTGTGGGTACATGTGCCGACCCGGAGACAGGCTTCGACATCGCCTATAAAGTACGCTTCGGCGAAGCACCCACCTGGGAAGCCTACCTGTACGATGCCGCTTTTCTGACACTGATGGGTGTCTACGACCTCCAGGTAAACGGTGGAACCGACCTGAACACGTCCCTGAGAAAAATGACGATATCCGACGAAAGTACTGACAACCAGCAAGGTGCATGGATGCCCGGGCTGCTTTGGGTGAAAATGTTAGGCATTCAACTCCAGAGCTACACCTGTCTGAACGGAGCAAGCGGGTTGCTGGCTTTCGACAAGAACGTATATACCAACGTATTGCACAGTACCTATTGCCACTGGATGATTTACCGTAAAAACTTCCTGGTACTGGATTATCACACAACCGACGGTTCGCACCGCACCAACGCCAATCTGGCAGGCTGGAACTGGAAGAAAGAAAAGGAGCAGGAATTCGATTCGGGTCTGAAAGAGCCCGAATACCCGGCTTTGAAGGGGCGTTGGGCAGTCATCATCGCAGCATCGCGCGGATGGAACAACTACCGTCACCAGGCTGATGCGCTGGCTTTCTACCAACTGCTGAAAAGTCGGGGATACGATGACGATCACATCATCCTGATTGAAGAAGACGACATAGCCGGACACTCGTCGAACTTCGATCCCGGCAAAGTGTACATAAGTCCCGATGGTACAGACGTTTATGAAGGTGCGGTCATCGACTACAAGCTATCCGAACTATCGCCTGCCGACCTCACAGACATCTTCTGCGGAAAACGTAGCGACCGCTTGCCCCACGTCGTCTCATCCGGTGAGCAGGACAATGTACTCGTGTTCTGGAGCGGCCATGGCATGCAGGGCAACCTGTCGTGGGGAGATACCGATAACTTCAGTCACCGGCAGGCGGCAGAACTGTTCGATACCCTTCACCGCCAGCGGAAATACCGTAAGATGTTGTGGCTTGTGGAAACCTGCTATGCAGGCAGTGTGGCGAAAGCGTGCGAAGGCATACCGGGCATCATGTGTATGACAGCCTCCGGCGAATGGGAAACCTCCAAACCGGATATCCCTTACAAGAGCGTCTGGCTGAGCAATCGGTTCACCTATTCCCTGTTGTCCGAACTGACCGCCCGGCCGGAAATATCCTTGCGGGAGCTTTACTACAGCCTGTTCCGCACCACTATCGGGTCGCACGTACAAATATATAATGAGAAGAACTACGGTTCCGTATATCGTAACAGCATGAAGGAATACCTGTAAAAAAAGAATTGACGAATGAAAAGCAAGATAACATCCTCCATCTTTCTAATTCTCTGCCTGCTGACATCGTGCAGCAAGGACGAGATGGAACTCCTGCTGGAAACACCGGGGCAGACGGACTATCTGATAGACAGGGACGGGCACGAGTTCAGCGTCTCCGTTGCTTCTAACGCAGAATGGGTAGTGAGTGCCGATGCGGAATGGCTCACCGTGAATAGGGCCGAAGGCACCGGCAATGCCGATGTCACTGTCAATATAGGAGCTAACCCCGTGCCCGAACGGCGTTATGCCACCATCAGCGTCCGTCTGAAAAGAAGCGACAAAATGTTTGCCGTCAACGTGACACAGAACGGGGCTTCGCGACTGCTCGGTATGCCGAGTGTCGAGAAGGGGGCGGGTTACAGCTACGATGTCAGTGCGGACTACTGCACGGGCATGCTCTATCAGGTGTTTGACATCACCCACATGGACTACAAGCAGATGCTTAACGGGAAGTTCTACGTGATGGACGACAACGAAGCCATGGTGGAAGAGGAGTTCGTGACGGGCAAGACCGAAGAGGAGATATCGCAGCAGATCAGTGCCAATGCTTCCATCGGGCTGGACCTGGTGAAGGTGTTTCAGGCAGGGCTGACCGGTAGCGTGGACTACTCCAAGCTGGAGGCGAAGAGCACGCAGTTTGCCATGAGCCGCACCAAACGCATCATCTACAGCCGCGACATCCAGTACCGGAATGTGCTTGCCGATGTCATGGCCGGCGACAAGGAACTATTTGCGGCAGGCTTCTATGTGGACTGGAAGAAGCTCCAGGACATGAATGAATCATCGGGGAGGATAGACGAGCAAGCGGTCACCCGGTTCCTCAAGAAGTGGGGTCCATGTTTCGTTTCCCGCTCCTGCTTAGGAGGCTCCATCGACTACGAAATGGAGATAGACAAGTCCGTGCTGAGCGAGAGCCTTACCATCGAGCTGGCGGCGGAAGCGTCGTTGGCAGGTATCATCGAGGCGGACGCAGGCGGGAAATACACGGAGACGATGAAGAAGATCAAGGAACACTACCGCAAGTATGTGCACGTGAAGGGAGGGGATGTACAGGCAATATCCATACTCAACTCCGGGGGCAGCATCAGCCAAGCCGACTATAAGGACTGGTTGGAAAGCATCAACTATGACCGGATGATTGCGGGTAATGCCAATGTAGCTCTGATTGACGTGAAGCTGGTGGCGTTTGCCGAACTGTTCACCGGTAAGGTGAGGGAAGAGATAAAAAGGCAGATAAACAATTGGGACAAAATCAAATGACCGGAACAAAGCCGGAAAAAACGGCATGGCACCATGAATAATCGATACATTTATATAATTATTAATCAATTAAATTAAGTTTTAGTATGAAGAAAAGCAATCTTTTAGCAGCAAGCCTTTTGGTTGCGGGCATGTGTCTCGGCACATCTTGCAGCGACAACACGTTTGTTGCCGTAACGCCGGACGAAGACGTTACGGCAGGCTTCGACAAGCCGACCCTCGCTTTGGTGGACGAAAGCGGCAAAGAAGTAAACAACCTTCCCGGTACTTTCGGTAAGTATTACCTGGACATCAAGGCGCAAGGCAAATGGAAACTGGAAAGTACGACTCCTTTCCTGGCATTGGACCAGACATCGGGCGAAGGTCCTGCCCGCGTGAAGCTCTTGGTAGGTAGCAACTGGGGAGCGGCGCGCACAGGCGGTGTCACACTGTATAGCGCCGACGCCGCTTCCACCCGTGCTGAAGGAGACGGAACCACAACCACCGTCAACCAGACCAGCCAATTCAACCCAAATGATGTGAAAGACCTGCTCTCTTCCAACAAAGGTGCGGGATATTCCTATCAACCCTACTCCAATTACTGCCTGGGCACGCACATCCAGCTCTTCAACATGAAGAATCTGGCGGCAATAAGCGATTCGACAGGCGTGACGTTCCTCACTGACGAAATCTATCCGGTAGTGGAAGAGGAAGTGACTACCGCCGATTCGGAAGAAAGTTTGTCAAACAAGCTGTCTGTAGCTGCATCTGTCAACTTGAACTTCAACGCTTTCTCTGCTGACGTAAAGGGAGCCTACAACAGTGCATCCGACAGCACCACCACCAAGAAGTATGCCGTGAAGCGTATGAAAAGTTATCAGTACACCCGTGAAATTGACTTTATGAACATCATCGCCATGGCAGAGAGTTCGGAAGACATGGAAAAGAAATTGCTGGCACCGGGATTCGTAAAACTGAGAAACGACTTCACGAACAACATCAAGAAGGCGATAGCTGCAACGCCCGTCAACGAGGAGACTGTGAAGAAGTATTGCAAAGCGTTTGTAGATGAAATCGGTCCTTGCTTTGTCAGCAAGTCGGTGATGGGTTGCGTGCTCGATTATTACATTTCCATGAACGAAAGTCTGGTGACGGACAGCATGTCGGTAAGCGGTGCGCTGGATATCAAGTTCCAGACCTCGGTAAGTGTAACGGGCGAAGGTAAATACGATGACGAAAAAAAGAATTCCGTGAAGAATGTGGAAGCCAAGATCAACGTCCGCGGAGGCGATGTAAGCCAAGTGTCTATCCTCACCACCGGCGGCACGCTCACAAACGAGGCCCTGCTGGCCTGGCAACAGAGCATAGAGCCGGAGTCGGCCGTAATGATCGACATGAAGCTGGTGCCCATCTATCTGCTCATTTCCGACCAGACAGCGAAATCATATTTGCAGTCATATCTTGAAAGCATAGCAACGGTAACACCGAAGTTACCGGAAGAGCAGAAGCAACCGTAAGATTACCTATAGCAAGAAGGAGGAGCTGTTTTTAGCACACTCCTTCCTGCTTCACCCCATACATAGAAATCATGATAAAGAAAAAATACTTAGCGGCAGGCATACTTGCCTTGTCGGTATCAGCCGGCATCACATCATGCGGCAGTGATACGCCGTTTGTGCAGCATCCCGGTGTGGAAGAGGAAGTTCCCGCAACTTCTCCGTTTACCTTGGTGGACGGTGGAGGGAATGCCATAGACAACCTTTCTTCGGAATACGGCGAATATTTCATAAAGGTAAATGCCGAAGGCCCATGGAAACTGGAAGTGGACAAGGATTTCTTGGCGCCACTGCGCACCGAAGGCGAAGGCCCCGACCTCATACCCATCTACGTGGGATGCAACTGGAGCGAAGCCCGGCAGGGAAACATCACCCTGCACCTCGGCGGAGCCGCTACCCGCAGCGGTGAAAGCACCTTCACACGTGCGGCCAGCCAAAAGGCCACACCCGATATGGAAGCCGTAAAGAAAATGATTTCTTCCAACAAAGGTGCCGGCTATTCCTACCAGCCCAATTCCAACTATTGCCTGGGCACTAACATGCAGCTCTTCAACATGGGACGCCTCGACAGTCTGCAACAGGCGATACGCTACGACCTCATCACCGACGAGTATTACCCGCAGGTGGAAGAAGAGGTGAGCACAGCCGCTTCGCAAGAAGACCTGTCGAGAAAACTTTCCGTGGCCGCCTCCGTCAACCTGAATTTCAATGCGTTCGCCATCGACGTTAAGGGGCACTACGGCAGTTCGTCCACCAACACGCAGGACAAGGAATATGGTGTGAAACGGCTGAAAAGCTACCAGTTCACGCGCGAAATCAACTACATGAACATGGTGGCATTAGTGAACGAGAAACCCGAACTGAGGAACGAAATCTATGCGCCGGGCTTCATCCAGAAGGTAGAGGAGTTCACCAAGGCCGTAAAGGAAGCGGGCAATTCGCAGACCACCATCGAGAGACTTTGCAAGGACTTCTGTAGCGAGGTAGGCCCCTGCTTCATCAGCAAGTCCGTCATGGGATGCGTGCTCGACTACTACATCTCCGTGGATAAATCCTTGCTGAAGGACGGCATGACCGCCGGAGGCGCGCTCGAATTCAAACTGAAGGTCAGCATCGGCATCGACGTTAAAGGCGAAGGGGACTATAGCCAGGACCAGAAGAATATCCTGGAGAAGACCGAGGCCAAAGTGAACATACGCGGCGGCAACGTGAACGAGGTCTGCATCCTGGCGACGGGAGGCGTATTGGAGAACGAGCAAGTGCTGTCGTGGCAACAAAGCGTAGAACCTTCCACCGCCGTCATGATAGACATGAAGCTGGTACCCATCTACCTGCTCATCGACGACCGGACCGCCCACGATGCACTGAAAGCCTACGTGGACAAAGAAGGAAGTTTGGATAAAAAAGAAGATGATAAATAGAAGACTGCAACCGTCGGTTGCCTGAAAACAAGAGACTCATAAATCAAGAATCAAAGATGCTGAAACGTTTACTCTTTCCTCTCACCCTGCTGTTGTGCCTTGCCGTCGCCACGGCCTCCTGCCGCGATGACGACGACGAACTTATCGACCTGCCCGAAGAACTGGTTTCGGGCCCCATCCGCATATCCGTGCCCGAAAATCCCTGGCGCATCAAGCGTGCGGCGGACTATTACGCGCTCTATGTGGAGTGTCAGGGCAGCGGCTGGATTGCCACTTGCGAATCGGAATGGCTCACCCTCACGCCCACGGAAGGGAGCGAGTCGCAGTATATGCGTTTCGATGTGGAGGAGAACACGGAACCCTTTGCTCGCGTGGCGGTTATAACCATTGCCGATGCCAAGGAGCCGGACACTTACAGGGTGCAGGTACGCATCCGCCAGTCGGGTTACAACGACGAGGACAACGCCACCCTGACGGGAGATATGCAGAAAAAACACCGTATGGGATATGGGTATGACATCATGAAAGAGTATGCGTCGGATGGAAGCTATTCCAACGACCCGATATTGGATTATGACAAGGTGGTGGAAGCGGAAGAAGCCAAAGGCATCACCATCATCTCCGAAGACCGCCGCCACTATCAGGATCTGGAGATATTCTCCGGTACCACCATTACTGAACTGGCGGGACAATTGACTAAAAGTATGGATAGCAAGGCTACCTTTTTAGGCTGTGGAAAGGTCTCGGATACCAAGACTGACATTTACCGTAATAAAACCATCGAAGAGGTGTGTGGTCTTGTGCGCCTAAAGCAGATTATCTCCTCGCGTACCGTTGATATAGGTATGCTCCGTTCCCAAGCCACGAGCGATGATTCCCCGCTCTACTCAAAGGAATTCCGCAACGCCTTGAGAGAACTTAATGAAAACAACGCCTACGCTTTTTTCGAAAAATTCGGAACCCACTTGGTGGTATCCGCCGACTTGGGGGGAAGCCTTGAACTGCATACGACGATTACCCGCGAGACCTCCATCGAAACGGAGCACTCGGTCACTACCGTCACGAAGAAGGTGTTCGGAAAGAATAATGGATCAAGCAGCCAGACATATGACAGCTATCAGGCACAGATAGGCATTGACTATAAAGCCGACTTGACTTGCGTAGGCGGAGACCCCAAAACACACAAAGACATGCAGGCAGCAGTCAATGAGAAACGCCAGATTACCCCTGACGAGATAAAGAAGTGGCAGGTGTCGTTCAACATCGACCCCGCCGATACCGGAAAAGAGTACAATGTGGGTATGGTGGGATGCCGCCTGATACCCATATACGAGATCATCAATGATTCCCAAAAACGTGAGTGGGTGCAGACTGTCTTTGCCAAATACACCAACAATCCGGCAATGGCACCAAAAGCGGAAGATACACCGGCAAGAATAGAGACCAACATTGTACGCAAGAAATGGGAAGATGATAAAAATCAATGTGCCATCAAAATTATTGATTCCAACGAGCAAAATCGTGCTCTTTTTGCGAAAGAGTATGTGCCTGCCATACGCCGTGATGCCCCTGTTATTGTGGCATATCCCCTCATTAACGGAAAACCTTACTTCTACAGTGGGATTTTCATCGGTGATGCAGAACACAATCCTGGCATCGTGCGCTGGTTGGGTAATAATTGTCTTTATGAGGAGAACGACTCTATCAACTATAACAATAGCAAATTCACTAAATGGTTCGATAGTAACAAGACTCTTAAACAACTCTACTTTTATTATTCCAATGTGCATATACTTCCTCCGACAAAAAACGATGTATATATAGCGGACAGAGATATAAGTAATGAGATAAATATAGCGACAGCATGTATCAATACCGAAAAGATGCTTCACGTGAAATCAAATCCTTTGGTGAAAGTAGGCCCTTATCTATGGACGGAATCAAGTTGCGGACACCTTGACGTGTTACCCAGTGTCTGGATAGAGGGACAAGCTTTGACATTGTTCGAAGGAGAGACATTAGTGTTTTACGACCCGTCAGGCTATTGGGCTCAATACAGGGAACGTTTTGCTACTTACTCCCAAGCAGAAAGTTTAATAAAAGTGTGTAATGGAAACTTAAATGCACTTTTTGATACGGATGAGAATGGGAGAAATTTGTTAGGACTAAAATGGGTTAAGGGATTTACCATTAGAGAGTCTCGAAGAGATACCGAAGCTTATTTAATTGTAACCAGCCTTGGATACGATATGCGCATTGCCCGTTTAACACCTTCAGGAAGAGCTTCGGACCTATCACGCAGTAGTTACTTTAACGGAATGTACAATAGTATGTCTTCATTAAATTATCTTCCGGCTTTTCTGCCAACCAAAGAGATTCAATAATCAATCGTTATGAAAAAAAACGCATGAAAAACTATCAATTCATATATTTGTCTTGCCTGCTCCTAATCGGGATAACAGCCTGCCAGGATGAACTCTTTCAGCCTCTAATGGAGGAGAATGAAACGCCTGTCGTGCAGGAAAATGAGATATTTCTGAAGCGCGAATATGCCGAATATATCCTAACGGTCGAAAAGCTTGCCGGATTGGAAGGATGCCGTATACGTGTAAAGGAAGGTTTTGTGTTCCTGTCCGACTCCATTGTGCGGAGTGGCGAACCGCTCACCATCGAGGTGGAGCAAAATCCTTACGAAGAGGAACGCCTCAGCGAACTGGAATTTACGGACAGGGAGGGCACAGTGGTCCGCTCCTTCTCTCTACACCAGGCAAGCAGCCTGAGCCAGACACAGGGTGAAGCCTATTCGGGAGCCTTGCAGCGTTCATACGGTGTAGGCTATGGCTACGATGCTTTCGGTGAATATGCAAGTTACAATAGCGTACGTGACCAAGTTATCAGTCTGCCCGCCTTGCGCCGATATGAACAGGAGAACAGAACCTCGTGTATTGTAGATGATTTTGCGCCCGACATGGAAACCACCATCATGGAGGGAGCAGACAGCGAACAGCTCCTTAAGTCGCTCTCCGCACATGCCGGATTGGGACTGGATGTCGGTTTCTTTCAGGCACATGTAGAAGGAAAGTATTCTCGAAGTGATCTCAAGACCAATGCCTACTCTTTCTGTACTATTATGAACAACTACAAAGCGGCATCTCGACATGTTGACCCTTATAGCTTGGTAGAAGTAGCACGAAACAATCCTAATATACTGACCGAAGGTTTCCGGCACATTATAAACAAAATTTGCGATGCCCAAAAGGATAAAAGACTCGACAAAGTTGTGGAATATACGGAAGAACTGTTCCGCGTCTACGGTACCCACATCATCTATCATGCCGACTTGGGCGGAAAACTTGAATTTTGCTCCACTTTTGAACGTGCAGCCTTAGACAGCAAGACGACTTTGTCCATTGCCGCCGAAGCCTCTTTTCTCAACATGTGCGGATTCAAGATGGAAGAGGGACAGACCAATAGCTACAGCCAAACATCAACCCGCCAATCGCGCAGCATTTCAGCACGCGGTGGAGATGTGGCTTGTATAACGGAAATCCTTAATAACGACAAGGACGTGCTTGAAAGTGGCCTTGTAGACAACTGGTACAGAACCATCAATCTTGACTTCAACGATCCCAAGAAGAGCAATGTGGAACTGATTGACTTCAAGTTGTTTCCCATATATGAATTCATAAACAATGCAGAGGTGAAAAGTTTTGTCGCTTCACAATTAGACACAATGATTGATTACGAAGACAGCATGTTTCCAAGAGTGTATGATAAAATTTATACCAAAATCAACTTCAATAATAGCATCTTTTCTGACACGAATAGGGGAGCGGAATACTTGATATTAGGCGATCAGGCTATCATAGAAACCGTATCCGAATACATACGGATAGGAGAGAAACAATACAAACTGCGTTCACTCTACCCCATCCTGGCAGGAGAGGTACGGCACGAAGGGGTTGCGGTGGCAAGCGATTCGCTCTTCATTATTCGATGGAACAGACTGGACTGTACTTTAATACCCTTGGGAAAACGAAGTGAATATCCTGTACTTTATTACAATAACGGAGACCTAGGATTTATGCCGGATGAAAGTGTTGACAATTATTCAAATTATAGTGGTACGCCCCAAACAATGTCTTTTTATTCTTGGAAAGGTACCTATGACAAGATTTATAAATATGGACCTCTTCTGCTGATGATAGGACCGGAAGCCTACAATCTGTCCTATAATGCCGAAGATCGCAAAAAAAATCCTGATTATCATGTAAATGTCTTGGCAGACCGGCCTGTAGGTTGGGAAATGGTCACCATAGACAATACAATTGAAGCCTTGAAAGAATTGCATAAGAAATACAACATCAAAGAGAGAGATAAAGGATTGCAGAACAATGGAATTTATTATATATACAACAATACTACCGATAAAACGCTTTATAAATTTACCTATAAGAAATCGGAAGATTTTAGCATGTCAAAGTCTGATGGCTATTTTTCTTATAGGTATCCGCTTCTTTATGTTCGCAGCGCCTCTTTTCGCTATTGAGTGTGAGGTAAGTCTGGAGTGATAGGGACATCGGAGCAAGGCGGAACGGGATTTTCCTTTCTCGGTCGAAGTTTGTAATTATTTCACGTTAAATGAATGTGTATGAGTAATTATTTGATTGTTAGTAGTTTAATATTCTCTTTGTCTCTGTCGTATACTTAGGTCAGTTATTATTTTTTGTATAATATATTTATAATAGATAACCATAAAAAAGAATAATGATATGAATACAGAAAACCACCTGAAAACAGTACCCGCCAAAGAGCTTTACACCGCTCCGGTCATAGAAATCATCCCGATGGAAACCTGCGACCCGGTAATGCAAGGTAGCTTCACCGTGCCCGGTTATGGAGATGGCGGCATGTTCCCTTCCTCTTCGACCCGTAGTCGCAGTCGCAACGCGTCCGCCAACGAACTGGAAGACCTGATAAACGCATACTGACCATAGAAAACTGATAAACTTAAAAACTCAAGACGGAATGAAAAAGTTTATTTACCCGTTTACGATGATAATCGGCCTTATCATCGCCTCTTCCTGTACGGAAAGTGAAGAGATAAGGGGGACGGGACTGCGCACAAGGAGTATCAGTACCGCAGCATCCGCCAGCAACGATGCCAACCGTCCAACCCCCGACACCCGCATGGCGTATGAGGACAACAACGAAGCAGGCATGGCCCTGAGCTGGCAACCGACAGATGCCTTCAAAGGATTCTACACCACACCGCACGTGCAGGAAGTAGTGGGACAGGAAACATCCGCCCTGTTCACCTATAGCGAGGCTTCCGCAACCGGTGACAACGCCCGCGCCCGGTTCACGGGAAACGTTGCGGAGGATGTGGATGAAAGCACCTCTTTCAACCTCTTCTATCCTGCTACCCGCAGCACCGGAAACACGTGGTCGGAGGCCCAAGCCTCCCTGACGGGACAAGTGCAGAACGGCAACAACTCCACCGCCCACCTTTCCGCATACAACTACATGCGTGCCACCGGGGTTACTGGAATAGAGTCCTCCCTTGTTCCCTTCGAACATCTGCTCGCCATCATGCGCTTCGACCTCACGCTGGAAGGCTACGACCCGGAAGCTGACGGTGAACCTTGCCTCTTCCTGCTCCGTTACGAAGGCGAAAAGCCTTTCTACGAAACCCTTTCCGCCTCCACCGCCGCCGGCACCACCGACAGCCGGACGAGAAACCTGAGCGTCGGATTGGAGAACATCGAAATCTCCTCGCAAGCCACGGAAACCCTGCCTGCCAACGGGCTGCGTGTCTACTTCATGATGGTTCCCACCACTTTGCCGGCAGGTGAACTTACCACCACTGTGGTTTGCCAGAACGGCACGCGTTACGTGAAGACGCAAACGCTCTCCTCCGCTGTCACCTACGAGGCGGGCAAACGTTACCGCGCCACGAACTTCAACCTTGTCAAAGGCAATGATGAAGCGGACGGGATAATAGTATATGACGACCCTCATGCCGTAACCTCTACGGAGTATAAAGGAAGCGGAACAGAAGCAGATCCGTATATCATTGAATCTACCGCAAATCTGCAACAACTGATAACCTATGTCAATGGTGGTAACGATGATTATGCCGGGAAGTATTTCCGGTTGACCAAGGACATCTTGATTGAGGTCGATGAATGGACGCCGATAGCCGGACACAACAACGAAACCGGGGCAGACGGTAAATTCTTTTATTTCAAAGGACATTTGGACGGGGACGGACATATCATCAAAGGATTCATGAAATGTCAGAGCTTTACCGCCGCATTCATAGGTGCAGCAAGTGGAGGAAGCATAAAGAACCTGCACATTCTGGCGGATGTAGAAAATTGTCCAATAAATACTGCGCAAGCAGCCCGTACCGCCGGACTGATAGCCGACCTAAAAGGAACTACGCCCTATAGTATCAGCAATTGCAGCTATAACGGCAAAATTACCAGTGCCGGAGGCGGGAATCACGTTGCCGGACTGGTGGGAAGCACTTTGGCTTCACTCACTATAAACGGCTGCATCAACCGCGGAACCATATCTGCCACCGGCAACGCCCTAAGCAGCACACAGACCTACATAGGTGGCATCATCGGCTATGCCCAGTCCGATGTAACCATCAGCCAGTGCAGCAATTACGGCACATTCCGGATAACGGGTGCTGTCAGTTCCGGCTCAGGCGGCATCATCGGTTACTCTTCTTCCTCCGCCAACCTCGATTGCCGCTACTGCGACAACTATGCCGACATACATCCCGGCAGCGGATGTACCTACGTTGGCGGCATTTGCGGCCAGGTGTCAGGCAGTGCCTCGCTGCACTCTTGCAATAACCACGCCGCTCTGTCGGCCAATGCCGGCGGAGAAACAACCGTGCGTGGAAGCATAGCAGGCAAAGCCACCTCGCAGGCTTCCATAAAGGATTGCTGTATAGATGTCGGCGGTAACACCCTGCCTTTGATAGGAGAAGGGCAGACAACTTCTTCCTGTAACGAAAATCACGGGAATTCCGCTTCCCTCTGAGCTATTGCCAAGATAAGATGAAAATAGTCCGTCCCGTATGCCAAAATTGCGATCTGCTTTTCGGCTTACGGGACGGACTGTTTTCAAACACTTTCAATTCCTGTTATTCTTTCTCTCTATAAGCGCGTTTCACTACCCACTTATCGTTGCTCTTATAACACTGCACTACCATCATGGTGTTTCCTTTCTCGAAGTTGAAAGCGACCCATTCTCCTTTTCCCGTTGTCAGGAATGCGTTCATCGCTTCCAAGGCTGTCTTGTCACGACCATTCACGTAAGCGTCGAAATAGCCGTTGTTCTTTTCAGTATCCGAACTCCAGTTTATCTCAACAGCCTCACCATACGTCCTCTTTATGTCTCTATAATATTGGAACACTAAAGTGAAAGGCAATTGTGTATCAAACAGGTTTACTTCCTGCACCATATACAGCTTGTCATTCTTGAAGGTGTAGCCGACGGTCGTCTCTTTTCCTCCCTCCACTGAAGAACCGAACTCACTGCTCAGGACAGCGGCATACAGGTCGGTATTCCCTTCTTGTTTCTCCAGCGCGCCGCCACAGTTCCGTTGCGTTTCTGCAAGGTTGTCACCCCAGAAAGAGTTGCGCACATCGCAAGCCACTACCTGCAAATCTTTCTTTATGACATCGTCTCTGTAGATTTCGCCCGCCGCATCAGGATAGTTGAATAGGTAGCGTACCTTAAAGCTGACCGGGTATGTGCCCGCTTCTCTGAAGGCGTACGTATAGTTGCAGACATTATTCTCCGCCTCTACGGGCAAATCGGCTATACCGCCCAGATTGAAAGAGTACTCTGCTTTCGACACGTCCGGACTGACTGACGCGGGCAAAGCAAAACTGATTTTCACAGGCTGACCTACTCCCACTCGCGTACGGTCAAACGTTATGTTTCCGGAAAGTTGCGGAACATTAGCAACCGGAGTATCATCCGAAGAGCAGGCTCCCGATAAAAACACAGTAAGCAGGCATAAAGACAGCCTAAAAATTCTTTTCATCTTCATTTTCTTTTTATGTTAAAAAATTAGCGGGTAAAGTTAAGCCATAAATATTATTATTAGCCGGAAAAGAAAGATGACAGGCGACAAATAGTCCGTTTGGATGCGACAAGATGCTAAATACAGGCAAATAAACCATTCATTTACCCGCATCGCATACGCACTTTACTTGCATAAGATGAAAATGTAGCCTGCTGTAACTGTAACGATTGTATAAAAGCAACGAAGGGCTTCCTCTCGGAAACCCTTTCGCTTGAATTTTGTGTTAAACTATCCTTTTTATAGTAGTCATAAGAGAGAATCTTAAAGTTTGTACAGGCTCTTCTTCGGGTAATCCAGTTCCGGATTTCCTTTATAGCCTATCTTTCCGCTACCGCTGGTGCGTGCTTTCAGGAATTCGGTAGCGAAACATTTGATGCTGCCGGAACCTGCTACGCTGGCAGTAACGCGTTGAGCCTCGTAACCTTCTGTAAGTAAATCACCTGATCCGGCTACGCTGTAAGTAGCTGTTTGGGTTGTACCGGTAATAGTTGCCGAACCTGATCCGGCTACACTTGCTTCCGTGCCCATAGCTGTTACACTTTTCAGTACCATGTCACCCGATCCTGCAACGGATACTTTCAGGTTGTTACAAGTAATATTATCAGCATTGATATCGCCAGATCCTGCTACAGACACTTTCATATCATTGCATTTGATGCCACTGCCTTTGACATCTCCTGAACCGGCAATATTGATTGATAAATTGTCATTAGTCTGAAGACCGTTTTTCAGGAAGATATCTCCTGAACCGGCAACAGAAATTCCATTCAGAGTTTCGGCGGATACACGTACTTCGAGTTTCTTGTAAGACACATTGACATTCTTCTTGAAACCTATATATAAGGTGTTGTCCTTTACTTTAATATCCAGCAAGTCAACAATATTGTCCGAGGTGTAGACTTCTACTTCGGGGCGTCCCGACTTTTGAGTAAACGTAACATCGGGGCTGCCGGCTACACTGATCTTCTTGAAATTATCTACCTTAATATCCTTTGTTACATATTTATTGCTGGCTATCACTTTCTTACTACTCCAGTTACCTGAACTGTAGTTCTTGCTTTGTGAACACGCTGTTGTACTGAGTATTAAACAGATGCATGTGAGGAGGCTTGCTAACTTTTTCATAACTTCTTTAGTTTTATAATTATTCATTTATATTATTCCTGTTTATCTATTAGACGTAAGTTACTTAAAAAAGGTTGCATGCTTTTTTCTCTTTTTCAGAAACTTTTTTGGCAACGTCCGGTTACACTCTATAGATCAATATTCATGCCAGTTTTATAAAGTGTTGATAATTAGTATGTATTCTTCTAGGATAGGTGTTCATTTTCGGACACTTGTCCGTTTTTGGATATCTAGTCATTTGTATATTCGAACGATATTTCGTTTATTTGTCTGTTTATTCATTGGGAGGTTTTGTCGTTTTGGAAAATGTATTGGAAGATAATGAACTTGGACGCTTTCTTATTAAAGTGAATCCTCGTGCGCGGCGTTTGACTTTCCGTACGCGGGAAGATGCTATCTATGTAACCATTCCGCCGGGAACTACACTTAAAGAGATAAAGAATGCGATAGAAGAACTGCGTCCCCGTTTGCGGGTGGCCCGGAAAAAACATATCCGTCCTCTGATAGACTTAAACTTTCGGATTGATACGGAGTTCTTCAAATTAAGTCTTGTAAGCGGACAGCGCGAACGTTTCCTTTCACGCTCCGAGTTGGGAGAGATGCAGATTATCTGTCCGCCTGGAGCCGATTTTGCTGATGCGGAATTGCAGGCATGGTTGCGTAAAGTTATCGAAGAAGCCCTGCGTCGTAATGCGAAAATCATTCTTCCACCCCGCCTGTATATGCTTTCACAGAAGCACAATCTGCCTTACCAAAGTATAAAAATCAATTCCAGCAGCGGGCGCTGGGGAAGTTGTTCGGCACGGCGTACAATCAATCTGTCCTACTATCTGGTTTTGTTGCCGAAACATCTGATAGATTACGTACTTCTGCACGAACTATCCCATACTCGTGAAATGAATCACGGAGAGCGTTTCTGGGCACTTCTCGATGAATTGACGGAAGGAAAAGCCCAAGCATTGCGGAAAGAACTGAGGCAATATCGCACGGAGTTTTAACCACGACTTGGATTACCCTTAAACCGTATCTGAGCCGTACTTGCTCCGTACCAACTCCGTAGTTCCTTCGGTCAGAGGTACCTCTGAGTGGAGAATGTACGGAGCAAGTACGGTGCAGATACGGTTCGGGTACGATGCAGACATGATTCTGATACAATCAATACATGGTATAGGAGTTGTCACTGTTTTCCGTGATTGTATTTCTTTTTTGAGTTAATAAACGTAAACGCCCTTGCGGTTTGATAACAAATGTTTATTTTTGAAAAATTAAAGTAAGATGCAAGTTCAGAAGTTTAAATTATATAATTCAAGAAGTTTATGAGAAAGATTGTACTCTTAGTGTTTTGTGCGGTATATTCACTTGCCGGCTATTGCCAGAACTTTGATGAGCCGAAGGGAAAACCTACGGTATTCATTGACTATTTCAAACGCTCCAGTGATGCACCGTTCTCGTGGGTAGAGGGCTTGCGTAATACGGTGATTGAGGGTATACAGAAGATGGAACGTGTGATTCTGATTGATGTGGATGCACAGGACGCCTTGCGTATTGAATCGCAACGCCGCTCATCTGCTAATATCTCTTCGGGTGACGATAATGAAATGGATCGTCTTTCGGTGATGGAAGAACTGGGTGCACAGTTCATCATTACAGGTCAGGTATCTTCTATGACTGCTGCTTATAAGACAAGAGATGGAAAGGGATATTATGATGGCTCAGTATCTTATACACTGAAAGTTATCAATCCGAAGAACGGTACATTGATCGGTACAAAGACGTTCCAGCATAGCGGATTGACCGGAGGAACCGGTGGCAATAAAGAAGAAGCCATAGCCAACACTATCAAAAGTGCGGTATACAGTATGCGCGACTTTGTGGATGAATACTTCAAAATGGAAGGAACTATCCTTGAAGTAAACAGCGAGAAGAAAGGTAAGGCAGAGGAAGTGTACATTAACCTCGGTTCTATGAATGGCGTGAAAGAAGCGCAGAAATTTACAGTTTATGCCATACGTGAAGTTGCCGGACGCGAAGCCAAGAAGGAAATCGGCCGTTTGACCGTGAAGGCGGTTGAAGGAGATGATATCTCTTTGTGTAAGGTGCAGAAGGGTGGTGAAGAAATCATGAAAGCCATCCGTGATGAGCAACCGATAAAGATTGTTTCCCGCGAACAGACATTGATGGGTGGGCTGTTCAACTAATCCAAAAATACAGCTATTATGAAGCATTGTTTTATGTTTCTTTTGGGAATAATTCTGTCCGCTACTCTTTGCGGACAGAATTATTCCAGTGAAGTGGTTTTTCTGCAACAGCGGGGAAACACATTGACGGTCCGTGCCCTGGGTATCAGTGAGAAGAAGAAAGAGGCGGCAAATATGGCATTGAAGTCTGCCTTCTATACCTTATTCTATACGGGGGTGGATGGAGTCAATAAAGGAAATCCGATGATTTCTACTGCAAAGCCTGACTATGACCGCCGTTTTTTCGATGAAAACCGTTATTCCGTGTTTGTTAAGGACTACACTATTACGGAGGGACCGGAAAAACAAGGTAAGCAATACCGCTGCATGGTGGAAATGACTATTCTATTCGATGCTTTGCAGAAAGACCTGAACCGGAATAAGGTGCAGACTAATCTTGGTATGGCAGTGGGTACCCCTGGCAGTCAGGTAAGTTTGCCTACAGTGACGGTGGTTCCTTATACCAGGGAAGATGAAGACATACGTGCTATTCTTGACCATAACCAGATGTTGAGTTATGCCGTGAGCAAGATGACCAGTGAGTTCAGTTCACGCGGATATAAGACGAAAGATTTCCTTGCCCAACTGAAACGGGCGAAACGGAATGACGTGCTGACGGCCGGTACTCAATCTGATGCCGTAACTAAGATGATTCAGAATATGGGTGCGGATATCATTGTGACTGCCAAAGTAATGACAACCACTGATGCAAGACGCCAAAGCGAAGTGTCGCTGGAACTGACGGCAACTGAATTTCAGACGGCAGGCAATCTGGCAAGCGCCACTTTCCAAAGTGGTAAATATGTCACCACAGATACCATCAAGCTGACGGACTATGCTCTTAAAAAGGTAAAAGATGAGTTTTTTACCAAGTTGCAGGCTTCCTTCAATGACATTGTGAAGAATGGCCGTGAAATGGCTATCCAAATGGTACTGGCAAAGTCCATCACTGACTGGGACTTTGACCAGCCGTTGCCCGATGGAAGCGCAAGTTTCAAGACCGTATTGGAAGACTGGTTGCAGGTTCACGCCTTGAATGGCGTTTACGATATGAGCCGCAGCAACGACAAGGTGATCGATATGTCCGTACAAGTGCCTATTTGGGATGAAGCGCAGGGACGCGCTTATACCATTTCCCGCTTCAGTACCGAACTGAAGAACTTCCTCGATGAAAAATTAGGGGGAGAATATGTTGCTTCTGTAGTTACAATGGGGCAAGGGTTGACTGTAACCATTAAATAAATCTGCATTTTTATGAAGAAGAATAGATTTCTATGGGCTTTACTGTTGCTCGTTTCGCTGGGGGCGGCGGCACAGGATAACATTCATTTTGTGGCGGGTACGCCCACGCAGAAGGGATTAAGCCAGAAGAACATGGATGCACTGAAGTTGAAAGTGGAGCAAATTATTGCCCGCAATAATGCCGGAAGTGCTTCACTTTACAATGCGTTCGTCATTCAGCCCGAACTTGTTCTCGGAGAGACGAAGAAGACGGAAGGATTGCTGCGGGATGTGACGCTGGTTACAGGTGAATTTTCATTGACCGCCCGTAATAAGTATGACGACAGTGTATATGGAACGGCCGTTATCGAGGTACAGGGAGACGCTACCGGAAGTAAGGACGATGCGATTGCTTCGCTTATCTCAGGTATCAAGGTTACCGATCCGGCTTTTGTGCGTTTCATCCGCACTACACGTAAGCGTATTGCTGATTTCTATCAGCAGAATTGTTCTGTCATCATTAAGAAAGCGGAGGTGCTGATAGATGCCGGGTTGCTGAATGAAGCTGCGGATTATTTGTCTATAGTTCCTGAAACGGTGTCTTGCTATGATGAAGTGTTGGTTATATTGCAAAAAATAGGGAAGCAGGAGCCGCAAGAATCGCCTGTTGCTCCTGAACCTGCTCCCGAAGAACCGGCTTCTCCTGAACCTGCTCCGGAAGTGCTGCCTACCCCTGTTGCAGAGCCTGTGACGTCTTCCGAACCGGTTGCCGTGCAGCCGGAGAAAGCTCCTTTGCCCGAATGTAAGATTTCGGTTTCCTGCAATGACCTTTCTTTCGAACTGGTGTCTTGTGAAGGTAATGAAACGGCTGAAAGTATTCGCGTCTATGTCCGTTTCACCAATACAGGTGTAACGAATAACAGTGCGACTATTCGTATGACTTCGGCGATTGATCCGGATGGTGCGACTTTTACTAATTTTTCTCAGATAGAGACGAATGGCTGTACTTCCTGGACCTATGGAAACAAGATGCCGAAAGGTGTCAGAATAGGTAAGGTGTTCGAAATCAAAGGTGTCAGTACTCCTTGTACTACTCTTTCGTATGTAGAAATGACAGTGGATAATTGTAAAGTGATTATCCATAATCTGCCCGTTGATTGGAAATAAAGAAAGGAAAACCGCTTATGAAGATGAAAAGAATAGGGATTACGGTTGTCTTGCTTTTCTGTATGGGAACAGTTTCATTGTTTGCCCAGGCATATAAAGTCGTTGAAAAGAGTGATAAGAAAGCTCCCGTCTGGTATGAGTCTGCGGAGTCCGGCTATATCGTGGCTTCTGCGGAAATTGGTTCGATGGAAGAGGCACGTCAGCAATGCCTGGAAAGCGTGAAGCGCCAGATTATTCAGGCTGTGGCACAGAATATCGAGTTCTCGGATTCACATACTGTGAAACAGACTTCCGGCAACGGTGACCGTATCACGGAGTTTGTCGATCAGTATATGGCCGAAGGCTCTACCCGTGCGGCTTCTTTGCCGTTTATCAAGGGGATCTCACTTTCTAAAGTTGATGGTTCGTACTGGGAGAAGCGCCGTGATAAGAAGTCTGGTAAGATAACGTACGCTTATGCGATACGTTATCCTTTCCCTGAAAGTGAACATAAAGCGTTGGTTCGTCAGTTCGAAGAGCAGGATCGTGCGATGGAGGACTTAATAAAGAAAATGGAAGAACATATTTCCGATATCTCTTCTGTAGAAGAAATAGACCAATGCATCACTAAAATGCGTCCTGCCGTAGAATACTTTTTCGATAAGACACGCCGTGAATGGGCGGAAGGGGTTGTTCAAAACTACCGGAAGTTGCCAACATTTATCACTGCCGAAGGAAAGTCGGACGGCAAGGATGCTTACATAGTCTCCTTATTTATAAAAGGAAAGAAGATAACTACGGCTGCTATGCCGAAACTTACTTCTAACTGCGCTTCCCAATTGAAAGCTGTGCCGCGTGGCGAAGATATTCTGATAACTTATAGTAGTGAAGACTGTTTGGAAGATGAAGAAAACTTTGTGGAGCTGACATTCAGGATGCCGGGAAAATCATTGAAGCATAAGTTTTATTTTCAGGTGAAATAGTGGCATTGATTGTTTCATTGCTTTTTGTCGGGTTATGAATCTTTTCACCACAGAGTAACACAGAGTATCACAGAGTTTAATCAATTTGAAATCAAAAAATAGAACTCCGTGATACTCTGTGGTGAAAACTCATTACTTATCAGTTTTGAATCAACCGCCTGTCTTATTTTTGAGACAGTTGTTTCACCTCGCCATTTTCTTTTTCAAACCGATAACTACCACCTTTCTCGCTCAGTTCGAATAAAGAGAGTTGTTCCGTTGCATTATCCACAATCAGCAATGCGCTCTGTTCCGCAAAACGCTTTACATCCATACTGAACGGCTCTTCTGTGATTTTTTTATTTACCAGCACACTGTCGTTTATCAGGATCGATAGGGAGTCTCCGGTAAATCCTTTCGTTAACGTAATGGTATATGTTTCGATGAAGTTGCGGTCTTCGTCTTTTTGTTTTTGCAGGCGCAGGCTCATATAGATGAAGATAACGACTATGAAGATAACTGCAAAAGCCAGGATGCCATTGCCTATCATAAACTGTTTGTTGGTATTCAAGTGGTGTGCCATAAGGATAAAGTTTTAAGAATGGTACAAATGTAATGAATAAACCCTATATTAGGTAATATTTTAAGAGTTTTGTATCTGATGAATGCACTCATCATTGGGCAAATGTGTAATTACTATCCTATGCACAGATAGCTACAAGGCCTTTTTTCTAGGGCTACACCCTTTGGCTGGAATGGCTACACCCTTTCAGATAAAAGGTGTAGCCCTTTTAGGGAAAGGGTGTAGCCTTGGAGTGGATAATATTTCGCTTTAGAAATGGTGGTAATTATTTTATATGATTGAGTGCTTTTTCCCTTGTTTTTGTATGTTATTAAACTACATATTCGTATCTTTGGTTGTCAGGAATGAGAACTCTGTTCTGAATGCTATGAATAAACAGTCTTTTTGCTGATAAGATATGAAGAACAAATATCAATAAGTAAAAAATATGAGGAAACTACTATTGGCTTGGAACTTGTTTATTTATGGCTTGCTTTTCTCTTGTACTTCCAAAGATGCATCTGAAATTTTTGATAGGGTAGAGAAGTATATGGAAACATGTCCTGATAGTGCATTATTGCTTTTAAATCAAATACCACAACCGGAAAAACTTCAAGGAAAGGAATGTGCTGATTATGCTTTATTGTTGACTCAGGCACGCGATAAAAACTATTTGGATAGTTTACAATCTGATTCTTTAATTAAATTGGCGGTAGATTATTATCAGGATAGCAATAATAAAGTGAAAGGAGGAAAGGCTTTATTCTATTATGGTAAAGTGGCTGCTTTACATGGAGATGATGAAAAGGGCATGCAAGCCTATTTGGATGCACAAGAAAGGCTGGAAGGTACAAAAGAATATAAATTGCAAGCTTGGATACAAGAATATGTCGGGCGAATAAATGATGATCAAGAAAGATATGATATGGCATTGGATAACTATCAGATGTCTATTTTTTATAACAAAAAGGCGGGTAATACATTAGGCATTGTCTATGCTTATCGGAATATAGCTTGGATTTATGAGGTTAGGCAAAATTTGGATAGTGTAAATTGGTATGTAGAAGCTGGATTCTCTCTATTAAATGGTGATAGTACTTCATCTGTTTTTCCTTCACTGATGCATATTAAAGGAGTTGCAGAGAGTAGTAGAGGGAATTATTTAAATGCTGTAAGCTGTTTCTTATTAGCTATCAAGTGCGAGAAAGTAGCTAATTCTCTTCCTTATTATTATATGTCGTTGGGAGATGCTTATATGAAACTTAGTCTATTCGATAAAGCGGAAGAATGTTTTAAGTATATTTTGTCCTCAAATGATATTTTTGTCTTGTCGGGTGCTTATAATTATTTTTATCTGTTAGAAAAGGAAAAAGTGGAGTATGGAAAATCCCTTTATTATAAAGAGATGTCGGATTCCTTATTACAAATAGCCCAGAATGAAGCTATACGAAATAAAGTTTTGAAGGTACAGAAGAAAAACGAGATAGAGAAACTGCATAAAGAGAAAGATGTACTTTGGCAAAATAGCTTGATACGACTGTTAGTAGGTGTTGTTCTGTTGCTTTTTTTATTTCTTTTTGGGCTGTTTTTCTATAAAAAGATGGCAGCACGTAATGAGCGAGGTTATCGAGAGAGCTTGCAGGAATTTACAAAACGAAGCAGGGAGATAATTAGTGCCAATGAGCAATTAATAAGTCAGTATATTTGCCAAGTAGAAGAATTGAAGCAAAAAGAAGTATTGGTAATAGAAACTTCTAAAGAACAAATTGTGAGGTTAGAGCAGGAAATACAAATTTTAATGGAAAAAAATCGGGTCACCTTAGAAAACTCTTATGCTGGCGGGGTAAATGTGCTGAGACAATTAAAGGAACGATTATTGATAGTTGAGAATATGACCGCAATAGAAAAGCGGGAATTTTTAGGTTATATGGATTTGCTTTTTGATAACTTTGTGACTTGTTTATATACAGAGTATGGGTTGAAAGAGAGCAATTTGTTATTGGCGGCTTTCATCAAACTAGGCTTTTCTTCAGAGGAGTTAGTGATTCTCTTTGACAGTGAATTGGAGGCTATTAGGAAGCGCAAACAACGGCTAAAAAATAAACTTGGCTTAGATAACAAGGTGAATTTGGATGTTTTTTTAGCTTACTATCCTCGTAAAATGTCCTGCTAAAAGCTTGGAGATTTCTGTAAGTTCTTTATTATTAGTTGATAATGACGAAAAAAAGTGTCCTGTTGTAAATTTGTGTGTTTAGGGTATTCGCGCTATTTTTGTAAAAACTCAAAACACTAATACATGAAAACGAAATTTATATTTTGTCTTGTGAGCTGGCTCTGTCTATTATCAATAGGTGTAATTAGGGCTGATGCTGATGATTTCACTAGTGGAACGGAAATCAAGTTATCCTGTAATGAAGTACCTTTTCAAAAATCTAAAGGTTCTGATCAAGAACAGCGTTCTATTATCGTGCCAATTCCTATTTCTGCATTTTTAAGTAATAAACAATCTATTGAATTAGAATTCTATGGGGCTATAGGTAATGTAGAAATTATTATCTCTCAGAATGGGGTGACTATTTATTCTTCATCCGAGAATATTGAATCTAATTTTTTTGAAAGTATTTCTCTTTCACAAAGATTATCAGGACGTTGTTTGCTTGAGATAAAAGGAGAAAATGGGTCTTATGCCTTTGGTTATTTTGAATTATAAAAAGTAGAAGCTATGAGAAATTCATCATATAACATAATAGTAAAAGTGGATAATGAGGCAGGACGCTATGCCTTATTAAATAGCTATACTCATGCTTTTGATATTGTGAATCAGAATGTATATCAGTATCTTAAGAATCAAGGTGAATATTGTGACATTTCCAGCGAAACAAAAGAAAAGCTTGTTAAGCGGGGATATATGACATCTTTATCGAAAGAAGATGAAACTGAATTGGTAAAACGACTTTTGAATAAGATATATGATGAAGTTCGTCTGAAGAATTTTGGTTTTCATTTTATAATTTCATATGACTGTAATCTGAGATGCGTTTATTGTTATGAGGATCCTGTTTTAAATGGATGTGCTTGCTTGCCCAAGTGTAGAATAACCAAGGAACAAGTGGATAAGGCCTATGAAATTATTAAAGACAAAGACAAAGATAGGACAGGAAAAAGGAGTATCCATTTGTATGGTGGTGAACCCTTTCTGGCAGAAAACTATGAAGTCCTTGAGTATATTGTACAAAAGGGCAAAGATTTGGGATATGTGTTTTCTGTAACATCAAACGGATATGATTTAGATAATTATTTAGATTTCCTAAAAGAGAACTCTAAAATATTTTCTTTTCAAATAACGATAGATGGAGTAGAGGATATACATAATAAGAGGAAACCTCATTATAAGAATAAGGATTCATTTGCTAAAATAGCATCGAATGTAGATAGTTTACTAAAAATTGGGATTCCTATATCAATTCGTATTAATACGGATCCTTACTCTATGGAGCGTATTGATGAATTATTGTCATATTTTAAAGAGAAAGATTGGTTCCAGTATAAGAACTTTAAACCTTATTGCGCTCTTTTGCGAAAAGAAGTTCCAATAAATAGTACAAAAGATAATATATCTAAAGAGATGTTTACTCAAAGTGAGTTTTATCGTACATTCTGTGAAAAAGATTTGAGTGAAAGATGTGAAGGCCATTTTATGTGCCAAGATTTTGAAGTCCAGTCTGTATTAAATAGGTTACTTTTAGGAAAGCATGTCCGTCATAGAAGCTGCTTTTGCGGAGCTCAGACTAGTAATGTCATATTTGATCCACTTGGTGATATTTATTCGTGTTGGGATGTTGTGGGGCAGAAAGAACAAAGAGTGGGGTGTTATATCCCTGATTTTACTTTAGAGAACGGGGCAGCTGATAGGTGGTTTAATTCAAGAGTCAGTGAGCAAAAGTGCGTTAATTGCAAATATGTGTTTTTCTGCGGTGGTGGTTGCTTAGCCAACGCATATCGGGTGACTGGTAAAGTAAAATCTGGTGAATGTAATGACTATCCCCGTTTGTTTGGATATGGCATACGACAATTATATAATAAAAAAATAAAAAAAGGGATTGATGAAAGCTGATGATGCAATAATGATAAAACATCTGTTGGAAAGTGATGAATACCGATTTGAACACTTTGTTCCAATAGAATATTTCTCAATAGTTTCAGGCATTTTTAATCTGCTTGAAAGCTTGGAAAATGCTGAAATGAGTTTTTGTTTAGGAACAATAGAAGCCGAGATAATTTCATTGTGTACATTAAGTGCTGACAATGTATTATTGAAGTCTTATGTTTTAGAGTTAAGAGAAACGTTATCGACGGATTTCTCTATAGAGAAATTACAGCGATGCAAAATCCTGTTTAATGATATGCGGGATATATATATGGAAAAATATGCAAGACCTATAATGTTAATGGAGGTAGGATAATGCAGAAAGTAGTATTAAGTGAGGTAGTGGATTATTTGCATAAAGCATACCCGGATGCTTCTATTGGAGTCGGTGGTTCTGTTGCGGCTGGAACATATAGGGCTGATAGTGATGTTGATGTTTTATTCCAACGAGAAGATTGCCGGAAAAGTTTCTTAGTATCTTTTTTTTGTAAAGGGGTTAAAGTCAGTATATTTAGTTTTAGTAAAGATATGCTGCTTCGGAAAGAACGAAAATATTTGCTGAACTATAATAATATGCCAATTTCATTTATCTCAGATGTACATAGCATACATGATGAAAAGGACTTTATTACAGATTTGAAATATTTTGTTAAAGATATAGTTGAGAGGCGAAGAATATTAAAGTATGTTCTTATTGACGAGTTGAAGACAAGTATTGCGAATCTGTTGCAAGTAAAGCCGTCTTCGCTTATAGATGCAAAAAGGAAAACGTACGCTGTAATAGATAAAATGATTTGTATATTCTATTTAAAGTTTCATGCTGATAGAATAGTGCAAAAGCAGGAAGGACGTAATCCATATTGGATAATAGAAAGGGATGATGATACTTTGTACAAAAGCTTAAAAGAATGCATGCCATATAATATAGAAACATATGAACGAGTAAATGAGATTTTTAAGAAATATCTGAGGTTTTACTAAAAAAAGATTTTATGAAGAAGAGTGTAGAAATGATTTCACTAAATTCTACTCAGACTGAGTTTAGTGAAGAAATGAATTTGGATGAAAGGCTGCAACGATTGCAGTCTGATGAACTAAAGTCAATTAGAGCTGGTGCATCTTGTCCAAGTAAAGATTGTCCGACAGAAATCTGTTTGGGTATGGGTTGCCCAAATGAGTGTGGGACTCGTTGTGATGCGGATTATCCTGAATGCGACTTTGAAATAATAGACTGCCGCCATCTGTATGATGAAGATGATTGTCGCAGAATGGATCCAACTTAATTGCTTGATTATTGGGAGAAAGAATATTTATCTTTTCTCCCTTTTAATTTAATGTTAAATATTTATATATGAAGATAATCATATTTTGGTTTCTTATAATGACTTGTTCCCTGCCGATGGAATCTCAATCACAGGGGTGTGTTATAGACGGGAAAGATAATAGCCCCTTATCCGGCGTAAATATATACCTGCAAAAAGATTCTGTAGGAATAGGTGTGACTGATGAAAATGGGCATTTCAATATTGAGGATGTGGAGAATATTGCAGGAAGTGATACGATTATTTTCTCGTATGTGGGATATCTTTCTCTTAAACTTACCCTTAAGGATTTGAGATATTCGGCCTATCGCGTAACAATGTATACTTATTCTCAGCAATTGCCGGAAGTGAGTGTGAAGGGGGAACGAGGACGCATCTTTCTCAATTATGAACCTTTGAAGGATTTGCCTGTAGCTGTTGTTTCTTCTGGCTCCTTCATTCAAAATGGCAAGATATATATCATATCAGGAGATGAAAAGACTCTGGTAACTGGTGGTGCTCTTTCTGATAAAATGTATGTTTATGACATTGCTACAGATATTTGGACAGAAAGTCTGCAAAAGTTTGCCCGACGTAATGGGCATAGAGCGCATTATTATAAAGGAAAGGTATTCATCGTGGGGGGAAAGTATTTATCCACCAACCGTAGATTGGAATATACGGCACCTCAGATTGAAATTTATGATTTGGATAGAGATACTCTGTATGTGGATTGGGTGAATCCTCATCAGGCGGTAGATCCAGCTACATTCATTTATGATGATTGTCTGTATATGATGGGTGGCACCATAAAAAAGAACGTGTACTCTGATAATGTACATATACTTGATTTTAAAACAAGTATTTGGTATGATGCCGGAATCGTTATTCCAAAAGAAAGAAGAGATTTTATGAGATGTGTTTTGGTGGGACATATTGCTTATTTCTTTGGTGGTCAATACACGACTTCAATGTGGAAAGTCAGAAGTTATGATTTGGAGACAGGTGCCTGGAACGACTTATGTAATTTAAAGGAAGGAGTCTGTTGCCCGGGAGTTACAACCAATGGAAATCTGATTTATATTTATGAAAATATGAGCTTGCAGATATATAATATCAGAATGAATACTGTGAATGCCTATTATTTTACGGACGGTTCGGAGAGTTCTGGATTGTTCTATGCTGACGGAAAGCTTTATGTCGTAGGTGGTCGTCAACAACCTTCATTTTCTGACGACCTGGAGCATAGAATCGAACCTGAAAATGTTTTTTCTGTTGATGTAAGTCATATAAGTTCTGAATAAACAAAATGAGTTCTTTTCCTTATTATAAACAGTTAGACAAAATGGATTGTGGTCCTGCGTGCTTGCGTATGATTGCAAGGTTTTATGGGAAAAGCTATTCATTACAGACTCTTCGTGAACATTCTTATATTTCAAGAGAAGGTGTCTCATTGATGGGGCTTAGTGATGCGGCTGGATCCATTGGATTCCGGACAACCGGTTTGCGCATAACATTGGAACAATTGGAAAAAGATGTTCCCTTGCCTTGTATTTTATATTGGAATCAGAATCATTTTGTAGTATGTTATGGCGTAAAGAAGCGAAGAGGCAGATATTATTTTCAAATAGCAGATCCTGCTAATAGCTTGCTTGTTTATTCAGAAAAGGAAATTAAACGATGTTGGTTGTCTGTAAAATCAGAATCAAGAGAGCTTGGAATTGTATTAGCTTTAGAGCCGGGAACACGGTTTTATGAGTTTGGGGATGAATCTGAAGTTGGAGAAGGACACAAATTGGTTTTCTTTATAAAATATCTCACTCCCTACAGGAAACAATTATTGCAGTTAGTATTGGGAATGCTGACAGGCTCATTCTTGCAACTTATCTTTCCCTTTTTAACTCAGTCCTTGGTAGATGTGGGGATTCGTGATGGAAATTTAGGCTTTATAACCTTAATCTTAATAGCACAAATAGTTCTTTTTATCTCTCAACTCTCTGTAGAGTTTATTCGTAGTTGGATATTGCTTCATGTTAATGCGCGTATCTCTATAACTCTAATTTCCGACTTTCTGATAAAACTAATGAGATTGCCACTACATTTTTTTGATACGAAGCTCTTGGGGGATATAATGCAACGTATCAGAGATCATGGACGTATCAGAGCATTCCTTATGGGATCATCTATTTCTACGGTATTTTCATTCATTACTTTCTTTGTTTTTTCTATTGTGTTGGCTTATTATAATTGGTATATACTGATGATATTTTTTATAGGAAATATCTTGTATGTAGGGTGGATTCTTTTATTTATGAAATATCGCCGTGAACTGGATATTAAGCGTTTTGAACAATCTGCAAATGAGGAAAGTAATTTGATACAAATGGTGTCTGCTATGCAGGAAATTAAGTTGAATAATTGTGAAACGCAGAAACGCTGGCAATGGGAGCGTATTCAGGTGAAACTGTTTAAGATTAGTGTAAAAGGTTTGGCTTTAGGACAGGTGCAACAGGTGGGATCGGTATTTTTTTATCAAACTACAAATATCATAATTTCATTTATTGCAGCAAAGGCTGTTGTGGAGGGGCAGATGACTTTGGGTATGATGATGTCGCTTACTTATATTATTGGTCAATTAAGTGCTCCGGTTTCTTCTTTTATCGGCTTTGCACAGCAATTTCAGGATGCTAAGATAAGTTTGGAGCGACTGAATGAAGTGCATCGAAAGTCGGATGAAGAGCAGGATATTGCTTCTAAACTTTCTATTCTTCCGGAAAAACGTGATTTGAAGGTAGAGAATGTTTTCTTTAGTTACGGTGGTGCAAACCGGGATTATGTGTTAGATGGTATTTCCTTGTTTATCCCTGGACGCAAGGTGACTGCTGTTGTAGGAGCAAGCGGCAGTGGAAAAACAACATTGATAAAATTAATGCTTGGCTTCTATTTACCGAATAAGGGGGCTGTAAAGGTGAATGATACATCGCTGGAAAGTATTAATCCGCATCTTTGGTGTGCCAAGACAGGGGCAGTGATGCAAGACGGCTTTATCTTCTCGGAAACTATAGCACAAAATATTGCTGTAGGTGAAGAACAAGTTGACTTGGAACGACTTCGCCATGCTGTGATGGTGGCTAATATCCGGGATTTTATAGATTCCCTTCCGTTAGGCTACAATACAAAGATAGGTATGGAGGGGAATGGTATTAGCCAAGGACAACGGCAGCGTATTTTGATAGCACGTGCTGTGTATAAGAATCCGGAATATCTTTTCTTCGATGAGGCTACCAATGCGTTGGATGCTAATAATGAGAAAGAAATTATGGAACATTTGCAGGCTTTTTATAAAGGAAAGACGGTAGTGGTCGTGGCGCATCGTCTGAGTACGGTGATGAATGCGGATAAGATTGTGGTACTTGACAAAGGACGTATAGCGGAAGAAGGTACACATAAGGAATTAACTGAACGGAGAGGACTGTATTATCAGTTGGTAAAAAATCAATTGGAGTTAGGTAATTGATGAGGGAGAAGAAATATAAAGATATAGAGTTGCGCAGCGAAGAAGTGCAAGAAGTAATGAACCACATTTCACCTTGGGTGGTGAGGTGGGGGCTTACTGTCTTGTTTTTGATTCTGATGGCGGTACTGGTAGGATGCTGGATATTTAAATATCCGGATACTTTGGTGGCAGAGGTAACTCTTGCAACAGAAGAACCTCCTGCTTCTGTTTTGGCTCATGCTGCTGGAAAACTGGATACACTTTATGTAAAGAATGGAAGTTTGGTCGGTGAGGGTACGAACTTGGGAGTAATTAATAATTCAGCTGTTTTGGGAGATGTGCGCTGGTTGTCCGAACAGATGCAAGAATGGGAGAGAACTAATTATGTTTGGAAGAAAGGAATGGAAATCTTTGCGGATAAGCGGTTACAATTGGGAGAGTTGCAATCTGCTTTTGCCATTTTTATCACTGCACTTTCTGAGTATGCGCTTTTTATGAAACAGGATTATTATACAAAGAAGCTATGGGTACAAGAAAAACAATTAAAAGGACAACGTACATATCTCCATGTAGCAGAGCAAGAGTATGAGTTGATTAAGAAAGATGTAAATTTAGCACAGAATATGTATAGTCGTGATTCTACTTTGTATGCTCGTAATGCAATGATTGTTACCGAGTTCGAAGAGTCAAGTAGTAAATATCTGCAAAGTCTTCGTTTGGAAAAAAGTGCACGGATGAATTTGTTACAAGCCGAAATGCAGTTAGTACAGCATGAAGAGAATTTGATTGATATACGTAAACAGGCCTATGATGAGGAGCAAACTCATCGTACTAAACTGAAAAATTCAGTGGAACAATTAGCATCTCAGTTGAGCGCCTGGGAGTATTCCTATTTACTGAAAAGTCCTGTTAGTGGTAAAGTTAGTTTTATGAAAGTGTGGAGTCGTAATCAGAATGTAAAATTGGGTGAAACTGTTTTTGTTATTCAACCATCAGATAGTTCGAATGTATTAGGTAAGGCGTTACTTCCTTTACAAGGTTCGGGAAAAGTGCATATTGGACAACGGGTGCATATACGTTTGAATAATTATCCCGATCAAGAGTTCGGCTATGTCAAAGGGTTGGTGAAAAGTATTTCGCCTGTTTCGACTGAAGAAGATGTGTATGTAGTAGAAATCAGTTTACCGGATGGATTAAAGACTAATTATGGCAGACAACTTCCCGTTTTGCAGGAGCTTAAAGGTACAGCGGATATAATTCTTGCTGATAGAAAATTGTTGGAAAGGTTGTTGGCATCATTAAGAAAGATGGTCGGATATGAAGAATGAGAAAAATGACTGATTTTGAACGTACAGACAATCTTTTCAACAATTAAGAAGTTGCTCTTTGAATTTATTTGCCTAATATTGCAGCTGAAAACCTTTAAATGAATATGCCATGAAACGAAAAGTAACCTTTCTGTTACTATTATTCTGTATGTTTACCCTGCACGCGCAGGAAGTGTATGAAACGAAAAAAGGCTTGTCCTATGTTCCTAACGCGGAAGCGGATGCTTACCGGAAAGAGCGCTGCAAAACTGGATGTCTACTATCCGGCAGGCAAGAAAGATTTCCCGACTATCGTCTGGTTTCATGGTGGTGGACTAGAAGGAGGCAATAAGCACATTCCCCGGGAACTGATGAATAGAGGATTTGCTGTAGTGGCGGTGAACTATCGTCTGAGTCCTAAAGCCAAGAATCCTGCTTATATTGAAGATGCTGCGGCTGCCGTGGCGTGGACGTTCAATCATATCGAAGAATATGGAGGCAACAAGGATAAAATTTTTGTTTCCGGTCATTCCGCCGGAGGTTACCTTTCACTGATACTGGCTATGGATAAGAAATATTTGGAAGCCTATGGCGCAGACGCCGATAAGGTGGCGGCCTATCTTCCGGTCAGCGGACAGACGGTTACTCATTTCACTATCCGCAAAGAACGCGGGCTGCCGAATGGCATTCCTATTATTGACGAATACGCTCCGGTGAACCGCGTGCGTAAAAATACTGCTCCTGTTGTATTGATTACCGGAGACCGTAATCTGGAAATGGCCGACCGTTGGGAAGAGAATGCCCTGTTTGCTTCCGTATCAAAGAATATCGGTAATAAACAAGTCACTTTGTATGAATTGCAGGGATTCAATCACGGCACGGTGCTCGAACCCGCCTGCTTCCTGATTATAAATTATATCCGCGAACATTGTCCGGACAAAGCGGTGAAGAAATAACATCCATCATACCTTCAACAAAATTGCCATTATGAAAAGACTCACAATTTTAGCCGCTGTCCTGCTGATGTGTGTGGCAACCTTTGCACAGGAAGCCCTTTGGGGAATCGGTCCACTCGTATCTCCCGAAATCTATGATAATAATATAGTTCTTTTCAGGCTGAAGGCTCCGAAAGCGGTGAAAGTACAAATCACGGGTGATTTCCTGCCAAAGCAGAAAGTAAAGATTCCGAATGGGGAATATGAAATCCCGGGGGTTGTAGATATGACCGAAGGTAAGGATGGCGTATGGGAATACACTACCCCCGAACCATTGCAACCGGAGCTTTACAGTTACTCTTTTATAGTAGACGGGCTTCGCATGAATGACCCCGCTAATGTCTATCTGATACGTGACGTGGCCACTCTTACCAATGTATTTATCATCGGTGGTGAGCGTGCCGATTTGTATAAGGTCAACCAGGTACCTCATGGCACGGTGTCCCGCATCTGGTACAACAGTCCGGCACTTGGCATGGAGCGCCGCATGACTGTTTACACTCCTGCCGGTTATGAAACCAGTGGCAAACGTTACCCGGTGTTCTATCTTCTCCACGGTATGGGTGGCGATGAAGAAGCCTGGATTTCCCTCGGCCGTACTTCGCAGATACTGGACAATCTGATTGCACAAGGTAAGGCGAAGCCCATGATTGTGGTGATGACGAATGGCAATGCCTCACAGGAAGCCGCTCCGGGTGAGTCTTCCCTCGGCATGAAGCCTCCTACAATGCAATTGCCCAAAACGATGGACGGCTCTTTCGAACAGGCGTTTCCCGATGTGGTGAAATTCGTTGATAAGAACTATCGTACCCTTAAGAGTAAGTCCGGGCGTGCCATTGCCGGATTGTCTATGGGCGGTTTCCACTCCCTGCACATATCCAAGCAATATCCCGATATGTTTGGTTATGTCGGTTTGTTCTCTGCCGCCATCCTGCCGAATAAGGATGTTTCCTCTCCGGTATATGAAGATATGGAAGGCAAGCTGAAAATACAGTTTGCCAAGAAACCGTCTCTCTACTGGATAGCTATCGGAAAGACCGATTTTCTTTATAAGGCGAATGAGGACTACCGGAAACAGTTGGATGAGAACGGGTATAAATATACTTATTACGAAACCGGTGAAGGACATATCTGGAAGAACTGGCGTATTTATCTGGGCGAGTTTGTTCCATTGCTTTTCAAGTAAAGTCTTCCGCAAATACATCCTGCCGTACCCTTCGGTATAGCAGGATGTTGTTATCTTTGCACGCATAATAACCAAATTCAAAACCATGAATAGAAAATTAATATTATCCTTAGCCCTGTCCGGGCTCGTGTTGACCACTACGGCGCAGACTTCCGTAGCGCCCACCATCCCCAGAGACGAGAAAATAGAGAAGAAAGTGGAGGCTTTGCTTAAGAAGATGACCCTTGAAGAAAAAATAGGCCAGATGACGGAGCTTACCATTGATGTCATTACGAAACGTGACAATTCCTCTAAAGATTTTCAGGTAGACGACGCCCTGCTGGACACCGTTATCGGTAAGTATAAAGTGGGCTCTATTCTGAATGTCCCCCAGGGCGTTGCCCAATCCAAAGAAAAATGGGAGGAAATCATCCGGAAGATACAAGATAAATCAATGAAAGTGATTGGTATTCCCTGCATCTATGGTGTAGACCAGATACATGGAACTACTTATACGTTGGGGGGAACTTTCTTCCCGCAAGGCATCAATATGGCAGCTACCTTCAATCGTGGACTGGTACGTGAAGGCTCGCGCATCTCCGCTTATGAGACCAAGGCCGGAAGTATCCCCTGGACGTATGCTCCCGTTCTCGACCTGGCGCGTGACGCCCGCTGGCCCCGCCATTGGGAAAACTATGGTGAAGATTGCTATGTAAATGCAGAAATGGGACGCGAGTCCGTCCTTGGTTTCCAGGGAGAAGACCCCAATAGGATAGGAAAACAACACGTGGCTGCTTGCCTCAAGCACTATATGGGTTATGGCGTTCCGGTGTCGGGCAAGGACCGTACTCCTTCATCTATTACCGTGCAGGATATGCGTGAAAAGCATTTTGCACCGTTTGTCGAGGGTATCAAGGCCGGTGCCCTGTCAGTTATGGTAAACTCTGCCATGAACAACGGACTTCCTTTCCACGCCAACTACGAACTGCTGACACAGTGGCTGAAAGAAGACCTGAACTGGGATGGCCTGGTCGTGACCGACTGGGCGGATATCAATAACCTCTATACCCGTGATAAGATTGCCGGAAGCAAGAAGGAAGCCATCAAAATAGCCATCAATGCCGGCATCGATATGTCTATGGTGCCCTACGAATGGAGTTTCTGCACCTATCTGAAAGAGCTGGTGGAAGAAGGCGAAGTGCCGATGAGCCGTATTGATGATGCCGTACGCCGCGTGTTGCGTATGAAATATCGGTTGGGATTGTTCGATACCCCTGCTTACAATCATAAAGATTTTCCTTTGTTCGGTGGTAAGGAACATGCTGCTGCGGCTTTGCAGGCTGCCGAAGAGTCTCTGGTGCTGCTGAAGAATACAGATGACATCCTGCCGCTGGCTTCCGGCAAGAAACTGTTGATAACCGGCCCCAATGCCAACTCCATGCGCACGCTTAACGGTGGCTGGTCTTACTCCTGGCAAGGCGACAAGGCTGATGATTGCGCGGCCGATTATAACACCATCCTTGAGTCGTTCACCAACAAGTTCGGTGCTTCCAATATTATCTATGAGCCGGGCGTTACTTATAAGAAAGGTGGTGCCTGGTGGGAAGAAAACGCTCCCGAAATAGATAAAGCCGTGGCTGCCGCTGTCCATGCGGATTATATCATTGCCTGTATCGGAGAGAATTCCTACTGTGAAACTCCGGGTAACCTGACCAATCTCTTCCTATCCAAAAATCAGCTCGACTTGGTGAAAGCACTGGCTGCCACCGGTAAACCGGTTGTGCTTGTGCTGAACGAGGGACGTCCGCGCATCGTCAGCGAAATAGAACCGTTGGCAAAAGCGGTGATCAACACGATGCTTCCGGGCAATTACGGTGGCGACGCTCTTGCAAACCTTGTATCCGGCGACGCCAACTTCAGCGGAAAGATGCCTTATACTTATCCGAGAGATATCAATTCATTGTTTACCTATGACTATAAACCTTGTGAAGACCTCGAAAAGATGCAGGGTGCTTATGATTATGATGCCGTGATGTCCGTACAGTGGGCATTCGGTTACGGATTGAGCTATACTACTTATGCTTACAGTAATCTCAAGGCGGACAAAACGAGTTTCACTGCCGATGATGTGCTGACCTTTACTGTGGACGTGAAGAACACCGGAAACCGTATAGGCAAGGAAAGCGTCCTGTTGTTCAGCAGCGACCTGATAGCTTCACTCACGCCTGATGTGCGCCGTCTGCGTGCTTTTGAGAAAGTGGAACTGAGACCGGGTGAAACCAAAACCGTTACCCTGAAAGTGAAAGGCTCCGACCTTGCTTTCGTTGGCTATGACGGCAAATGGATATTGGAGAAAGGTGATTTCCGCATCCAGACAGGTAATCAGACGCTGAATATCACCTGCACGGATACGAAGAAGTGGAATACGCCGAATAAATAAGATTTTTCCGGAAGGTGCCGAAACACACCACAGATTACACGGATTGACGCAGATTAAAATTAAATAATTGATTATCAAGATAGATAATCTGTGTCAATTCGTGTAATCTGTGGTGTATTTTGATACACCCACATACATAAAGTAACCCTGTCGCCCTTCCCCTTTATCAAAAAGATAGTAAAACATCCGTATTGCTGTCCTTTCCGTTTCGTAAAAAGGTGAAAATAGATTTCCTTTCTATTGCATAAAAGAATATAAATGCATGAATCTGAATAATAATTCTCAGTTCCCCCATGTTTATGCAAAATAACTAACTATCTGATATGCCCAATCTATATATGTAACGTCTCCAATCTATATATCTAATGCTTCCGATCTATATATGTAATGCCTTCCATCTCTATATCCGACATTTCCCATCTCTATTTCCTTCATGAACCAACACTATTTCGTCCTCCAGCGGAATATATTTCTTTTTTTAGAGTTGTTCGTATTTATGTATTCCTTTATTTATCTGTCAGATACGGTTTTTTACTTCCGTATTTCCGTTTACGCCGCCCTCCACACGTAAATACGCCATTCTCGTGATGCATAAAATACAAAATGTCAAATGCATAATTACACCTCCGAAGCCGTTTTACAGAAGTCATTTATGCTACTTTCTCTCTTCAAGAGCGTTAAATGATTCTTTTTTTCTCTAATATTTTGTAGTCGAACAGATTATTTATATCTTTGCAACCGCAATGGATGAAAGGTGGAGGGGCAATTAAGCTCCTTTTTTTGTTCTTATATAGTTAATCAATGATAGAAAAGAAAACTGTTTGTCAGATTGTTGAAGAGTGGCTGGACGGAAAAGAGTATTTCCTGGTGGAAGTGACTATCAGCCCGGACGACAAGATTGTGGTGGAAATTGACCACAAAGAAGGGGTTTGGATTGAGGATTGTGTGGAACTGAGCCGATACATCGAATCCAAGTTGAACCGTGAAGAGGATGACTATGAGTTGGAGGTAGGTTCTGCCGGTATCGGACAGCCATTTAAAGTGTTGCAACAGTACCGTAACCACATCGGAAAAGAAGTGGAAGTGCTGAAAAAAGACGGACGTAAGTTGTGCGGCGTACTCAAAGCGGTCGACGAACAGCATTTCACCGTAACCATTGAGAAGAAAGTGAAACCCGAAGGAGCCAAGCGCCCCCAGTTGGTGCAAGAGGATGAAACCTTTGCGTATGATGAAATAAAATATACTAAATACTTAATCAGTTTTAAATAAGACTATGGCCAAAAAAGTAGAAACTGTCAGCTTGATAGATACATTTTCGGAATTTAAGGAACTGAAAAATATCGATAGAACCACAATGGTGAGCGTACTCGAAGAGTCGTTCCGTAGTGTGATTGCGAAGATGTTCGGTACCGATGAAAATTACGACGTAATCGTGAACCCGGACAAGGGGGACTTCGAGATATGGCGTAACCGTGAAGTGGTGGCGGATGAAGACTTGGAGAATCCGAACTTGCAGATTGCACTGTCGGAAGCACTGAAAATCGATGCTTCTTATGAAGTGGGCGAAGAAGTGACGGATGAGGTGATCTTCGCGAATTTCGGTCGCCGTGCCATCCTGAACCTGCGCCAGACGTTGGCTTCAAAGATTTTGGAACTGGAAAAAGACAGTATCTATAATAAATATATTGATAAGGTAGGCAATATCATCAACGCAGAGGTATACCAGATATGGAAGAAGGAAATGCTGCTGCTGGATGACGAAGGAAACGAGTTGCTGTTGCCCAAGACGGAACAGATTCCGAGCGATTTCTATCGCAAAGGAGAAACCGCACGCGCTGTGGTTGCCCGTGTGGATAACAAGAACAACAACCCGAAAATCATCCTTTCACGTACATCGCCTGTATTCTTGCAGCGTTTGTTCGAGATGGAAGTGCCCGAAATCAATGATGGACTGATCACCATTAAGAAGATTGCCCGCATCCCCGGCGAGCGCGCCAAGATTGCCGTTGAATCGTACGACGACCGTATCGATCCGGTAGGTGCCTGCGTAGGTGTAAAGGGTAGCCGTATTCATGGTATCGTTCGTGAGTTGCGCAACGAGAATATTGATGTAATCAACTATACGAACAATATTCAGTTGTTTATTCAGCGTGCCCTCAGCCCCGCAAAGATATCTTCTATCCGACTGAACGAAGAAGAGCGTAAGGCAGAAGTTTTCCTGAGACCGGAAGAGGTGTCGCTGGCTATTGGTAAAGGCGGTTTGAATATCAAACTTGCCAGTATGTTGACCGAGTACACCATTGACGTGTTCCGTGAGTTGGATCAGGCTGTTGAAGATGAGGATATCTATTTGGATGAGTTCAGAGATGAAATCGACGGTTGGGTGATTGACGCCATCAAAGCGATTGGTATCGATACTGCAAAAGCCGTGCTGAACGCTCCACGTGAGATGTTGATTGAGAAGACTGACCTGGAAGAAGAAACGGTGGATGAGGTATTACGCATTTTAAGTTCGGAGTTTGAGGAAGGCGAGCCTGAATTTGAGCCGGAGCCTGAATTCGGACCGGAACCTGAGGTTGACCCTGAAGTAGAGCCAGAAGCAGAATAAGGTGTCTGGTGACATTCGTTTCTGTTTGCACTAACTTCTTTCTCCACATTATTCATTAAATTTTTAGTATGACGATTAGGTTAAATAAAGTAACAAGAGATTTGAATGTAGGAATTTCAACGGTAGTTGAGTTCTTGCAGAAGAAAGGCTTTGCCGTTGAGGCAAACCCCAATACAAAAATTACTGAGGAGCAATATGCTTTGCTCGTGAAAGAGTTCAGTACAGATAAGAACCTTAGACTTGAATCAGAACGTTTCATTCAGGAGCGACAGAACAAAGACCGGAACAAAGCGTCGGTATCTATTGACGGTTACGAAGCGGAGACTGCGGAGAAAGCAAGAGTTGAGGAAATCAAGACTGTAATCCCCGAAGATGCCCGTCCGAAGTTTAAACCGGTCGGAAAGATTGACTTAGATAAACTGAACAACCGGAAACCGGTAGTGGAGAAAGTGGAAGAAAAGAAAGTAGAAGAAATTGCACCTGTGGTGAAGGAAGAACCCAAACCGCAGCCTAAGCCGGAACTCAGGCCCGAACCTAAGCCGGAGCCTAAACCGGAACCCAAACCGGAGCCCGAATCCAAACCGGCACCAGCTCCTGCACCCAAGCCTGAGCCTGTGGTGAAAGAAGAACCGAAAGTGGTTGTGGAATCCAAACCGGCACCAACTCCGGTAGCACCTCATAAAGAAGAAATGAAAAAAGAAACGCCTGCTCCTGTGGCACCTGCCAAGGAAGAACCGAAGCCTGTTGCGGCTGAAGAAACACCTGCGAAGAGTGGTGAAGCGGAAATCTTCACAATTCATAAACCGGAGTTTGTTTCTAAGATTAATATCATCGGGCAGATTGACCTGGCTACGCTGAACCAATCTACACGTCCCAAGAAGAAGACCAAAGAGGAAAAACGTAAGGAACGTGAAGAGAAGGAAAAGATTCGTCAGGATCAGAAGAAACTGATGAAAGAGGCGATTATCAAGGAAATCCGCCGCGAAGACAGTAAAGTGAAAGATGGCAAGGAAAAAGACACCGATGCCAACGGAAACAAGAAAAAACGTCTCCGTATTAATAATAATAAGGAGAAAGTAGATATCAATAACGCGTCCAACTTCCAGCGTGGAGGTGACCGTCCGGGAGGCGGAAAACCCCAGGGAGGCGGCCAGGGCGGTGGTGCCAATAACCATCAGGGAGGCGGCAATCGCAACAACCGTAACAACAATAACAACAAGGACCGTTTCAAGAAACCTGTCATCAAACAGGAAGTTAAGGAGGAAGACGTAGCTAAACAAGTAAAAGAAACCTTGGCACGCCTCACTTCCAAAGGTAAGAGCAAAACATCGAAATATCGTAAGGATAAGCGCGACATGGCTTCCAGCCGTATGCAGGAAATGGAAGACCGTGAAATGGCGGACAGCAAGGTACTGAAGATTACGGAATTCGTGACGGCAAATGAGTTGGCAAGCATGATGGATGTTTCCGTTACGCAGGTTATCGCTACTTGTATGAGTATCGGTATCATGGTTTCCATCAACCAGCGATTGGATGCTGAAACCATCAATCTGGTGGCAGAAGAATTCGGCTACAAAACCGAGTATGTCAGTGCGGAAGTGGCACAGGCCATTGTTGAGGAAGAAGACTCTGAAGAAGATCTGGAACCACGCGCACCGATTGTTACCGTCATGGGTCACGTAGACCATGGTAAGACTTCATTGCTCGACTATATCCGTAAGGCAAATGTTATTGCCGGTGAAGCCGGTGGTATCACGCAGCACATCGGTGCTTACAATGTGAAGCTGGAAGACGGACGTAAGATTACGTTCCTCGATACTCCGGGGCATGAGGCGTTTACCGCCATGCGTGCCCGTGGTGCGAAGGTGACGGACGTGGTTATCATTATTGTCGCTGCCGACGACAACGTGATGCCGCAGACGAAGGAGGCTATCAACCATGCCATGGCTGCCGGTGTACCTATCGTATTCGCAATTAACAAGATTGATAAACCGACTGCCAATGCCGACAAGATAAAGGAAGAACTGGCAGCTATGAACTACCTCGTTGAAGAATGGGGCGGTAAGTATCAGTCGCAAGATATCTCAGCTAAGAAGGGTCTGGGTGTGAACGATCTGTTGGAAAAGGTATTGCTGGAAGCTGAAATGCTCGACTTGAAGGCAAACCCGAACCGTAAGGCTACCGGTTCCATCATTGAGTCTTCTCTGGACAAGGGACGTGGTTATGTAGCTACCATGCTGGTTTCCAACGGTACGTTGCGCGTAGGCGACATCGTGCTGGCAGGTACGGCTTACGGTAAGGTGAAAGCCATGTTCAACGAACGTAACCAGCGTCTGAAAGAGGCCGGACCGTCTGAACCGGTATTGATTCTCGGTTTGAACGGGGCACCTGCCGCAGGCGATACGTTCCATGTGCTTGATACGGAACAGGAAGCACGTGAAATTGCCAACAAGCGTGAACAGTTGCAACGCGAACAGGGCTTGCGTACTCAGAAGATGTTGACTTTGGATGAAGTAGGTCGCCGTCTGGCTTTGGGCGATTTCCACGAACTGAACATCATCGTTAAGGGTGACGTGGACGGTTCTGTAGAGGCATTGAGCGACTCGTTGATCAAGCTGTCCACGGAACAGGTACAGGTGAATGTTATCCACAAGGGTGTTGGAGCTATCTCCGAGTCCGACGTTTCACTGGCTGCCGCTTCAGATGCCATTATCATCGGCTTCCAGGTGCGTCCGTCGAATGCTGCTGCGAAGTTGGCGGAAAACGAGGGTGTGGATATCCGCAAATACTCGGTAATCTACGACGCTATCGAAGAGGTGAAGGCCGCTATGGAAGGTATGTTGGCACCGCAGGTGAAGGAGCAGGTGACTGCGACCATCGAAGTACGCGAAGTGTTCAATATCACCAAGGTAGGTCTCGTAGCCGGCGCGGTAGTGAAGACCGGAAAGGTGAAACGCAGCGACAAGGCTCGTCTCATCCGCGATGGTATTGTAATCTTCACTGGTGCTATCAATGCTTTGAAACGTTTCAAGGATGATGTGAAGGAAGTGGGTACCAACTTCGAGTGTGGTATCAGCCTGACCAACTGCAACGATATCAAGGTAGGTGATATCATCGAGTCTTATGAGGAAATAGAAGTAAAACAAACTCTTTAATAGTAGTTGAGAGTTGAGGATTGAGAGTTGAGAGTTTGCTATGCAGCGTATTTGCGCAGCTTAACTCTCAACTCTCAATTCTCAACTCTTAACTTTTTTAACCATGACAATATTGGATATCATCATATTGGTGGTGGTCGGTGCCGGAGCGGTTATCGGTTTTATTAAAGGCTTCATCAAGCAGTTGGCGTCAATCCTGGGACTGATTGTCGGTTTGCTGGCAGCGAAAGCGCTGTATGTGTCGGTAGCTGAGAATGTCTTTTCCAAGATAACGGATTCCATGACGTTTGCACAGATACTGGCATTTGTCGTTATCTGGGTGTTGGTGCCGTTGCTGTTCCTGCTGGTGGCTGCTTTACTGACCAAGGCGATGGAAGCTGTTTCGCTCGGTTGGCTCAACCGCTGGCTCGGTGCGGGACTGGGAGCACTGAAATTCCTGTTGCTGACCAGTTTACTGATTTGTGTTATTGAGTTTATTGACTCGGATAATACGCTGGTCGACCAAACAATGAAGGAGGATTCAGTGTTATATTATCCTATAGAGTCCTTCGCAGGGATGTTTTTCCCTGCCGCAAAAGAAGTTACTGAACAATATATACTTAATTAAATAATGCAACCCGAAGAACCCAATAAATATGTAAAGGAACTGACGCAGGAGAAGTACAAGTACGGCTTCACCACCGACGTGCATACGGAAGTCATTGAGCGAGGGCTGAATGAAGACGTTGTACGGCTGATTTCTGCGAAGAAGAACGAGCCGGAATGGCTGTTGGAGTTCCGTCTGAAAGCATACCGTCACTGGCTGACGCTGGAAATGCCTACATGGGCACACCTCCGTATTCCTGAGATAGATTATCAGGCTATTTCATACTACGCCGACCCGTTGGCGAAGAAGAAAGATGCTCCGAAAAGCATGGATGAGGTAGACCCAGAGTTGATAAAGACTTTTAATAAACTGGGCATTCCGTTGGAAGAGCAGATGGCTCTGAGTGGCATGGCGGTGGATGCCGTGATGGACTCCGTATCTGTGAAAACAACTTTCAAGGAGACGTTGATGGAGAAGGGGATTATCTTCTGTTCCATCAGTGAGGCGATACGCGAGCATCCCGACCTGGTGCAGAAATATCTTGGTTCCGTAGTGGGATACCGTGATAATTTCTTTGCTGCGCTGAACTCAGCGGTATTCTCTGACGGTTCATTCGTATATATCCCGAAAGGGGTACGTTGCCCGATGGAGTTATCTACTTATTTCCGCATTAATGCCCGCAACACAGGACAGTTTGAACGGACGCTGATTGTGGCAGATGATGATTCATACGTTTCTTATTTGGAAGGTTGCACGGCGCCGATGCGCGATGAGAACCAGTTGCATGCCGCTATCGTGGAGATTGTGGTGCATGACCGTGCAGAAGTGAAGTACAGCACTGTGCAGAACTGGTATCCGGGTGATGCTGAAGGCAAGGGCGGTGTGTATAACTTTGTGACGAAGCGTGGCAATTGTAAGGGTGTGAACAGCAAGCTGTCCTGGACACAGGTTGAGACGGGTTCAGCCATCACGTGGAAATATCCTTCTTGTATTCTGACAGGAGATAATTCTTCTGCGGAATTCTATAGTGTAGCGGTGACGAACAATTACCAGCAGGCGGATACGGGTACGAAGATGATACATCTGGGCAAGAATACCAGCAGTACGATTGTCAGCAAGGGTATCTCTGCCGGACACAGCGAGAACTCATACCGTGGCTTGGTGCGTGTGGCTCAGAAAGCCGATAATGCGCGTAACTACAGCCAGTGCGACTCTTTGTTGCTCGGGGATAAGTGTGGTGCGCATACCTTCCCGTATATGGACATCCATAATGAAACGGCGGTTGTAGAGCACGAGGCGACTACCAGCAAGATCAATGAAGACCAGATATTCTATTGCAACCAGCGTGGTATTTCTACGGAGGATGCTGTAGGGCTGATAGTGAACGGTTATGCTAAGGAAGTGCTGAACAAACTGCCTATGGAGTTTGCGGTAGAAGCTCAGAAGTTGCTGGCAATTTCGCTGGAAGGCAGCGTAGGATAAGTATAAAATAAAAAAATAAATATCATGTTAGAGATAAAAGACCTGCATGCCAGTGTAAATGGCAAAGAGATATTGAAAGGCATCAACCTGTCGGTAAGAGCAGGTGAGGTGCATGCTATTATGGGGCCGAATGGTTCCGGTAAAAGTACTCTTTCGGCTGTATTGGTAGGTAATCCTGCCTTTGAGGTGACGAAGGGAAGCGTGACTTTTTGCGGTAAGAACCTGCTGGACTTTTCACCGGAAGACCGTAGCCACGAAGGTATCTTCCTCAGCTTTCAATATCCGGTGGAAATTCCGGGTGTGAGTATGGTGAACTTCATGCGTGCAGCAGTGAACGAGCAACGTAAATACAATCATTTGCCTGCTCTCAGTGCAAGTGAGTTCCTGAAGTTGATGCGTGAAAAGCGTGCCATTGTGGAACTGGATAATAAATTGGCTAACCGTTCGGTGAACGAAGGCTTCTCCGGTGGTGAGAAGAAGCGGAATGAAATCTTCCAGATGGCTATGCTGGAACCGAAATTGAGCATCCTGGATGAAACGGATTCCGGACTGGATATCGATGCTTTGCGTATCGTAGCCGAAGGTGTGAACAAGTTGAAAACACCGGAGAACAGTACCATTGTCATCACTCACTACCAACGCTTACTGGATTATATCAAACCTGACGTCGTACATGTGCTTTACAAAGGCCGTATCGTGAAGACTGCGGGACCGGAATTGGCTCTGGAACTGGAAGAGAAGGGGTATGACTGGATTAAGAAGGAGTTGGGAGAATAAATTATGAATGCAGAACAACAATACATAGATCTTTTCTCCCAGACGGAAGCTATGATATGCCAGCATAGTGCCGAGGTGCTGAATGCTCCCCGTGCCACTGCATTTGCCGACTTCGAGCGGCTTGGCTTTCCTACCCGTAAACAGGAGAAATATAAATATACCGATGTCAGCAAGTTCTTTGAACCGGACTATGGGTTGAACTTGAACCGTCTGGATATTCCAGTAAATCCCTATGAAGTATTCAAATGTGATGTACCCAATATGAGTACCTCTCTGTACTTTGTAGTGAATGATGCTTTTTACAATAAAGCGCTACCCGCTTCACATCTGCCCGAAGGAGTGATCTTCGGCAGTTTGAAAGAGATGGCAGAGAAGCAGCCGGAGCTGGTGAAGAAATACTACGGTAAGCTGGCAGACACCTCGAAAGACGGAGTGACAGCATTCAATACTGCTTTTGCACAAGACGGTGTGTTGCTGTATGTGCCGAAGAATGTAGTAGTGGAACGTCCCATCCAGTTGGTGAATATCCTTCGTGGTGATGTGAACTTTCTGGTAAACCGCCGGGTCTTGATTGTATTGGAAGATGGTGCACAGGCACGCATGCTGGTGTGCGACCATGCCATGGATGCCGTGAACTTCCTGGCAACCCAGGTGATAGAAGTATTCGTAGGTGAGAATGCTGTCTTTGATCTTTACGAGCTCGAAGAAACGCATACAAGTACCGTACGTATCAGCAATATGTATGTGAAACAGGAAGCCAACAGTAACGTATTGCTGAATGGCATGACCTTGCATAACGGTACTTCCCGCAACACCACCGAAGTATTGCTGGCAGGTGAAGGTGCCGAAATTAACCTTTGCGGTATGGCCATTGCAGATAAGAATCAGCATGTAGACAACAATACAAGTATCGACCATGCCGTACCTAACTGCACGAGCAATGAGCTCTTCAAGTATGTGCTCGATGACCAGTCAGTCGGTGCATTTGCCGGTTTGGTATTAGTGCGCCCGGATGCGCAACATACCAATTCGCAACAAACGAACCGGAATCTCTGCGCTACCCGTGAAGCACGTATGTATACGCAGCCGCAACTGGAAATTTATGCCGATGATGTGAAATGTAGTCATGGCGCTACTGTTGGTCAGTTGGATGAAAATGCGCTTTTCTATATGCGCCAGCGCGGTATTCCGCAACGTGAAGCCCGCCTGTTACTGATGTTCGCTTTCGTGAACGAGGTGATCGACACCATCCGGCTGGATGCATTGAAAGACCGCTTGCATTTGCTGGTGGAGAAGCGTTTTCGTGGAGAACTGAATAAGTGCCAGGGCTGCGCTATTTGTAAATGAATATATAATTATTAAATATTAATTGGCTGCGCACGATAACGCTGCATAGAATTAATACCTAATAATTGATACTTTATACTTAAAACAACATGTATGATATTCAAAAGATAAGAGCCGATTTTCCGATACTTTCCCGTGAAGTGTACGGCAAACCATTGGTCTACCTTGATAATGGGGCGACGACACAAAAGCCGCGCTGTGTGGTGGATGCCATAACGGATGAATATTATTCTGTCAATGCCAATGTGCATCGTGGCGTACACTTCCTGTCGCAACAGGCAACGGAACTGCACGAGGCAAGCCGTGAGACAGTGCGGAAGTTCATCAATGCCGGTTCTACAAATGAAGTCGTATTTACGCGGGGAACCACGGAAAGCATCAATCTGTTAGTCTCCAGCTTCGGCGAAGCATTCCTGCATCCGGGTGATGAAGTGATTGTTTCCGTAATGGAACATCATAGTAACATCGTCCCCTGGCAACTGCTGGCCGAACGGAAATGCATCAATCTGAAGGTTATTCCGATGAACGACCGCGGCGAACTCCTGATGGATGAATACGAGAAGCTTTTCACTGACCGGACGAAGATTGTGAGCGTAGTACATGTGTCCAATGTTTTGGGTACGGTCAATCCTATCAAGGAAATGATTAAGATTGCCCATAAGCATGATGTACCTTTCCTGGTAGATGCGGCACAATCCATTCCCCACATGGCAGTGGACGTGCAGGATCTGGATGCTGATTTCCTTGTATTCTCCGGACATAAAGTGTACGGTCCTACCGGTGTGGGCGTGCTCTATGGTAAGGAAGAATGGCTGAATAAGTTACCTCCTTATCAAGGCGGCGGTGAGATGATACAGCATGTGTCTTTTGAACATACCACCTTCAACGAACTGCCGTTTAAATTCGAAGCCGGAACTCCCGACTATATCGGCACTACGGGACTGGCGAAAGCGCTCGATTATGTTTCCGCCATCGGCTTGGATAAGATTGCCGCCTATGAACATGAACTGACGGAGTATGCCACGCAGCGATTGAAAACAATCCCCGGTATGCGCATCTTTGGTGAAGCGGCAGAGAAGGGGAGTGTTATTTCTTTCCTGGTAGGCGATATCCATCACTTCGATATGGGCACATTGCTCGACCGTCTCGGCATTGCCGTGCGTACAGGACACCATTGCGCCCAACCGCTGATGCAGCGTCTCGGCATAGAAGGTACGGTGCGTGCTTCCTTTGGAATCTACAATACGAAAGAGGAGATAGATGTCTTGGTGGCAGGCATCGAACGTGTCAGTAAGATGTTTTGATTAGTGATTAGGGGGTAGTGATTAGTGATAACCATCCGTATAGCGCCAATCACTAATCACTATCCCTAATCCCTAATCATTAATTTTCGCCTCCGCCAGCTTCTTCTGCCACTTATCCCGTGCCAGTTTCTGCATATCCGTAACGCTGTCTTTCTCATCCACAATCTCGAAGCCCAAGGCTGTTTCTATAATATCTTCCATAGTGACAATTCCCCAGAAGCAACCGTATTCATCAATCAGGATCGAGATATGCTCTTTCCGCTCAAGCATCTGTTCCCAAACCGTGGAAACAGGACTATTCTCGGGAAAGGAAAGGATAGGGCGGGCCACATCCTTCAGGCACATATCGAATCTGTCCTCGGCTAACTTTTCGAGTATGGTCTGCCGCAGCACATAGCCTGTGATGTAATCTTTGCTATCATTATAAATCGGTATACGGGAGTAGAACTTATACTTCCCATCCTGATAGAACTCTTTCAAGGACATACTTTCGGGAGCTGTTGCCACCACGGTACGAGGAGTCATAATGGATTGTGACTTTACTTTATCCAATCTGATGAGGTTCTGTATCATCTTGTTTTCCTTCATCTGGAAAACACCTTCTTCCACTCCGATGGAAATCATAGCCGAAACCTCTTCGCGGCTTACGGATAATTCTTGCTTGCCGGAAGAAAACAGACGGGTAATCAGCTCGGACAGCCACACCAGGGGATAACAGATAATAATAAGGAAGTTAATGATGCGGGCCGACGGAAGCGCCAGTGTGCGCCAGTAACAGGCACCTATCGTTTTAGGAATGATCTCCGAGAGAACAAGGATTAAGATAGTCAGTATGGCGGAGATTACACCGAAGTAAGCTTCTCCGAATATCTTTACCGCTTCGGCACCGACACCTGCCGCACCGACGGTGTGGGCAATGGTGTTCAGAGATAATATGGCGGCAATAGGCCGGTCGATATCTTGTTTGAACTTCTTCAGTAAAATGGCGCTTTTCCCGTGTGTTTTCTCTTTGGTGGAGATGTACGACATCGGGGTGGATAATAAGACAGCTTCCAGGATGGAGCATAAAAAGGATAATGCTAATGCAATGGTCAGGTATAATAAAACAAGTCCCATATATAAATTTATTAATTAGACATAGCGGAACGAATGTTATGATTCGTACCGGATAAAATATAAAAATACGGTGATGGAAGGGCTTGTTCTAAAGACGGTATGTGCAGAGCAAGGAGCGTTCGGGGGAGTATACGCTCTTGAGAGTGTGCGGTTGGGTACCGTCACTATATTGGTATAAATTAGTGTTCTCGGTAGAGAAAGTATAAGTTGTCGTAATCTCTGCACAGAGCTTGCGGGCACGGTTTAAAGAAAGTGTACGTGAGATAACAGCTTCATCGTTAAACTCTCCAGACGAATGCTGTTCGCTTTGTTCGATGCAAAGAAAGGGAGGCTCATTTTCGGAAAAGGTGTTATAATCCTCGGGTTGCAGTGCAAAAAGCACAACTACCAGACATACCACTAACTTGAATATAAAATGATCTATTTCCATTCTTCCGGACAAAGATAGAGAAATAGTTATCTTAGCTCATATATGGATGTTGCCTTTTTTGTTTTTTTATTATAATGAAGAGATATAAAAAGTCCCGTTACTGCAACTTTCTGCCCTATTCGCGCGTCTAATAGGGTGCAAATAACTTAAATAAATAGAGAAAGATTATGTTAGTAACAACAACCCCAACTATCGAGGGCGGACGTATCACCCGCTATTACGGTATCGTTTCAGGCGAGACGATTATCGGTGCCAATGTATTCCGTGACTTTTTTGCCAGCATCCGCGATGTAGTGGGCGGACGTAGCGGCTCTTACGAGGAAGTGCTGCGCGAAGCGAAAGACATCGCCCTTCGTGAAATGCAGGAGCATGCCAGGGCACTCGGAGCCAATGCCGTGATTGGCGTGGATCTGGATTATGAAACCGTGGGTGGAAGCGGCAGTATGCTGATGGTAACCGCTTGTGGTACGGCTGTGACCGTAGAATAATGAATACAGGGGGGGAGAGCCGGAAAGCTCTTCCCCTGCTTGTTAATGCTTGGGAGAATAATCGCTGATGATTACTTTTCCCTTTTTTTGTTCCAGTTTGGCTATTCCCAGATCATTGAGCGCTTGCACTACTTCTTCCAAGGAAGTTGTTCGCGGGAAGCGGAAATGAATGCGTTGTTTCAGCAAGTCGGCCGAATGGAAGATGATACTGGTATTATACCATGTGCCGACGGATTTCATAATCTCCGCCAGTTCGGCATCATCGAAGCTGAACTCTCCTTTGGTCCATCCTTCCGTTGCGGTGAGTTGTGCTTCGGATATGGTGAAACCATTATCTTCAGACAATATAGCTTGCTGTCCGGGCAAGATGTCTTTCTGCTGTGTTTGCTTCTCGTCGCTGACGCGGACGCGCCCCTGAAATAAAGTAACTGCCGCTACTTTTCCCGGATAGGCATTTACGTCGAATACCGTGCCCAATACTTGTGTCTGCATCTTGCCGGATGAGACGATGAAAGGGCGTTCGGCATCCTTTGCCACTTCGAAGCGTGCTTCTCCTGTCAGATGGACTTCACGGGTGCCCTCTGTGGGGAATTGTTTAGGATATTCCAGGCGGGAATTGGCGCTGAGTGTAACCTGTGTGCCATCGTCCAGAGTGATTTGCGTGGTAGTGGCTGGGGGAGTTGAAAGAGTAATCCTACCATTGCTCTCCGAGGTGATGATTGCTTCGGGGACATCCAGGGCCGCAAAGATTTCAATATCTTGAATCGTGTCTTCGCCGGTGATGCGGGGCACGATAAGCACTGCCAGCACTACGATGGCAGCTGCAATGCCGGAAGTCCACATCTGTATGATGCGTCTGCGCTTTCGGGCGTCTTGCCGGGAGGCAAAAGCATTCCATGCCGCGCGGGTTTCTTCTTCCGAAGGCAAGTCTCCGAGCGCTTCTCCGAAGGCATTCAGTAATCTGAGGTCTTCAGTATCCATCTTGAAATCATTTTCTTTTTTCTCTTCCATCATCGGTTTCCTCCTTTCAGGGTCATTGCTTCGCGCAAGGTACGCAAAGCTTTGGATATATGTTTCTTTACGGTGTCGGGACTGATGCCAAGCTGTTCGGCTACTTCCCGATAGGTTTTATGTTCATAATAACAGAGCCGCAATACCGTGCAGGTTGGTTCCGGTAGGTTGCGGGCGATGCTTTCCGCTTGTTGCAGTAGTCGTTCATGTTCCCGGTAGTCGGTCGCTACATCCATGCGGGTGGCTTCGCGTAGCGCTTCCAGGTTGGTGGCTTCTACTTGCAGATGCTTCAGACGGTTAAGGCAGGCGTTACGTGCGGCAGTGTAAAGCCAGGCTCCCCGGTTTTCCGGTTCCAGCTTTTCGAATTGCTTCCATGCCTGCTCCATCACACTACCCACAATATCACGGGCTTCTTCTCCGTCGCCCAATAGTTGGGTGGCGTAGCGCACCAGACGGGGATATAGCTCCGTGAACATCTGTCCGAAAACTTCTCTTTTTGTGTCTTTTTTATGAAATAAGGACATTCTCCGAATCGTTTTGAGATTTTGCAAAGGTAAGAATTCTGGTTCATTAGGAGAATGTGTAGTTCTATAAATGAGCCAGAATTATATCCTTAGAGACGTCTTTTTTCACTCTCACCGGCTCCTTTACCTTTATATTTATTCTTGGTGGCATTGAACAGGTAGTTGAGGCGGATGCCGAAACGCTGGTTATCGGCATACTGTTCAAATTCATTGTAAGTGCGGTCACCGTAGACGTAGAAGTGATACTTACCGGTACGGAAGATATCGTTGGCTACCAGAGAAACGCGTAGGGAGTGATCTTTCAGGAAAGACTTTGTGAGTTGTGCGTCCACTCTCCCCTCAGTTTTTCTTACGCCGAAACTTTGCTTGGCATCCGAAGAAAGTCTGCCTTGCACGTTGAGAAACCATTCACGAGGCAATGTGAAGCTGTTGTCCAGGCTAAATTGCATGAGTGGTTCGTTATAGAGCTGCTGAATATTCAATGAACGGGCGTTAGAGTGGAACCAGGATATACTGCCCATCAGTTGTGGCCGCCACCATTTGAACTGCGGGGAGAGCACTATGGCACCTCCATAAGCATAAGAATCCGGCACATTGGCATTGGTCCACAGCACTACACCGGGGTGTTTTACATCGTCATAAGGCTTTGCATACGTAATGTATGTCTCTTGCACGTGGACAAAATGTATACTGGCATTAATCCATTTCCAACCGCTATCCAGTGAAAAGAGACTCTGCTTCTGCGGCTTTAGCTCCGGATTACCGTTGCTGTACTGATATTTGCTTTGGTAGCCGATACTGCTGTTTAACATCCGATAACCGGGATTATACTTGGTCATCCGGTAGGCTAGGTTTATGCTCCAATCCTTCTCTTTATAAAATATGCCGGCTACGGGAATCAGGTCGTGGTAGACGGGACTCTTCTCTTCTTTATAAACATCGGATTCGTAGTAATCTGTCTTTTGGCATTCATAGCGCAGGCCAGCCATCAGGCTGAACTTGCCTAATTCTATGGAGTAGTCTGCAAAAGTAGAGACTACAGATTGTTTGATACGGTTGTCGGCATCGTTGGAGAAGCCGCTTTGCTTAAAGATATCATGTCGTTCGGTGAAGGTTTCTTCGGTTCCGAAAGAAAACTTGCCTTGCCAGAGAGGGGCGGTTATTATTAGTTTGGCGGCATAAAGGCGATTTTTCACTTCACTGCTGGAGGTGGCGTCCGTTTCGCCGTTGTTGTCTACTTTCTGTCCGCCTGCAGAACGACCGTTCAGGTAATCGGCATTGAAGTCGATATTCCACTTGCCGAAGGTGCCGTTATAGTAGCCGTTCATACTGTGCGTCCAGTGGGGCTGTCGGCGACTGTGCGAGTAGGAGGTGAGGCGGTCCACTTCCTTGCCGTCTTTGGTCATTACGGTTTCGCCTTGCGATTTGAGTTCGGTGTTACCCAGCCCGCTTTGGGGCATGTAGCGTATACCGAAAGACTGATGGTCATCCGGTTCGTAGTTGAAACCTACTTCGCCATTGAAGTTTGCATCATGTGCACGATTGACATTGTCAGAGATACTTTTCCATTCGGAGGAAGTGCTCAGTTGCAGTTGGGTATGACTGGTGGAGTATGTGTCCGACTCATTGAAGTGCCCTTTGACAAAGATGTCCAGTCCGCCGGTACGATAATTTAGGGAGGCACCTTGTTTACCTTTTGCCGAGTGTCCCTGAGTATAGTCTGCGTAGGCATTGGCACTTAAACCTTGTCCGCGCTTGCGGATGGTACGTAGCCGGATAACGGATGACACGCTGGAGGAATAACGTGCTCCGGGCGTGGTTACAATTTCAGCGGAGAGTATTTCGTTAGCTTGAAGTTGGTTTAGTTCGGAAGTGTCGCGTACTTTCCGGCCGTTGATGTAGATGTCCGGTTTGCCTCGTCCGATAACGGTATAGTTACCGTCCGAGCCGGTGACAAAAGGGAGGTGCCCGATCATATCGCTTGCAGAACCCAGCATGGAAAGCGGTGTCCCTGCTACGTTGGCAACGAAAGCGCCATTCTTGCGTTCCACCAGCGGACGGGAGGCGGTTACGGTCACTTCTTTCAGCATTTGTGCATCCGGTTGCAGGTGAATGTCATTTTCCGGCTGGCAAGGAAGCGTCAAGGATTGATAACCTATGTAGGTTACTTTCAGCAAATGATTTCTTTCATTGTTGCCGGGTAGGATAAAGCTGCCGTCTTCCGCTGTGACGCATCCTGTAATAAAGGCGGAATCGGTTGCTGCCAACAAGATGACGTTGGCATACGCTAACGGTTCATTCCGGTCTCCGTATATGGTTCCGCGTACTTGGGTAGTCTTGCCATCTTTTCCCTTCCGCTGAATCACGAAGTAATCGGTACGTTCGATACAGTTGAAAGGTTTTCCTTTCAGCACTGTACGGATAGCTTCGCCTTGTGTCTGTTTACGTATGCTTGCTGTTACGTGATAATTCTCCGTCTCTTCATAGGCAAAAAGGATATTCTTGCCGCCCATCTTCTCTATCTGTTTCAGTGCGGCCGACAGCTTCTCGTTTTTTAGTTCCAGACTGATCAGTCTGGCTGTCTGCTGTGCTTTTGCGGTGGGAGTAAAGAGTAGAAGAACATATACTGTGTATATCATCCATGCCTTTCTGAAAGTAAAATCTGTGTGTTCCATTGTTCCTTTGTTTTTATTGATTTTACTTATACTACAACATGGGTGCTCAATCGGGTACGGTTTTCGCCTGCAAATTTAATAGAATGAGTTGATTTTTCTTTTATTCCTTTGCTTATTTCGTTTCAAATCAATACTTTTAGACTTTCAATCAACCTTTTAATACGAATAACACCATGGACAGTTTGCTTTTCTGGCTGATTCCGGCCGCTTCCGTTTTAGCTCTCTGCTTTGCTTACTATTTCCATAAGCAAATGATGAAAGAGAGTGAGGGTACTCCGCAAATGATAAAGATTGCCGCCGCTGTGCGTAAAGGCGCGATGTCTTATCTGAAACAACAGTATAAGATAGTTGGCTGGGTATTTCTGGGACTTGTGATCCTTTTCGCTATTATGGCTTATGGTTTCGATGTACAGAATCGTTGGGTACCGATTGCTTTCCTGACGGGCGGTTTCTTCTCCGGACTCTCCGGATTCCTCGGTATGAAGACGGCAACGTATGCTTCGGCACGCACAGCAAATGCTGCCCGTAGTTCACTGAATGCGGGATTGCGCATCGCTTTCCGTAGCGGTGCGGTAATGGGACTGGTTGTAGTGGGCTTGGGTTTGCTCGACATCTCTTTCTGGTACCTGTTGCTGAATGCAGTTATCCCGGAAGATGTCCTGACTCCGACTCATAAACTCTGCATCATCACTACCACCATGCTGACTTTCGGTATGGGTGCTTCCACGCAAGCGCTCTTTGCCCGTGTAGGCGGAGGTATTTATACGAAAGCTGCCGATGTAGGCGCCGACCTGGTAGGTAAAGTTGAAGCCGGTATTCCCGAAGACGATCCGCGCAACCCTGCAACGATTGCCGATAATGTAGGTGACAACGTAGGTGATGTAGCCGGTATGGGTGCCGACCTTTACGAAAGTTATTGCGGCTCCATCCTGGCAACTGCCGCCTTGGGTGCTGCGGCATTTATTCACACAGGAGATACCGCCATGCAGTTCAAAGCTGTCATTGCTCCGATGCTGATTGCAGCTGTGGGCATTCTTCTTTCCATCATCGGTATCTTCTCTGTGCGTACCAAAGAGAACGCAACGATGAAAGACCTGCTGGGGGCTTTGGCTTTCGGTACGAATCTGAGTTCGGTGCTGATAGTTGCAGCCACTTTCTTTATTCTTTGGTTGCTGAAGCTGGATAACTGGATGTGGATATCCTGTGCCGTTATAGTCGGTCTGGTAGTCGGTATCATTATCGGCCGTTCTACGGAATATTATACTTCGCAATCCTACCGTCCCACCCAGAAACTGAGTGAAAGCGGCAAGACCGGTCCGGCAACAGTGATTATCTCCGGCATCGGTTTGGGAATGCTCTCTACTGCGATTCCGGTGATTGCCGTAGTGGTAGGTATCATTGCTTCTTATCTGTTTGCTTCCGGATTTGATTTCTCCAATGTGGGTATGGGACTTTATGGTATTGGTATTGCCGCAGTCGGTATGCTCTCTACTTTGGGCATCACCCTTGCTACGGATGCTTACGGGCCTATTGCCGACAATGCAGGAGGAAACGCTGAAATGTCCGGTCTGGGTGAGGAAGTCCGCAAACGTACCGATGCCCTCGACTCTTTGGGGAACACGACAGCCGCCACCGGAAAAGGTTTTGCTATCGGTTCCGCTGCGCTTACCGGACTAGCTTTGCTTGCTTCCTATATCGAAGAAATCCGCATCGGGCTGACCCGCTTGGGTACGATGGAATTAACGTTGCCTCATGGCGAAAGCGTCGCCCTTCAGGATGCTACCTTCTTCGACTTCATGCATCATTATGATGTGACGCTGATGAATCCGAAAGTACTTTCAGGCATGTTCCTGGGCAGTATGATGGCATTCTTGTTCTGCGGATTGACAATGAACGCTGTCGGTCGTGCCGCTGCCCACATGGTGGATGAGGTGCGCCGCCAGTTCCGCGAGATCAAAGGCATTCTTACGGGAGAGACAGAACCGGATTATGAACGTTGTGTGGCTATTTCCACAAAGGGAGCGCAGCGTGAGATGGTCGTGCCTTCGCTGATTGCCATTATTGCTCCTATTCTGACGGGACTTATCTTTGGTGTTCCGGGGGTGCTTGGTTTGCTTATCGGTGGTTTGAGCAGCGGCTTTGTTCTTGCCATCTTCATGGCGAATGCAGGCGGTGCATGGGACAATGCCAAGAAATATGTGGAAGAAGGCAACTTTGGTGGTAAGGGGAGCGAAGTGCACAAGGCCACTGTGGTAGGTGATACGGTGGGAGATCCGTTTAAAGATACTTCCGGCCCGAGCTTGAACATCCTTATCAAACTGATGAGTATGGTGGCCATCGTTATGGCCGGACTGACTGTTGCCTGGAGTCTTTTCTGATAAGCGCAGGCATTTGATTCGATTCAGTATCAAATAATGAAACCAACTGTTCCAAAGCGTGAAATTATCCGTTTCATTGCTTGGAACGGTTGGTTTTCTTTAATGTTACTGTTTACTTCCCATAGTCATCATACATCATCAACAGGTGTGACGAACTCCAGCTAAAGTGTGGAGCTTTCAATCGTTCTCCGGTGTGCGTACCGTAATTCTCGTGAATGGGTGCTCCTTCTTTCAGTCCGCTCAGACGGTCGAATACCTGCAAGGTATATTCATCGGCAAGTTTCTGATAACCATAGTTCCTCAATCCGCGGATGGCAAAGTAAGTCTGGTCCAGCCAGATGGGGCCACGCCAGTAGCCGCGCGGATTGTACTTGGGATTATCCGCTGCAATGGTCGGGAAAGGGATGTATGTAGAGAACTTCGCGGTATCTTGCAGCATGGGCAGCATGCTGTCCACTTGCGACTGAGTGGCAATCTGTGTCCACAGTGGAGTATAAGCCTCGCAACCCGGTTCTTCGATGAAGGAGCCGTCTTTCAGACGGCGGTCGAAGAAGAAGTTGAGTTGTTTGTCGAAGAAGTAATCGGCTACTTTATCACTGTAGTCGGGACCATCGAAAGACACATTCAGCAATCCGGCAAACTTCTTCAGCAGTTTGCACTCCAAGGCTAGATAAGCATTCAGGTCTACACTTTCCTGGTCCATGCTCCAGGCATCGTCAGCTCCGTCATTCTTCAGCATCACGGCATCGTCGAAACGGATGGCATTGTCCATGCCGCTTTCCCATGCGGCAGCTTCCAGCGTACCGTCGGTTGAACCGTATTCGCACATGCCGTTACGGTTGTGGTCACGTTTCTGATACCACCATTTGTAGTAGGAGAGCAGTTGCGGGTACATTTCAGAGACGAAAGCGGTGTCGCCTGTATGCGTGAAGATTTCATCCACTGCCCAGCATACCAATGGCGGCTTGCTGTCGCGGGCGTTGTTTTCTGACGGGTCGGTGTAGATGCAGTCGATAACCATGCCGTCCGGTTGCTGGTAGTCGAACATGGCGCGGATGTTGTTCTTTGCCAGTTCGGGGTCGAACTTGGCGGTTCCGGCACTGAAGCGCCAGCTGTCCCATGCCCAGAAACCCACAAAGTAGCCTACTGCATGGCTCGGGACGATACCTTCATGAAGCAGTCCGCCGCGATGCGTGCGCCAGTTGGAAATAAGGGTGGTGACGGCTTTCACGGCTATACGGTCGTATTCGGGCTTCATGTCCTTGCGCAGTATCTTGGTCAGATATCCTTCCCAACGTTCGGCATTGGCTTGCAATGCCTTTCCGGGATTGTTGAGCAGGGTGGGGAGGTTCTGTAAGCCGGCAGTCATTTCTTTTTCGGAGGTGAAAAAAGAAATGGCTACGTAGACGGGGTACTTCGGACTGTGGATAAGGGCGGAGTAGTTATTTTCCGTTTGGGCAAGTGTCACGTCGGGAGTAAATGTTATGGTCACGCTTTCTCCGCTGGGATGGCGGGCGATGACAGAGTTTTGCTCTATGATGACGGTGACGTCTTTTCCCCATTGGCTGCCGGACAGGAGCAAGTCTTCCGCTTTGTCGGACTCTATGCGCAGGAGGGCGGTTGAGGCATCGGCGAAGTGAAGTTGTTGCGTGATGCTTCCCGCGTCGGAGTGGGCGGACATATAGAGTTCGCCGGGGAAGTAGCAGGTAGAGTCGGGAAGGAAACTGTCTGAGGTGTTTCCGGCAAAATTTACTGTGACGGCAGACTGTGCCATCCATTGGCGGCGGAACATATCCAGACTGAACGGACCGCAGAAGCCGTTCACCCATTTATCTTTTTCGGGCAGAGTGAAACCCATCCACGAACCGGCGTCTGTGAACCAGCCGTAGCAACGGTGCAGGGTGTCGGGAGTGTAGGCAACATCCAGTATGTTACTGAAAGCGTACCTTTGCTCTGTAGTTTTCTTACTACCGGAGGTGCAGGCGGTGAGGCCTGCAACCAGTAGCGTAAAGCAAATGATGTGTATAAATTTATGTTTCATATTCCTTTTTATTACGAATTTATCACTCAGAACCAGCACTTATTAGCCTGTTCCGCTGCATCATCCTTCGCCCCAAGTGGCAGTAGCGTAAAGCTGTACTTCCATTCGTGCGGTGTGATGGTATATTCGGGATGCACTTGCGCTCCCCATGTATTGTCACCACCTACACCCATCTGTTTATGGTCGATGTTCAGCCATACCATATCCTTCTTCACGATACTTCCCCCGTGGCGGCGTTCCACCTGCGAAGGGCGGTATTCGATATCTTCCATCGGGAAGTTCCAGGCACTGATACTCAGCGGCTCTTCTCCCGTAACGAGCAAACCGTTACCATCGGCATTGCGCAGCGCCACCCAGCGCACATCGCAGTGATTAGCCGTTTCCTGAGCACGCACATACGGATGGAACTGTTCCCAAACCGTTGCGTTGTACAGGCCCACCAATGCCCCTGTCTTCCGGTCGGCATAGTTTTCCTGTGGTCCTCGTCCCAGCCAGGACATCATCTCATATTCCGCCGGAAGTATCATGCGCATACCCAGACGAGGCATTTCGTTCAGTGCCTGTTTGCCGGGAGTGAAGTGCATGCTCACCCGGACTGCACCGTCAGGACGGATGTCATAGGCCGTTTGCAATCTTGAATCTTGTGCTTCCATTTTGTAGGTGGCAGTGACTGTAACCCTTTGTTGGCTTTCCGCTATGTTCAAGTCTTCCAGTTCGGCATCCGGTCCGGCTGTCTTCCAAGTGAGGCAACGGTACAGATGTCCGTTCGGGATATCATTGTCTGTCAGCGGGCGCCAGAAGTTGGGTTGCAGACCTTCTTTTATCAGATTCTTTCCATTGTAACTCAACTCTGTCATTTCACCGTTTCGAGTGGAGAATGCTATCCGGAAGTTGTTTCCTGTCAGAGTGATGGCTTCACTGTTACGCTCTACGGTCAGTTTGCCGTTAGTCGGCTGAACGGCCTTTTCAATCGGGACGGATGGCAATAACCATTGCTCGATGGCCGCCTCGTGTCCTTTCGGAATCAACGGCGCTTCGTTTTTGGTGAATGCACGCAGGGTAAGGAAATATTCCTTGCCATCGGCAGGCAACGTTTTCAGGGGGAGTTCGATGTTGGCGGAACTTCCCGCTGTGATTGCCGGGAAATCCATTTCCCCGCTTTGTACCGCCTTTCCGTCACATTCCACTGCCCAGCGCAGAGTATATCCTTCCAGGCCGATGAAATCGTGCCGGTTGGTAACCTTTATCTTATTGGGTGTGAAAGCAACCGGCTCAAAGTGGATATATTGGAGCACTTTCTTCACTTCATAAATGTGCGGATGCGGAGTACGGTCGGCGGCTACCAGTCCGTTGGCGCAGAAGTTGGAATCGTTGACGATGCCCACAAATCCCATGTCGCCGCCGAAAGCCCAGATGTCACGGTTATCTTTATCTTTGATAGCGAATGTCTGGTCTACCCAGTCCCAGATGAAGCCACCTTGCAACTGATCATATTTATAAATCAAATCCCAGTAATCCTGGAAGTTTCCTACGCTGTTGCCCATGGCATGAGCATACTCACACATAATCATAGGGCGCTTGTCGCGTTGATTGATATGACGGCGTAATGACCAGATACGGGCATACATCGGACAATAGATGTCGCTCTTGGCATCGTACCCGCCCCCTTCGTACTGCACCGGGCGGGTAGAATCTACTTTCTTCGTGTAATCATATAATGTTTCGAAGTGCTTGCCATAGCCGGACTCATTGCCCATAGACCAGGTGACGATCGCTGTGCAGTTACGGTCGCGTGCAATCATGCGGCTCATGCGCTGCATGAAAGGGAGTTCCCAATCCGGATAATTGGCAAGCGTACCATCTTTGTGATCCTGCATACCGTGGCTTTCGATGTTGGCTTCATCCACCATATACAGGCCGAATTCCGTGCAAAGCTCATACCATGCATAGTTATTAGGGTAGTGGCAGTTGCGCACACCATTCAGATTGAATTGCTTCATCAACTGAATATCGTGTATCATGGAAGCCACGCTGACGGTGCGTCCTTTGTGCGGGTCGTGTTCGTGACGGTTCACTCCCTTAAAGAGTACTGCTTTTCCGTTAATCATCTGCATGCCGTTGCGCATCTCCACCGTGCGGAAACCAAAAAGATGGGTGAAAGATTCTAACGGTTTTCCTTGTGCATCGAAGGTGCTGACCACCAGAGTATAGGTATTCGGCGTTTCGGCATTCCAGGCACGTGCATCCGGGAAGATGTGTTGCTGGGTGAATAAAGTATCTGTAGGAGATGAGACGGTTTTCTTCTGGTTGTAAATTACTTGTCCTGCATCCAGTACTTTCACTTCAACAGTTTCTCCTGCCTTCGGCTGGTGGAGGATGACATCCAGGTTGAATTCTCCGTCTTTATAATCATTAATCAGTTCGGCAGTCATCCGGAAGTCGCGCACACGGCTTTGCGGACGGGCATAAAGATAAACATCACGCTCGATGCCGCTGTATTTCCAGTAGTCCTGTCCTTCGAGGTAAGAACCGTCGCTGTAACGGAACACCTTGACGGCAAGTTTGTTGCTGCCTTTTTTCAGGAGCTTCGTGATGTTGAAGTGAGACGGCAGGCGGCTGTCTTCAGCATATCCGGCAAGTTCGCCGTTCACCCATACGTAGTAGGCGGATTCCACTCCCTCGAAGTCGAGGAAGATATCCATACCTTCCCAACCGCCGGGAACTGTGAACTCGCGGATGTAAGCTCCCACCGGATTGTAGTCGGCAGGCACATGAGGTGGATTGGCAGGGAATGGATAACGGGTATCCGTATAAATAGGTGCATCGAAGCCTTGCAACTCCCAGCTTCCGGGGACTTGTATCTTGCTCCACTTCCGGGTGTTGTATCCCGGTTTGTAGAAATCTTCAGGGCAAAGCTCGTTGTTCTTTGAGAACAAGAACTTCCAAGTGCCATCCAGCGAGATGCGCCGTTCGGCGGCAGGATTTACGTTGAAACGTACATCCGCAGGCAGAGACTGTTGTTTCAGGGCGTTGGCTTCATTCGTAAACGGAATGAAGTGTGCATACATCGGCTCTCTGTTTATCTCGTTGATTTGCGGGTTCTGCCAAGGGTCATTGTCGGCCAGCATATTATTGCAAATCAGTAAGGCGGAGATGAAAGAATATAATTTAAGTTTCATGATATCAATCAGATTAAGTGTTTATATCGAACAAAACAGGGTCACAAGAAACGGGACGCTGAAATCGACCACGAACCCGTGGAAGATGGAAACTACAACGAACTGTTGTCCGGCAGTGCGTGTGATGATGGGCAGCGTGGTGTCCATGGTAGTTGCTCCTCCGGCTGAGATGGGGGCGAGGTTACCGAACCAGCGCACCAGCAAGGGGGCAGCCAGTAGTGTCAGTATCTCGCGGCTGATGTTGGCGAGTAGTGCGATGGTTCCCAATTCGGCTCCTTTATATTCGGTGATGAAGATGCTGGAGAGCGAATAGTAACCGAAGCCCGAACCTACAGCCAGACAATCCGTCAGTGAACGGTGGGTCAGTATCAGGCTGACTGCGGCGGAGCCTGCTAACGTACCCAGAATGGTCATGATAGGCAGGAATATCAACCGTGGATTGAGTGAACGGAAGTTTTTCAACGTTTGCGGGTCGTTGCCTACACTTAGCCCTACACTGAACATCAGTGCGCAAAGTGCATAAAAGCTGACTTTACTATCTATTACGATATCGATAGGTATCAGGTGAAAGACTCCGCAGAGTGTCCCCAGCACAAAAAAGCCGACTATGATGAGACTCCCTTTCATGCCCGGCCTCCTTTCCGTTTGTACAAGGCTTTCCACAATGCCCAGGCGGCAATCACGCTTCCCAAAGTCCCGCCTATCGTGAGTATGACGGCTTCGAGTCCGATGGTATGCAGTCCTTTGATGATCTGTTCGTTCCCCCCCACTTCAATACCCAGTATGAAGAGGAGTAGCCAGATGAGCACTGTGATGACTTTATGGATTCCGCCCAGATTCCGTTTCCGTAAGAGGTAGCCCAGCAGCATTCCTGTGAGCATTAGTCCGATGATTGTAAACATATCTATGTCGTTTTTGGGGCAAAGATAATTTATTATAAGTAAACAAGGCGGCAGTAAAGCCGCCTTGTTTTTGATTATATGGCTTTTATTTCACTTCGTTGTTGGCATTGATTTCCCACAACGGAATAGGATAGAAGGAATGTCTGTCTGCCACAAAACCGCGCGAGCTTAAGGTAGCTTCCAATTTTCCCCAACGGCGCAGGTCATACCAGCGGTAGCTTTCCAACGGGAACTCAATGATGCGTTCATGCTCAATCTGAGCCTGAACTTCGGATTGTGTAGTTCCGGTCATAGCAGGCATATTGCCATGTTTGGCCCTGATCTCATTGATGATGGGGATAGCCAGCTCAGGGTGTCCTTGTTTGTTCAGAATTTCGGCCTTCATCAGAAGCACGTTGGCGTAACGCATTAAAGGAATGTTGTAAGCACATCTTGCCATTTGACGTTCTTCTTCATTGATAGGAGTGAAGCGGCGGAAATTAGGACGGTCATATACCTCCTTGACTCCTCCTTTAGCTTCTAATTCTTCGTCCAAACTATCGAAGCCTCCTTTTTCTCCTTCTATTTTAATTACATTGCCGTTTTTGTCAACATATTCTTTCTTTTCATTCGTTTTCCATTTCCAGAAGATTTCATCATAATCATATCCGTAAATCTTTCCGGTGCCGTCATTGTAAAAGTCGTCTTGGAAATATACCGTATTGTATAGACGTTCGTCATATCCGCCTGAGAGTGAATTCTTGCCCTCTTTCTTAAATTCCTTCATCAGTACATCGCTTGGCAGGATCTCATCCCAGCCACCAAGTTCTCCTACCCTTATCCAGGAATGAATATAGGAGTAATAGGCAGCTCCGTTGTCTGTAGATAAACTATATTGCAGTTCAAATACGGATTCTTTACAGTTCTTGTTGCGGCCGTTGAACATATTAATCAATGCATCACCGCTAACCAGTTCGTAGCCTTGCACTTTATTAATAGCTTCCAATGCATCTCTTAAATGACTTTCTTCCTGAGCACTTTCTTCGTAAGCACGTGTCAGACAAGCAAATCCCAAATAAGCATTGGCTGTACCGGAAGTGGCACGTCCAACTTCCGTTTCAGGGCGTGTGGCAGGCAGTGATGTGCCTTGCTTCAATTCATTGACAACAAATTCCCAGCACGCCACGCGGTCGGACAGAGGCTTATTCAGGTCTGCCTCATTGGTGATGTATTTATCGCGGATAATAATCTTCTCCCAGTTCAGCAACAGCATCAGGTGATAATAGCCACGCATGAAGTGGGCTTCGGCCATAAGTTCGCTGCGCTTATTTTCTGTAATTCCGCTTTCGGGGATGAGAGGAGTAAACTCCAGTACTTGATTGGCAAAGTTGATACCTCGATACAGATCTTGATAATAGTAAGAGAACTGAGTGTTACCATTGGTGTAGTTAAAGTTGTAGATGTCTATCCAAGTCTGGTAGTTTACAGCATCTGTACCGAAAATATACAAATCCGTGCGGAATGCTTCTACCGGCCATCTTACCTCACTGGTGGCGTAAGGGTCGCCATGATAAAGCTGGGCATAGACGGAAGCCAGGGTAGCTTCGGCATCCGATTGGGTTCTCCAGAACTTGTCGGTAGTCATCTTGTCGGGAGAAGAGACGGTCAGGAAGTCATCGCAAGAAGCGAAAGACATGGCGAGGCAAAGACTTGCCAGATATATTAATTTCTTCATATCGATATACTATTAGTTTAATGAATTAGAATGTAAGCTGTGCTCCCACTGTGTATGAACGGGTGAACGGATAGATATATCTGTCTACGCCCGAGTTCAGCGGACTGCTGGTTGAGAATTCTGGGTCAACACCGGTATATCCGGTGATGGTGAACAGGTTGTCGCCACTGATGTAGAAGCGCAACTTCTCGATATGTGCTTTCTTTAGCAGAGAAATGGGCAGCGTATAGCCTATCTGTGCCTGGCGCAGGCGTACGAAGTTACCATTCTCCAAAAAGCGGTCGGATTCGCGTGAGTTCTGGTTCGGGTCACTGAATACTGCGCGTGGGATATCGGTATGGGTGTTAGTAGGTGTCCAAGCGTTGGCAACACTGCTAAGCATGTTAAGCGGAGCACTCATCGATTCATAGAAATATCTGTTGCCGTTGTACAGTTTATGCCCCCATGCACTGCCCAGGCTGAATGAGAGGTCGAAACCTTTGTATGAACCGGAGAAGTTGAGGTTTGCTTCTATCTTGGGAATACCTGTACCGCAATATTCTTTGTCGTCTTCATCGAGCACACCATTGCCATCTAAATCTTTGAAACGGATATCACCAGCTTTCGCTTTAGGTTGTATGCCTATCCAATTTCCTTGGCTATCCTTGGTTCCATGCTCGGCATTCCATGCTTCCACTTCGGCGTCACTTTGGAATATTCCATCTGTGCGATACAAGTAGAAGCCACTGATAGACTTACCTTCTTTAGCATAGGCCGGAACGTGGTCAGTGTCATATAATAAGCCGGTGGCAGGCAATGCCTGACCTTGGGAGGCCAATTCCACCACTTCGTTCTTGGTGGTAGAGAAGTTGAAGCCGACATTGTATTCAAAGTCTTTTACCTTGTCGCTCCAGTTCAGTTCGAGCTCAATACCGTTATTGCGGATTTTACCTACGTTCAAGATAGGATTCTCGTAACCGGCGGAAGGAGACAGACGCTTGGTAATCAACAAGTCTTCTGTCTGATTGATGTAGTAGTTGATGCTACCGGTCAGTTTGTTGTTGAACATACCGAAGTCGAAGCCGATGTTCTTGGTATCTGTTGTTTCCCACTTCAAGCCACGGTTTTCCATTTCCCAGGAAGCCGCACCGGGCCATGGGCTGCTACCGGTACCTTGTACGTAGCCGCCATTGTAGTAATTGAGATTTGTAATCAGTGCCTGGAAATCATAATATCCCAGTGCGTTCTCATTACCCAAACGTCCCCAACTGGCGCGGAATTTTAGGCTGTTGATGAAACTGTCTTTCGGGAAGAACTCTTCTTCGCTGATTCTCCAGCCCACTGCTACGGAGGGGAAACAGCCCCATCGGTTATCGGAGCCGAATTTGGAGGAACCGTCATAGCGCATAGTGGCCTGAACGAGGTAACGGTTGTTATAATTGTAGTTCACACGGCCGAAGAAGGAAGCGCGGTTGTACTTGTAGTTGGTACCATTACCGGCATAAGTACCACCTGAACCCGCATCAATCGTACTGAAGTTAGGGTCGAGGAAACCGGCAGCTTCTTCTTTACTTTGTAAGTTGCCGTTTGCGTCTACGAAATACTTTGTGGTCTTGCCGGTCACGCTTACACCGTTTTCCGTATATTTAGTGGCAGTGATAGAGGAACCTGCCATTACGTTTACATTATGTTTTCCGAACTCCTTGTTGAAGGTCAGGATATTGTCAATCACTTGCTCTTCCCAATAGTAAGTAGATTCTTCGGAGAAGGGGTATTCGTAAGGTGATTGTGCATTTGAAATGTAGTCGGGGTAGTGGCGGTTGTAGCGGTAATGCACGCCACGATAGGCATAGCTGGTCTTGAAATTGAGATAGGAGGCTAACTTCACGCCCACCGATACATTGGCCGTTGTATAGAACTTCTTGGTCGCTGCATCCCGGTAAGTATGGTCGGCCATTACGTTGTTGTTGGCAGGCAGTTGCTGGCTGGCAGTTAATGCGAAGCCGTATTTCTCTGATTCATCGTAGATGGGAAGTAGCGGAGAAATTCCATACATTTCTCTCAGGCTGTATTGTGGCTGTTTGCTTTTTGTATAGCGTAAGCTGAGGTTGGCATCCACGTCGAAGATGTATTTGGTCATGTGCATTTTCATGCGGGCGTTGTCTTGGCGGTAGTTATTGCCTAAGAAAATGCCTTTGTCATCTGCATGGTTGTAGGACACGGAATATTGGGCGGTTTCGCTTCCGCCGCGTACGCTGAACATATAGTTTTGCGAAACACCGCTTCTCAGCATGGTATCTTGCCAGTCTGTGTCTATTCCGGTGTCACTGGTACAATAGGCGGGGATAGCTTTCGTGTCACCGGGATATTGCTCATTGTAGTTTTCGAACATGGTTTTAATCGTGCTCTTATACTGTTCTGCATTGGTCATCTCCAGTTTGTTGGCAACTTGCGTAATGCTCAGGTAAGTATTGAAATCAATATGCGTTTCACCTTTCTTACCATTCTTGGTAGTGATGATGATTACCCCATTGGCTGCCACCGAACCGTAGATAGCGGCAGCAGCACCATCTTTAAGTACTTCCATAGATTGGATATCCTGCGGATTAACATTATCAATATCTCCGGGGAAACCATCGATAATATAAAGTGGCTCATTGCTGCCGAAAGATTTCACACCACGAATCTTAACAGAAATACCTGCACCTGCGTTACCGCCGGCCTTCATAATATTTACGCCGGCAATTTTTCCTTGTAATGCTTCGGCAGGATTGGTTGTGGCACGCTTGGTCAATTCTTCTGTATCAACCGAAGATATAGCTCCGGTCATATCGCTTTTCTTCATTGTACCGTAACCGATAACAACTACTTCGTCCAGCATTTCAGTATCATCTTTCAGCGTTACTTTCAATACTTTTTGTCCGTTCAGAGGAATCTCTTGAGCGACATAGCCCACGTAAGAGATTACCATTGTCGCATTAGGAGCAACAGTCAATGCAAAGTTGCCGTCGATGTCGGTGATGCAACCATTGGTTGTACCTTTTTCCAAAACACTGGCGCCAATGAGAGTTTCTCCTTTGGTGTCGGTTACTGTACCGGTTAATTGGATGGTTTGTGCTAAAGAACTTAGCGGTACCAAACATACAAAGAGAAAGGCCAGCAAAGCGGCTCTTTGTATTAAGGAATACTTTTTAATTTTACCCATGTGTGATAGTTTTTAAGGTTAATAACATTTGTTTCTCACATGGCAAAGAAAGAGATATAATTTGGAGTATTCCTATGAAGAATGGTCTGTAAAATGTCTACAAAGAGGGTGGATTTGCTGTTTTTTTAATCTACAATGATAATTGCAAATGCTTGTAATATAGCACTATATGGCGTTGGCGCATATCTACAAACAGGCAATTTATTCTAATAGGTGTTTTAGTAGTTTTGCAAGTATTCCACCAGGTCTTTTTCTGTTGGTAAGTTCAAAGCCTTACGTAATCTGTAGCGATTCATATTAATTGTTTTAGGACTGTTGCCACTAATCATTGAGATTTCTTTCGTTGAAAGATTGACGCGCAGCATGGTTGCCAGATATTTTTCTCCTTGTGTCAAGTTCGGGTGTTCCTTGGTTAGCCTTTCAATAAACTCTTTACTTTTCTCCTCGATATTCAGCAGCAGCGTATTGTTGGTTTTGTCTCCGCTCTGGTATTGGCTGATATAAGCGTTCACCTTTTTAAGGTGGGGGACGAGTGCTTGGTTGTCCATTCTATACCCTTCCTTAATCATCTCGCGTATTTTGTCCAGTAGTTCGTTACGGCTTCTAAGAAATACGGCAAAGCTGGTTACTTCTTGTTGACTGTTGTCTAAGGCGTTTTGTACATTTTGCAGTTCCAATTCCTGTTGGTGCAGTTTCAGTTCGGATAATTCGCGTTGCGACAATTCCAGTTGGTAGCGGGTCTCTATCAGTTGAAGGCCTTTCCTGCGTTTATACCATTTATATAAGAAGATGCTGAAAGCTAACCCAAGGACGAGTACACTGCCTAAGAGCCATAAATTGCGTTTCAACAGTTCTATTTTATAGGTTTGTTCCTGCATCTCGGTGGCATATTTCTGGTCTTGGTATCTTTTATAAGAGATTTCCTGCTCAATGTTGCGCAGCTTGTTGCTGCTTTGCAGTTCTTTACTCAAAGCATACATCTGGCTGAGGCGGGTGTAGGCTTGTTTATAGTCACCTATGGCGGCATATACCCACGATGAATATTCATAATTATCACAAATCAGCTCTTTGGCACCGATGTTATGGGCGTATTCATAGGCTTTCTGCAGAGCTTCCAAAGCTTTGGAGTATTGCTCGCCGAAGTAATATTGCTTGCCCATATTGTTGTAGTTCTCTCCCAGTGACCATTGGGCATCCAGATTCTTGTTGATGGCAATTGCTTCTTGAATAAGGGAGAGTTTCTTTTCCGTATCTCCTTGATATAGACATAAATTATTCAGATTGGTAGCAATCTCTTTTAAGTTTCGTTGGGCACGGTTGATTGTCAGTGCTCGTTGAAGAAATTTTTCAGCTACCACAAATTCATCAAGTAGGTAGTGCATGACTCCGCGCTCATTATAGCATCCGGCCACCGAAGCCGAATCTCCTAAGGATTTAAAAATGGAAGTGGCTTTGTCATTTAGTTCGATGCCTTTGTTATAATCACCCAGCTTACTGTAGACGCGCCCCATGAGAGAATAGAGTTGAGCTGTTTGCCGTTTGTTTGCAGGGGTGATATATCTCTGTGTATCATATAAATTTTTGATACTCAAGTCGAAGTTACCCAGTAGCTGTTCTGCCTGACTGTGGAGAATCATAGCTTGTGTACGAATCTCATTAGGCTGATCTTCGGGGAATAGGGCGGCAGCTTGTGCCGCATAGTAAGAAGCTTGTTTAGGATTACTGAACAGAGCGTTTTGAGCTTGTTCAACTAAAGTCTTGGCTTGATTTATATCTTGGGCTTGTAAAGGAGTCACAGTTAACGAGAGAACTGCAAGTATTAGATACAGAGCTTTCTTCATGGTTGGTCTTATTTTTGCAAATGTAATTATTTTCCTTTTAAAAGTCTGGTTTGACTTCAAAAAGATTTATCTTTGTGTCTCTAAATTATTATTGCGATGCTATTACCTTACTTGAACAAAGACCTGATAGAAGCCGGTTGTGATGAGGCCGGCCGTGGTTGCCTGGCAGGATCTGTGTATGCTGCTGCCGTTATCCTTCCCAAAGATTTCAAGAATGAATTACTGAATGACTCCAAGCAACTGACGGAGCACCAGCGTTATGCCTTGCGTGAGGTGATTGAGAAAGAAGCGCTTGCTTGGGCTGTCGGCATCGTATCTCCCGAAGAGATTGACAAGATGAATATCCTGAACGCCTCGTTCCTTGCCATGCATCGCGCGGTAGACCAGTTGAAGATGCGTCCGGAACATCTTCTGATTGACGGCAACCGTTTCAAGAAATATCGGGACCTGCCGCATACGACGGTAGTCAAGGGTGACGGCAAATATCTGTCTATCGCTGCCGCCTCCATTCTTGCCAAAACCTACCGTGACGACTATATGAACCGCCTGCACCAAGAATTCCCTTATTATGACTGGGACCATAACAAAGGCTATCCCACCAAGAAGCACCGTGCCGCCATTGCCGAACACGGCACTACGCCTTATCACCGCATGACGTTCAATCTGCTGGGCGACGGGCAGTTGGCGCTCGACTTCGGATAATTATTCTATCGCTTCGTTCAGGACGATAAACAGGAACTGGTTCTTGTCGGTTAATATATACAATGCATGGGCTGTCCGCAAAGCATCCTCAATCATATCTTTCCTGACGCTCAACTGATTGAAGAATATCTTTTCCCCGTTCTGTGGATTATGGCAGGTGATAAACGGGCGTCCGTATTTCTTGCGGCTTGCTCCTTCGCATAAACCGTAACCGTAGTTAAGCATGAACAACTTGCCGTCGTCCGTTTTCTTTCCTAGAACGATGGTTTCGGTTCTTTCAGTTTCCGCTATCCTTCCTGTTCATCGGCCTTTCGGCTGAAAACACTCCCTGAAAGATTGCTTTCAGCTTTCAGTCATTACTGAGCCGTGTGGTCTTCTTACCTCTCCGATATGTACTTCCTGCAGGCAAATCTTCTATGTTTCGCAACCTTTATATGACTGTTTGCAGATGACCGACTGAAGTAGGTTGAACGAACGACTGGAGTCACTCGTTTGAATGACTTTAGTCGGTTGATCGTACAACTTCAGTGGGTCACTTATAATATTGCTGATTGGCCGCTTCATGTTGCTCGCTGGTTGTCTCATACAAGGGAGGACTGAGGTATAAAGTAGGAGGATGGTTTTAAATGGTAAGATGAAGCTACTTTCTTGCCTTTCAGTTGATACTTGCTAGGGGATAAGTTCTTGTCAATATCATTTGGAAGAGTGTTTTTCTTTACATACCTTTGTAAGCAAAGAAAAACACTTATGAATTGCTACAAACATTCAAATACTTATGCCGTTGCGACCTGTGCATCTTGTGGAGTGGGGTTGTGCCAGAACTGTCTGAATAGCTCTGTGTACTCTTATGACGGTAAACCTTTGTGCCATGACTGCAACCTGAAAGCGGCCGAAGAGGAAATATCTACTTTGGGGAGACGGAAAGTGTGGTCTCTGGTAAAATGTATCTTTGTGTTGGCTTTTATGATATTGGGCTTTTCTATCTGGCAGTCTACCGGTGACGCTATGAATGCGTGGATATATGCAGGTATCGGCGGCATTCCTTCAGCTTTTAAGTCTACAAAGTCTTCAAGAGAAACCTGGGTAATCAGCTCTGATCTTATAGATAGTCTTTTTTATCCGTTTGTGCAGTTATTGGTCAGGTTGGCACTTATCATAGCTCTTGCGCCTATTGCTTCTTTCTTTCTAGTGATCATGAATCTTGTCACATTTTTCAAAACCTCGAACGCTCTGAAGGATACGAAAAATGCGTATGCTTTCTTGCTGAACGCTCCGGACCAACCGGTACAAGCACCTTCTGCCTTCCAATCTTCTGTACCTCAAGCTTCAGCGGCTACTGATAGGGAGGATGTAGACGATGCGGATGATTCCTGGATGGACAGCTTTATGAAACCTTCGGCAACTAAGCCTTCGGCCATGGTGACGCCTCTCTCTTGGAAAAAACGGCCATGTCCTGTCAAGAATGAAGAAGAGGAGAAAGAGGATGCGGAAGTAGACATCAAAGACAATGATAGTCACGAAACCGTAACTACCCCATCTTCGAAGTAAAAGCAAACGCGGTAATAGCGGCTTGTCTTTAGAACCACTTGATCTTCCTGAACCAGATAAATGTTCCTGCCGACAGAATGACGGAAATCAGGATGATAAATATGAAAGCATACGGGAAACCTTCCAGGTGAATATCCACATTCATGCCATAGAAACTGGCTATCAGTGTCGGTATCATGAGCGTGATGGATAGGCTCGTCATACGCTTCATGATGGCATTGACGTTGTTGGAGATGATGGAGGCGAAAGCGTCCATCGTTCCCGTAAGGATATCACTGTAGATATTCACGGTGTTGTATGCCTGTTTCAGTTCGATGATGACATCCTCCAATAGCTCCATATCCAGATAGTTGGTGTCTTGAAAGATATTCTTCAGGCGGCCGATCATCACTTCGTTTCCACGGATGGAGGTGTTGAAGTAGACAAGGGTTTTCTGTAACTTCATCAGGCGAAGCAGGTCTTCGTTGCGGATACTCTTTTCCAGTTCCTTTTCCGCATTGGCAACATCATTGTTGATTTGTTTCAGGTATTTCAGAAACCAGACGGCAGACGAGTAAATCATCCGCAAGATTAAGTCCAGCTTGTTGTTCACTACGATGCCCTTGCGGCGTGTATGCTGGATGAAATCCGAGATAAGCTCAGTCTTGTGGTAGCATACCGATACGATAATCTCATTGTTGGTGATGATGCCGATGGGCACAGTGATGAAAGGGATGCCGTACTGACTGCTCTGCATAGGGATACGCAGGATGGTGAGCAGCCAATTGCCCTCTGTTTCCGTACGCGGGCGTTCGTCCGCATCGGCGATGTCTTCCAGAAATGATTCGGGAACTTTCAGTTCTTGGGTAAGGAAATCGAAATCGTTGTCATCAGGGCATTCAACGTTTACCCAGCTGTTGGGCATCCATTGCGGCTTTTCCACAAAGCCGGCCTCACAATAAAGATACGTTCTCATCTTATTGCCTCCTTTCTTTAGTGCGAATAGAGGCATTGCGGGCAACGTCTCAGTTCGCTTTAATTGTAAATACTATTGCACGTTCGTGGGTTTGAATCGTCCATATTTCTTCTTTTTTGTTTTTTAAAGCGCGACAAAAGTACATAAATCATTTGAAAGAGTACGCATTAACCGCGCTTTTTCGTACCTTTGCACCCGGAAAATCCGTTCTTCTCTAAAGAGAACAATTTTCCTAAGGTTAAGGATTGTACAATTAAAATCAATTAATATTATGAGTAAGAAAGCCCTTTTAATGATTCTTGATGGCTGGGGTATCGGTGATCAAGGCAAAGACGATGTGATTTTCAATACACCCACTCCATACTGGGACTATCTGTTGGCAACATATCCTCACTCACAACTGCAAGCAAGTGGTGAGAACGTAGGTCTGCCCGACGGACAGATGGGCAACTCGGAAGTGGGACATCTCAATATCGGTGCCGGACGTATCGTATATCAGGACTTGGTGAAGATTAACCGTGCCTGTGCCGACAATAGCATCATGCAGAATCCTGAAATCGTTTCTGCTTTCTCATATGCCAAAGAAAACGGTAAGAATGTTCATTTCATGGGATTGACTTCCAATGGTGGTGTGCACAGTTCTATGGATCATCTGTTTAAATTGTGTGACATCTCTAAGGAATATGGCATTGACAATACTTTTATCCACTGTTTTATGGACGGTCGTGATACTGACCCGAAAAGTGGTAAAGGGTTTATCGAAGAACTTTCTGCGTATTGCGCAAAATCTGCCGGTAAGATTGCTTCTATCGTAGGGCGTTTCTATGCTATGGACCGCGATAAACGTTGGGAACGTGTGAAAGTGGCTTATGACTTGCTGGTAAACGGTGAAGGTAAGGTAGCTGCGGATATGGTTCAGGCCATGCAGGAATCTTATGACGAAGGGGTAACGGATGAATTCATCAAGCCGATTGTGAATGCTAATGTAGATGGCACTATCAAGGAAGGTGATGTTGTAATCTTCTTCAACTACCGCAACGACCGTGCAAAGGAATTGACTGTCGTATTGACGCAGCAAGATATGCCTGAACAAGGCATGCATACTATTCCGGGATTGCAATATTACTGTATGACTCCGTATGATTCTTCATTCAAGGGCGTTCATATCCTCTTTGATAAAGAGAATGTACGGAATACGTTGGGTGAGTATCTGTCCGCTCAAGGAAAAACCCAGCTGCACATCGCTGAGACAGAAAAATATGCACATGTTACTTTCTTCTTCAACGGTGGCCGCGAAGCTCCATACGATGCAGAAGAGCGTATCTTGGTTCCATCCCCGAAAGTTGCTACTTACGACTTGAAGCCGGAAATGAGTGCTTATGAAGTCAAAGATAAACTGGTGGAAGCTATCAACACTCAGAAGTTCGATTTTATTGTCGTGAACTTTGCTAATGGTGATATGGTGGGGCATACGGGCATTTATGGCGCTATTGAGAAAGCTGTGAAAGCTATCGACGAATGCGTGAAAGATACGGTAGAAGCAGCTAAGGCTAACGATTATGAAGTTATCATCATTGCTGACCATGGTAATGCCGATCATGCTTTGAATGAAGATGGCACTCCGAACACGGCTCACTCTCTGAATCCTGTTCCCTTTGTTTATGTAACGGAGAACAAGGCAGCCAAGGTTGAGGACGGCGTTTTGGCAGATGTTGCTCCTTCTGTCCTGCATATCCTTGGTATGGCGCAGCCGGCTGAGATTACAGGTAAGGATTTAATTAAGTAAACTGTTATAACTATATGGGCAGAGGCGGGGGATGACTCCGCCTTTCTCTTTTCTAATCTTTGAATGAGCGATGATACAGGTAGGTGATGTCGTAGTGAGTTTTGATGTACTGCGTGAGAAGTTCCTCTGCGATCTGGGTGCTTGCAAGGGGGCTTGTTGTGTTGAAGGGGATGCCGGTGCTCCCGTGGAATTGGATGAAATCGAAAAATTGGAAGAAGTGCTTCCGGTGATTTGGGATGAACTCTCGCCTGAGGCACGTGCCGTATTAGAGAAACAAGGGGTTGTTTATACGGATTGCGAAGGCGACCTGGTGACCTCTATTGTGAATAATAAGGATTGTGTTTTTACTTGTTATGATGAGAAAGGCTGTTGTTATTGTGCTATTGAGAAGGCTTACCGGGAGGGTAAGACGGATTTTTACAAACCTGTCTCCTGTCATTTATATCCGATAAGGGTGGGGGATTACGGAGCTTATAAGGCGGTGAATTATAATCGCTGGGATGTGTGCAAGGCAGCTGTACTGCTGGGACGGAAAGAGAATCTTCCGGTATATAAATTCCTGAAGGAACCGTTGATACGCAAGTTTGGTGAAGATTGGTATGCCGAACTGGAACTGGTGGCAGAGGAAATGAAGAAGCAGAATATGCTGTGAGATGGCATGGAATCCGCTTCATGAGCTGAACAGGAGCACATCTCATAAAAGCCAAAAAGAAAAGCGCCGGTCAACAGGATTCTCCTGTCTGTCCGGCGCTTCTTCGTTGTAAGATGTGAGGTTGGTTAATAAAAACGTGTTATTCAGTGACTAATCACTGATCGTTAGTCATTAATCACTGATTTCTTTTATGCATCGATATTTGCATATGTTGCATTCTTCTCAATAAATTCGCGGCGTGGTCCGACATCTTCACCCATCAACATAGAGAAGATATAATCTACTTCGGCAGCATTCTCGATGCTTATCTGCTTCAGCATACGGTTTTCCGGATTCATGGTTGTTGTCCACAACTGTTCGGGGTTCATTTCACCCAAACCTTTGTAGCGTTGTGTATGCACGGCGTTTTCCGAACCGCCACCGTAGGTGTCGATAAACTTCTGGCGTTGTTGGTCTGTCCAACAATATTCTTCCACTTTACCTTTTTTGCAGAGGTAGAGGGGCGGGGTAGCGATATATAGGTACCCGTTGCGGATTACCTGCGGGAAGTAGCGGAAGAAGAGCGTCATAATCAGTGTGTCGATGTGAGAACCATCGACATCGGCATCGGTCATGATGATTACTTTCTTGTAACGCAACTTATCAATATTAGCTTCCTTGCTGTCCTCTCCGTCTACGCCAAAACGTATTCCCAGCGCTTGGATGATGTTGTTCACTTCATCGCTTTCGAACGCTTTGTGCCACATGGCCTTTTCCACATTCAGAATTTTACCGCGAAGCGGCAGGATAGCCTGGAATCTACGGTCACGGCCTTGTTTTGCCGAACCGCCTGCCGAGTCACCCTCGACGAGGAACAATTCACATTCGTCCGGATCCTTGCTTGAGCAGTCGGCCAGTTTACCCGGCATACCACCACCGGACATCGGTGATTTACGTTGTACGGACTCGCGTGCCTTACGTGCGGCAACACGTGCCTGCGCAGCCAGGATCACTTTGTCTACTACCATTTTCGCTTCCTTCGGATGCTCCTCCAGATAGTAGTTCAATGCTTCGCCTACAGCCTGATCCACAGCTCCCATTACTTCGCTGTTTCCAAGTTTTGTCTTGGTCTGTCCTTCGAACTGAGGTTCCTGTACCTTAATAGAAATAACGGCAGTCAGACCTTCACGGAAGTCATCACCTGCAATTTCCACTTTGGCTTTCTCCAACATCTTGTTATCTTCGGCATATTTCTTCAGCGTACGGGTCAGTGCGCGGCGGAAGCCTGCCAGGTGTGTACCACCTTCGATGGTATTGATGTTGTTTACGTATGAGTGGATATTTTCGTTGTATGATGTATTGTACATGATGGCTACTTCCACCGGTGTACCTTGCTTTTCAGTATTGATGTATATTACATCATTCACCAGATGTTCGCGGGAAGAGTCGATGTAGCGGACGAATTCTCTCAAACCTTCTTCCGAGTAGAAGACTTCCATTTTTGCGTTTCCTTCTTCATCTTTTATACGAAGGTCGGTCAGTGTAATCTTGATACCGGCGTTCAGATAAGCCAGTTCACGCATGCGGGTGGCAAGGATTTCGTAGTTGTAAATGGTATCTGTGAAGATAGTGCCGTCAGGCCAGAATTGCTGGCGAGTACCTGTGATTTCACTTGTACCGATTTCCTTCACCGGATACTGCGGATGACCGCATTCATATTCCTGCTGATAGATTTTCCCGTTACGGAAGACTTGTGTAGTCATGTGTGTAGACAGAGCGTTCACACAAGATACACCTACGCCGTGAAGACCGCCGGATACTTTGTAGGAGCCTTTGTCGAACTTACCACCGGCGTGTAATACGGTCATTACAACTTCCAGTGCTGATTTCTTTTCCTTTTCGTGGAAATCAACCGGAATACCACGGCCGTTATCTTGTACAGTGATGGAGTTATCTTCGTTGATTGTTACTTCAATGTGGTCGCAATAGCCGGCGAGCGCTTCGTCGATAGAGTTGTCCACAACTTCATAAACCAGGTGGTGAAGTCCTTTGGTACTAATGTCACCAATATACATCGCGGGACGCTTTCTTACGGCTTCCAAACCTTCCAGGACCTGGATGTTTTCGGCTGAATAGTTCCCGTTATTGGAGTTAATCTGTTCTTCAGTCATAATATAATTTCCTTATTCAAATAACAGAGCAAATATAGTGAAAAATCGTGAGATACGAAACTAATGCAAGTTATAAATTTGATTCGTTTACAGCTTTTTAGCTTCTTCAAAAAGGTTCCGGAGGCAAGCCGGAATAAAGGGGTGGAAATGCAGAAAGGTCGGACTGAAAAGTCCGACCTTCCGGTATATCTTTTGTGAAATATTAATTAGCTTATCCCAGCTTATTAATGTAGAGAGCCAACTTAGACTTCAAGTTGTTAGCTTTGTTCTTATGGATAACGTTGGTCTTAGCCAATTTATCCAACATTTTAGTCACGCCCGGATACATTGCAGTAGCTTCTGCTTTGTCGGTTGTAGAACGAAGCTTTCTAACAGCGTTTCTCATGGTTTTGCCATAATATCTGTTGTGAAGTCTTCTAGTTTCTTCTTGTCTGATTCTTTTCAGTGATGATTTGTGATTTGCCATCTCGACTAAT
>CAJMQU010000011.1 GCA_905215555.1 uncultured bacterium
ACTACGAAGGTGGTTGCTACGCTAAGGTTATCAACCTGGATAAAGACAGCGAACCCGATATCTACAACGCTATCAAGCGTGACGCTCTGTTAGAGAACGTAACAGTTGCTGCTGATGGCAAGATCGACTTTACAGATAAGAGCGTAACTGAAAACACTCGCGTTTCTTATCCTATCTATCACATCAACAACATCGTTAAGCCGGTTTCCAAAGGTCCTCACGCTCATCAGGTAATCTTCCTGTCAGCTGACGCCTTCGGTGTATTGCCTCCGGTATCTATCCTGAACCCGGAACAAGCTCAGTACTACTTCCTGTCTGGTTTCACTGCTAAGTTGGCTGGTACAGAACGTGGTATCACTGAACCGACTCCGACATTCTCTGCTTGCTTCGGTGCTGCTTTCTTGAGCTTGCATCCTACTAAATATGCAGAAGAATTGGTTAAGAAGATGAATAAAGTGGGTGCTAAGGCATACTTGGTTAACACTGGCTGGAACGGTACAGGCAAGCGTATCTCTATCAAAGATACCCGTGGTATCATCGACGCTATCCTTGACGGTTCTATCGACAAGGCTCCGACCAAGGTTATTCCTTTCTTCGACTTCGTTGTTCCGACTGAATTGCCTAACGTAGATCCGAAGATCCTTGATCCTCGCGACACTTACGAATGTGCTTGCAAGTGGGAAGAAAAAGCAAAAGACCTGGCTGGCCGTTTCATCAAGAACTTCGCTAAGTTCACTGGTAACGAAGCTGGTAAAGCACTGGTTGCTGCCGGTCCGAAGCTCTAATCTGAATAAAATCAGTTTAGATATATATACGAAAGCGGCTCTTGGTCATCAAGAGCCGCTTTTTTTTCAAGTAACATTCTCATTATTAATTCTTTTTCGTTAGATTTGCAAACACCAATAATTAAACGAAGTCATATGAAAAGTTTCAAATTGATGTTAGCGGGCGCCAGCCTGTTGTTGCTCTGCGGATGCGGCAGGCAAGTGCAAAAAGAGAATGAAGCCACGAGTGCAAATGAAAGTAAAGGAAATGCGGTCATTGAGAACATAATGTCACGCCGTAGTATCCGCAAGTACAAGCCGCAAGCGGTGAATCGCGATACCATGCAGATTATACTGAACTGCGGTATCAATGCTCCTAACGGACAAAACAAGCAGTCCTGGGAAATACGAGTGGTGGATAATCCGGAATTCATCAACGGGATTACTGAAGTTTACAAAAAACAGAACCCTAAAGCAACGGAAGATCCCAATTTCAAGAATATGTTCCGCAATGCCTCCACAGTAGTGTTCATTGCTAATGACAAGTCTTATGACCTGTCACAAATAGACTGCGGACTGCTGGGTGAAAACATGATTCTTTCAGCCTGGTCTATGGGCATAGGCTCTTGCTGCCTGGGCGGACCGACACGATTCATGACATCGGCTCCGGAAGCTGCCGACTATCTGAAGAAGCTGGATATTCCCGAAGGATATCAATTGCTCTATTGCATCGCATTCGGTTACCCGGATGAGACACCGGCAGCCAAACCAAGAAATGCGGAAAAGATCAGATTTATAGATTAACCATTCACTATAAAAATGCATCAATGAAAAAGGAGTGCCCACCAATACAGTGAAACACTCCTTTTCTATCTATTAGTAAACAACTTTAGTTTTTATTCGCACGTTTACGTTCTATCTCATCCAGAATCACTTTACGCATACGCATCGCCTTCGGTGTAACCTCCACGTACTCATCTTCCTTGATGTATTCCAGCGCCTCTTCCAGAGAGAACTGTACAGGCGGAATCAGACGAACCTTATCATCCGAACCGGAAGCACGCATATTGGTCAGTTTTTTGGATTTCGTTACGTTAATCACCAGGTCATTATCGTGTGAATGCTCACCCACCACTTGTCCGGCATACACCTCTTCCTGCGGGAAGATAAAGAACTTACCACGATCCTGCAATTTATCAATGGCATAAGCAAAGGCCGTTCCTGTTTCCATAGCGATCATGGAACCGTTAGTGCGGCGCTCAATCTCACCCTTATGCGGCTGGTATTCTTTGAAACGATGTGCCATGATAGCTTCACCGGCAGAAGCAGTCAGTACATTGGTACGCAGACCGATGATACCGCGTGAAGGCATATTGAATTCGAGGTTCACACGCTCGCCCGCACTCTCCATCTTCACCATCTCACCTTTACGACGGGTTACCATGTCGATAATCTTACTGGCATATTCTTCGGGAACGTTCACAGTCAGTTCTTCAATCGGCTCGCACTTCACACCGTCAATCTCCTTGAAGATAACCTGCGGCTGGCCTACCTGAAGCTCATAACCTTCGCGGCGCATTGTCTCAATCAATACGGAAAGATGGAGCACGCCACGACCGGAAACCACCCATTTTCCGTCTTCCTCACTCTTACGCACACGTAGAGCAAGATTCTTATCCAATTCCTTCATCAGACGGTCGTGGATGTGGCGGGAAGTCACGAACTTACCATCACGGCCGAAGAAAGGAGAATCGTTGATAGCAAACAACATACTCATTGTCGGTTCATCGATGGCGATAGGCGGCAACGCTTCCGGATTCTCAAAATCGCAGATCGTATCACCGATTTCAAAGCCTTCGATACCTACCAACGCACAGATGTCACCGGAAGAAACTTCCGATACCTTCGCGCGTCCCATACCTTCAAAAGTATGCAGTTCCTTGATTTTTGATTTCACAAAACTTCCGTCACGCTTGGCCAAAGATACATTCATACCTTCTCTGAGCGTGCCACGGTGCACACGGCCTACGGCGATACGTCCGGTATAAGAAGAGTAATCCAGAGAAGTCACCAACATCTGCGGAGTACCTTCCAGTTGTGTGGGAGCCGGTATATTCTCTACAATGCAGTCCAGCAATGCGAAGATATTATCAGTAGGAGTCTTCCAGTCCGTACTCATCCAGTTGTTCTTTGCAGAACCATAGATAACGGGGAAATCCAACTGATCTTCCGTAGCCTCAAGACTGAACATCAGGTCGAACACCATTTCATATACTTCCTCCGGACGACAGTTCGGCTTATCTACCTTGTTCACCACAACGATGGGCTTCAGACCAATCTGCAAAGCTTTTTGCAATACGAAACGCGTTTGCGGCATAGGACCTTCGAAAGCATCCACCAAAAGGATACATCCGTCTGCCATATTCAACACACGTTCCACTTCACCTCCGAAGTCGCTGTGGCCCGGAGTATCAATGATGTTGATTTTAGTTCCTTTGTAATTGATGGAAACGTTTTTGGAGAGGATCGTTATCCCTCGTTCACGTTCCAAGTCGTTGTTATCCAGCATTAATTCACCTGTGCTCTGATTGCTGCGGAAGAGATTTCCCGCCAAGAGCATCTTATCGACGAGCGTCGTTTTCCCATGGTCAACATGGGCAATGATTGCAATGTTTCTAATATTTTGCATACAATACCTATATATTTGGCGGCAAAGGTACGAATTTTGCATTAGATATAACCGCAGCAAGAGAAAAATTTCATTGAATATCATTGCAGTATAAAAGATTATCCCTATCTTTGCACCCTCTTAAAAGAACATTTAATATCAATTTAATTAAAAGTTATGTATTTAGACGCTGCTAAAAAGCAAGAGATCTTTGGCAAGTACGGAAAGTCTAACACTGATACTGGCTCAGCTGAGGCCCAGATAGCTTTGTTTTCATACCGTATTTCCCACCTGACTGAGCACCTGAAGCTCAACAGAAAAGATTATAGTACTGAAAGAGCCTTGACAATGTTGGTAGGAAAACGCCGTGCGTTGCTGAACTACCTGAAGGATCGCGACATCACAAGATATCGTGCCATCGTTAAAGAGCTCGGCCTGCGTAAGTAATCCGTTACTTGCAGCAAAAGCATTAAGAAGGGAAGCCGTCAAAAGCTTCCCCTTTTTTGTTTTCAAATGTCTCCGATCCTTATAAATAATAATAAGCACAAAGACTATACAAGACATATTTCAAGCTAAACATGCATTTTATAGAATTATTCCCTATATTTACATATTCACAGTTTTCTATATCAGATTAACACTATATTCCCGATTAATCTAACACACGTCTTTTTATAAAATTGCATTATAGAATATTCAACGAATAAATAAAGAATAAGAATACTCTATTTTCGCATATTCTTCCGCATTTCCGGGCAACTTATGCAAAAAAGGGTTACTACTTATGGGTGAAAGGGTTGCTACTTATAAGTAGAACACTTACTACTTACGGGTAAAAGACTTACTACTTACAGACAAAACACTTGCTTACTTCATGATGAAGACTTATAAGTGTGCTTTGGCGTAGATATTTCAGCCTAAAAAAGATGTAAACATTTCGATATTATACTATCAACCTGTCATTTGCGACTATTCGTTTGCTTGCTTTGGTGCGTAGGGATCGCTGGACGGATATAACACACTCTAAGCCAACAGAAAATACAAATTGTCAGAATGACAAATCGTACCCTCATGTCTCTCTTCTTCCTTTTTATAGAAACAAGAGAGACATGAAGAAGATACAGTCCCTTTTTATCCGGACGCGAAACTTTTCCGCACGGATTGTTGCACCAAGTAAAAGTTTGTTTTATTTTTGCAGTTTAACAATACAATTTATAACCTAATAGGCGAAAAACATTATCAATTATGGATACAAGCAAGATTGTCGGAGAAAAGATCAAGTCACTCCGTGAAAGCCAGTCAATCAGTATTGAGCAATTGGCCGAACGTTCCGGTTTAGCCGTAGAACAGATTGAACGCATTGAAAACAACATCGACCTGCCTTCATTGGCCCCGCTCATCAAGATAGCCCGCGTGCTGGGGGTACGATTGGGAACGTTCCTTGACGACCAGGACGAGACAGGACCTGCTATCTGCCGTAAAACGGAATCCAAGGACACAATCAGTTTCTCTAACAATGCTATCCAGAGCCGTAAGCACATGGAATACCATTCCCTGTCAAAGTCGAAAGCAGACCGCCATATGGAACCGTTCATCATTGACGTAGCCGCCACGGAAGACAGCGACTTCGTACTCTCCTCACACGAGGGCGAAGAGTTCATCATGGTTATGGAAGGTATCATGGAAATCAGTTACGGTAAAAACACATACTTGCTTGAAGAAGGAGACAGCATTTATTATGACTCCATCGTTCCGCACCACGTACATGCTTACGAAGGCAAAGCGGCAAAAATTCTTGCAGTAATCTATACGCCCATTTAATAACTATGTTATACGAAAGAACACTCGGCCAATGGCTGGAGCACTGGGCAGAGACTACGCCCGATAAAGAATATATTGTTTATTCCGACCGCAACCTGCGCTTCACCTGGAGCCAGTTCAACCGGCGGGTAGACGACATGGCGAAAGGACTAATCTCTATTGGTGTAGAACGCGGAACCCATGTAGGTATATGGGCTGCTAACGTACCCGACTGGCTTACATTACTGTATGCCTGCGCCAAAATCGGCGCCGTCTATGTCACTGTAAACACCAATTACAAGCAGGCTGAGCTGGAATATTTGTGCGAAAATTCGGATATGCATACCCTTTGCATCGTGAACGGTGAGAAGGACAGCGATTTCGTACAAATGACTTATACGATGCTGCCGGAACTGAAAACCTGCGAACGCGGACATTTAAAAAGTGAACGTTTCCCCCATATGCGCAATGTTGTTTATGTAGGACAGGAGAAGCATCGCGGCATGTACAACACCTCAGAAATCTTGTTACTGGGCAATAATGTGGAAGATGAACAACTGGATACTCTGAAAAGTCAGGTGACCTGCCATGATGTGGTAAACATGCAATATACCTCAGGAACAACCGGTTTCCCGAAAGGCGTCATGCTTACTCACTACAACATCACCAATAACGGTTATCTGACAGGAGAGCACATGAAGTTCACGGCTGATGACAAACTTTGCGTCTGCGTGCCCTTGTTCCACTGTTTCGGTGTGGTGCTGGCCACCATGAACTGCCTGACACATGGCTGTACGGAGGTCATGGTAGAACGTTTCAATCCGTTGGTAGTGCTTGCTTCAATCCATAAAGAACGCTGCACTGCTCTATATGGTGTGCCCACCATGTTCATTGCCGAATTGCATCATCCCATGTTCGATATGTTCGATATGTCCAGCCTGCGCACAGGCATCATGGCAGGTTCGCTCTGCCCTGTGGAACTAATGAAACAGGTGGAAGAAAAAATGTATATGAAAGTAACCAGCGTTTATGGTCTGACAGAAACTTCTCCCGGCATGACGGCTTCGCGCCTCGATGACCCGTTCGAGGTACGCTGCAACACCGTAGGACATGATTTTGAGCATACCGAAGTCAGAGTCATCGACCCCGAAACCGGTGAAGAATGTCCGGTAGGCGTGCAGGGTGAGATGTGCAACCGCGGATATAATAACATGAAGGGTTACTATAAGAACCCGCAGGCTACTGCCGAAGTCATCGACAAGAACGGTTTCCTCCACTCCGGAGACCTCGGAGTAAAAGATGAAGACGGTAACTACCGTATCACCGGACGCATCAAGGATATGATTATCCGCGGTGGTGAAAACATTTATCCACGTGAAATAGAAGAATTCCTCTATAAGCTGGAAGGCGTGAAGGATGTACAAGTAGCAGGCATTCCATCAAAGAAGTACGGGGAAGAAGTGGGTGCTTTCATCATCCTGAAAGAAGGTGTGGATTTACACGAATCGGATGTACGTGACTTCTGCGTTGGCAAGATTTCACGCTACAAGATACCGAAATATGTATTCTTTATTGATGAATTCCCCATGACGGGAAGTGGTAAGATACAGAAATTCAAGTTGAAAGATATAGGGTTGCAACTTTGCAAAGAACAAGGAATTGAAATCATTTGAGAAGTTGAGAATTGAGAGTTGTTATGTAGCGTGATAACGCAGTCAACTCTCAATTCTCAACTTCTCAAACCATTGGTAACGTGAAGAAGAACGTTGTCCCTATTCCCATGCCCGACCGTACCCAGATACGTCCGCCCATTCGCTCTACTAACATACGGGAAACGGTCAATCCCAACCCGGTACCTTGCGCGAAATTATTAATCTTTCCAAAACGCTCAAAAATCTTCGCAACCCGACTGGCAGGAATACCAAGGCCTGTATCTTTCACATAAACCTGCACTACATTACCTCGCTGCTCATATCCCAAATGAATTTCTCCGGTAAGCGTAAATTTTGCGGCATTGCTTAATAAATTCATCAGCACTTGCATGACACGCATCCTATCTCCCACAGCATATAAATTCTTATCACCACTATCCAACACCATTTTTACTCCCTTGTTCACCTTCGTCCGATGTCTGGTGTACTCCTCAAGGCAAGCAGCATACATATTCACTTTGTCATTCTTGAAATCCAAAGAACCCGCCTCCATTGACGACAGATCCAGAATATCATTAAACAGACATAACAGTAACTCCGAATTCTTCTCAATGATATTGCAGTAATCCTCTTTATCTCCTTCATGTCCCGGATCAACCACCAATCTTGAGAAACCGACAATTGCATTCAACGGTGTACGTATCTCATGGCTCATATTGGCAAGAAATGCAGATTTTAACCGGTCGGCCTCTTCCGCTTTTACACGGGCAGCAGCCAGTTCACGCTGAGCATTGACCCGGCTAGTAACATCCCGACACATACATAGCAAATACTGATCACCCAACGGGCATACCAAATTTTCATAATGATGCATCTCTCCTTCAAACATCAATGAATGTTCGCCTATACTGGGGTGGTGGGTGCGGATCACTTTCTCCATATTGGCGCGGATCTTACGGTATTCTGATTCCGGCATTATATCTTTAAGGTTAGGATGCGATGCGTCATCACCGGACAAGCCTTCTACATGATTAGTTTTTGGGGAAGAAAGTAGTTCAATGTAATCCAGGTTGAAATCGAATACGGTCAGCATATCCGGGATGGCATCTAATATTTCTTTACCGTACTTCTTACTGAAAGTCCCCGGATTCTCATCCGGACATGGGATTTGCTGAGGAGGACGACTTGCCAGTTGCTCTTCCAACTCCCGGATTATATCCAGTAGTTCTTCTTTCGTTTTATCTTTGTAATCCCTCATTTTAAGGTCGGTATATTACTGAGTGTTATTTACGGGAAGCAAATATACATATCTTTTCAATTATATCAACATATATTCCGAGCTTTTATTTAAAAAAAGCGAATAGCTTTTGCCCTACTAATCAGAATGTTCTATCTTTGCACCACTTTTTATTTTAAATCATTGATAGATATGTCTAAAGAATTATTCTCTACTCTGCCCTACAAGGTGGCAGACATTACGCTTGCCGACTTCGGTCGCAAGGAAATCGATCTGGCAGAACAAGAAATGCCCGGCCTCATGGCTCTTCGCGAAAAGTATGGAGAAACAAAACCGTTGAAAGGAGCTCGCATCATGGGCTCGCTGCACATGACCATCCAGACAGCGGTACTGATTGAAACCCTCGTAGCACTGGGGGCCGAAGTGCGCTGGTGCTCCTGTAATATATACTCGACCCAAGATCATGCCGCAGCCGCTATTGCCGCAACCGGCGTGCCTGTATTTGCCTGGAAAGGTGAAACTCTGGCCGAATACTGGTGGTGTACGCTCCAGGCGCTGAACTTCCCCGGCGGTAAAGGTCCTACGGTGATTGTAGACGATGGCGGAGACGCCACCATGATGATACACGTGGGGTATGAAGCTGAAAGCAACGCCTCTATTCTGGATAAAGAAGTTCATGCAGAAGATGAAATTGAATTAAATGCAATCCTGAAGTGTGTATTGGCAGAAGATCCTACACGCTGGCATCGTGTGGCTGTTGAAGTACGCGGCGTATCAGAAGAGACAACCACAGGTGTACACCGTCTGTATCAGATGCAGGAAGAAGGCAAATTACTGTTCCCGGCATTCAACGTGAACGACTCCGTAACGAAGTCTAAATTCGACAACCTGTACGGTTGCCGCGAATCTCTTGCTGATGGCATCAAGCGCGCCACGGACGTGATGATTGCAGGTAAAGTTGTAGTAGTTTGCGGTTACGGTGATGTAGGTAAAGGATGTTCACACTCCATGCGTTCCTACGGTGCCCGTGTACTGGTTACGGAAGTAGATCCGATTTGCGCCCTGCAAGCAGCAATGGAAGGCTTTGAAGTAGTTACGATGGAAGAAGCCTGTACCGAAGGCAATATCTTTGTCACTACTACAGGTAACATCGATATCATCCGCATCGACCACATGGAGAAAATGAAAGACCAGGCCATTGTTTGTAATATCGGTCACTTCGACAACGAAATCCAGGTGGATGCGCTCAAACATTATCCCGGCATCAAGCGTGTCAATATCAAACCGCAGGTAGACCGTTATTACTTCCCCGACGGACACAGCATTATCCTGTTGGCTGACGGACGTCTGGTTAATTTGGGTTGTGCTACCGGTCACCCGTCATTCGTTATGAGCAACTCGTTCACCAACCAGACATTGGCACAAATCGAACTGTTCAACAAAAACTATGAAACCGGTGTCTACCGTCTCCCCAAACATCTTGATGAAGAAGTGGCGCGTTTGCACCTCGAAAAAATCGGTGTGAAACTGACAAAACTCACTCCTGAACAAGCCGCTTATATCGGTGTTAACGTGGACGGGCCGTATAAGGCTGAACACTATCGTTATTAATAACGAAATGAAGAATGAAGAATGAAGAATTGGCAGCGCTATAAGTCCGCATGGTAATTCTTCATTCTTCATTCTTCATTTCATAAAAAATCCCGTTTTTATGAAAAAGCTCCTCCCCGACCTTCTGGTCATTCTTATCTACGCCGTTCTTTCGTTCGCCTACTTCTTCCCGGCGGATATAGAAAACCGCATTCTTTTCCAACATGACACAGCTGCCGGCGCCGGTGCCGGACAAGAAGCATTAAAGTATCGCGAGGAAACCGGTGAATATACGCGCTGGACAAACTCATTGTTCGGTGGCATGCCGACCTATCAGATAGCTCCCAGCTATGAATCGACGAAATCACTGACATGGATACAGAAAGTATACCAACTGTTTCTTCCCACGTACGTGAACCTGACCTTCATCCTGATGTTGGGCTTTTTCATCCTGTTGCGCGCATTCGGTATACCGGTGTGGCTGGCGGGATTGGGCGGACTGCTGTGGGCATTCTCGTCCTACTTCTTCATTCTGATATCTGCCGGACATATATGGAAATTCATCACACTGGCTTATATCCCCCCCACAATAGCAGGTATCATACTGGCCTACCGGGGTAAGTATTTGGCAGGAGGTATCGTCACAGCCCTGTTCGTTGCCCTGCAAATCTTGTCGAACCACGTGCAGATGAGTTATTATTTCCTGTTTGTCATCCTGTTCATTGTAGGAGCTTACTTTGAGGACGCATGGCGCAACAAGACCCTACCACAATTCCTTAAAGCAAGCGGGGTGCTTGCAGTAGCCGCACTTATCGGTATCTGTATCAACCTGTCGAACCTATATCATACTTACGAGTATAGCAAAGAAACCATGCGTGGCAAAAGTGAACTTGTAGAAACAGGCGATGCCGCCAAACAGACCAGCAGCGGACTGGACCGGGACTACATCACCCACTGGAGCTATGGTATCGGCGAGACATGGACCCTGTTAGTACCCAATTTTAAAGGCGGTGCTTCCATTCCTCTCGCTGCAAACGAAACAGCTATGGAAAAAGCCAACCCGATGTATGCCGGATTATACCAGCAATTGCCCCAATACTTTGGAGACCAGCCTATGACATCAGGTCCCGTCTATGTAGGTGCTTTCGTATTATTCCTTTTCATCCTGGGTTGCTTTATTGTCAAAGGTCCGTTGAAGTGGGCACTAATCGGAGCTACTTTCTTCTCCATCGTTCTCGCATGGGGAAAGAATTTCATGCCGCTGACGGATTTCTTTATCGATTATATACCTATGTACAGTAAGTTCCGTGCCGTATCTTCCATTCTCGTCATTGCAGAGTTTACAATTCCATTGCTGGCTATCTTCGCACTGAAAAAAGTACTGGAAGAACCGGAAATACTGAAAAAGAAACTAAAGTTTGCCGGTATCAGTTTCGGATTGACGGCAGGTGTAGCCTTGATATTGGCTGCCATACCAGGAGCTTTCAGTTCTTCATTTGTTCCTGCACAAGAGGCTCAGATGTTGCAGAATGCAGTCAACCAGGGCATGATTCCCAACGAAGAATTGTCCGGAATCCTTTCTAACCTAGGAGAGATGCGTGCTGCAATGGTTAGTTCCGACGCGTTGCGTAGCTTCATTATCGTTGTAATCGGCTGCTCGTTACTGTGGTTCTATTATAGTGGTAAACTAAAGAAAACAGTAGTAATTGCCGGGATTGCCATTCTTTGTGTGGTAGATATGTGGGGAGTAAACAAACGTTACTTGCACGATGACCAATTTGTGCCCCGCTCCGCCCAAGTCGATACCTTTAAGAAAACGGAAACTGACGAAGAAATCCTGCAAGATACTGATCCCAATTATCGTGTCTTCAGCCTTTCCAGAGATGCATTCAGTGAAAACAGAACCTCTTACTGGCATAAGAGCATAGCCGGTTACCATGCCGCCAAACTACGCCGCTATCAGGAAATGATAGAGCGCCACATTACTCCCGAAATGCAAGCTGCCTATCAAGCCATCGCCAGTGCAGGCGGAAAAATGGATAGCGTGGACTTTTCTAAACTCCACATATTAAATATGCTGAATACGAAGTATTTCATCCTTCCTACCGGACAAAACCAGACCACCCCTATTATGAACCCGTATGCCTACGGCAATGCGTGGTTTGTAGATAAGGTAGAATACGTGGATAATGCCAATCAGGAAATTGACGCTCTGCACACCATATTACCAACGGAAACAGCCGTAGTAGACGCCCGTTTTAAGGAAACCCTGAAGGGTGCAACGACTTCTTATAAAGACAGCCTCTCAAGTGTTCGGCTGACAAGCTACGAACCTAACCGCTTGGTTTACGAAACCAATAATTCGAAAGACGGTGTAGTTGTATTCTCCGAAATCTATTATCCGGATGGCTGGATAGCTACCATCGATGGAGAGCCTGCCGACATTGCGCGTGCCGACTACATCCTACGTTCCATGTACGTCCCTGCCGGAAAACACACCATCGAAATGCGCTTTGATCCAAAAAGCCTGCACGTGACGGAAGGTATCGCTTACGCAGCACTGGCGTTGATGGTGATTGGAATTATGATATTGGTGATACTATACAGAAGGAAATTAAGTTCACGCTAATATCTTTCAAGGTGGAGCTAACTCCCTTCTATAGCCTCCTTAATATAAACACCCGAATGTAACCGTTACATTCGGGTGTTTATATTAACGCATCTATATATCCAGCATTTCCCATCTATATATCCAACACTTCCGATCTATATATCCAACATCTCCCATCTATATATCCAACGTCTCCCATCTATATATCCAACGTCTCCCATCTATATATCTGTGAAACACGTGAACTTTCCGCTACAAAAGTTTCTAATAGAATAGCCTTTATTAATGACTATCATTCTTTCAGCCGGAAAACCGATGGGTAGTACGGTTGACGAGATATGAAAGAACTGAAAGATAATAAGGGGACCTTGCAGACCACATACGAAACCTAAATTATTTATATCTACTTCTATATTCTTTGGGAGTAATCTCCATTTCCTTTGTGAATGCCTTCGAGAAATGAAACTGGTCATAATATCCCAACCGGAAAGCAATCTCCTTGATTTTTAAGTCAGAGAATTGCAGATAAGAACAAGCACGCTGAATTTTCAGCTGATTGTAATATTCCATCGGAGCATAAGACGTTCTTTCCGAAAACAAAGCGCTGAAATGGGATGCAGAGTAGTTCACATGCTGCGCTATATCTTCCAGCGTGATTTTAGTCTCCATATTCTCTTTCATATACGAGATGCTTTTCTGTACAAAGTCAGTTTCCCTCACCTTTTTTATTTCCCTAAACTGATTAATATACTTCAAAGAAGCGAGAAAGTGCATCAGGCAGAAGCTTACATACTCCAGATTTTCAGGGCTATACCCCATTTCCAGATTCTGAAACATTTCCTCGAATAGTAGAAAACGGTCATCATAACGGCTTTTGTCCGACTCTTCCAGAGATATAATCTTACCTATTATAGATGAGAACATAGTCACACTCTCGCCACAAAAGTGTATCCAGTAAATGCTCCATGGGTTAACCTCATCAGCACCATATGCATGTTTTTCATTGGCAGGTAATATAAAGGCCTGGTTTTTATGTAGAACATGTTTTTCACCATTATAAGCAACCCAACCACACCCTTCTTCACAATATATAAAGACATTCTCATTTGTCCCCTGCTCCCGTTCCCTGAAATGGAATTGAGCACGGGGATAATAACCTATATGACTGACAAATAATTGCTTTGTAATATTATTCTCCCGTTGAAGGTTACGTATATTATAAGGTGTAACAATAGCCTTCTCTCCTTTAAAGCCTTCCGCTACTTTTTCCATGATATATGATTTTGGTTGTTTTTTACATATTTCTCATAGTATTTTACATGTATACCTATCATTATCCTATTTTCGAGGTATTTCACTGATAAATATAATAAGATTATACATATATTTGATAACAATCTGCATTTTTTTATTGACTTTTAAGGCATACATTTGCCATACATTAAAACGGATATTATGAAAACAAAATCTATTAGCAATAATTTTTACCTCCTGCTTATTTCATTAGTTTCAGCCATGGGCGGACTACTTTTCGGATACGATTGGGTAGTTATCGGTGGTGCCAAACCCTTCTACGAAGTTTTCTTTGGAATAACTAACTCACCGGGCATGCAAGGGTGGGTTATGGGTAGTGCCATTCTCGGTTGTTTAATAGGAGTCATGGTTGCCGGTGTCCTATCCGACCGGTACGGACGTAAACCTCTCATGATAGTTGCCTCTATCACATTTACCGTTTCTGCAATCGGAACAGGAGCTGTGAATGAGATTGACTGGTTCATTTTCTACCGCATATTCGGAGGTATAGGCATTGGAATCGCTTCCAATCTTTCACCGATGTATATAGCGGAAGTCTCCCCCAGTGAAGTAAGGGGAAAATTCGTATCTATCAATCAGTTAACAATAGTATTAGGCATTCTGGCCGCCCAGATTGTCAACTGGTTGATTGCAGATCCGGTGGTAGCCGGCGAAGATATTCTGAGCACGTGGAACGGGCAAACAGGATGGCGCTGGATGTTTTGGGCAGAAGTTGTTCCCTCATTACTATTCTTTATTCTGGTATTTTTTATTCCTGAAAGCCCCCGTTGGCTGGCCACCAAACACCGATACACCAAAGCCGAAAGTATTTTAAGCCGTATAGGTGGAAAAGAATATGCCAAAACAGAGGTCGCGACCATAAAGACTGTTTTGCATACAACCAAAGAGAAAGTAAATATCCGCCTGCTCTTTCAGGGAAAAATGCCGGGAATATTATTGATAGGTATCGTTATCGCAGCTTTCCAACAATGGTGTGGCCTCAATGTCATTTTCAACTATGCGCAAGAAATCTTTGCGGCTGCCGGTTATGGAGTTTCCGACATTCTGTTCAATATTGTAGTGACGGGAGTGACAAATGTGATATTCACTTTTGTAGGCATGTACACTGTAGATAAGTTAGGACGACGTTCACTTATGTTGTTCGGTGCTTCAGGATTAGCCTGCATTTATATAATCATGGGAGTATGCTATTATCTAAACATTACCGGAATAGCAGTATTGACAATGGTAGTGTTAGCCATCGCCTGTTATGCGATGACCTTGGCTCCCGTGACTTGGGTCGTATTATCTGAAATATTCCCAAACCGTATACGTGGTATGGCAATGGCCGTTTCCACCTTTTCCCTTTGGGCTGCGTGCTTTGTTCTGACATATACATTCCCGCTATTGAACTCCGGATTAGGAGCTTACGGTACTTTCTGGCTATACGGAATTATATGTATTCTCGGATTTATATTCATCAAAATCAGGTTGCCCGAAACGAAAGGGAAATCCCTGGAAAGCATTGAGAAAGAACTGACTAATTAAAATAAAAATTTCATTTTTCGAATTATTTTTATTTAAGCGATGACTCCTGTTCATCGTTTAAATCCCCCTTATTGTCTCAAAAAACAATAAATACCTTATGGAAAAGATTACAGAATATTTAATTCAGCCCACTCTCTTTGAAAAAGGAGTAGTAAAAGTCTGGAAAGAGACCGTAAAGCTTCCAACCTACGAAATAGGCGAGGAAGAGAAAAACCCTATTTTCCTGGAGAAGCGCGTTTATCAGGGAAGTTCGGGAGTAGTATATCCCTATCCTGTTGTTGAAAAAATAGGTGATGAAAAAAAGGAGAAGGAATACAAAGCCTATTTTCTTGAGAATGAATATCTCAAGATAATGATACTGCCGGAATTGGGCGGACGCGTACAAATGGCCTACGATAAAGTAAAGAAACGCCATTTTGTATATTACAACCAAGTCATCAAACCTGCATTGGTAGGATTGACCGGCCCCTGGATATCAGGCGGAATAGAATTTAACTGGCCTCAGCACCACCGTCCCAGTACTTACCTTCCCACCGACTGCACCATTGAAGAAAATGCGGACGGCAGTAAAACCGTATGGTGTAATGAGGTGGAACGCATGTTCAATATGAAAGGAATGCAGGGGTTCACACTACATCCGGGCAAATCCTATTTGGAAATCAAGGTCAAGGTCTACAACCGTACTCCTTTCCCGCAAACTTTCCTATGGTGGGCCAACCCTGCCGTAGTTGTCAACGACCATTATCACTCGGTTTTCCCACCCGATGTACATGCCGTATTTGACCATGGGAAAAGAGATGTATCCAACTTTCCGATTGCCACAGGAGTATATTACAAACAGGATTACTCGGAAGGAGTTGACATCTCCAAATATAAGAATATCCCTGTTCCTACTTCATACATGGCCATCCAGTCACGTTATAACTTTGTCGGTGGCTATGAAGAAAATGTGCAAGCAGGACTATTACACGTAGCCGACCACCACCTGTCCCCCGGTAAAAAACAATGGACCTGGGGTAACGGCGATTTCGGGATTGCCTGGGACAGAAACCTCACCGATGAAGACGGCCCCTATATCGAACTGATGACCGGAGTCTACACAGACAACCAACCCGACTTTACCTGGCTGCAACCTTATGAAGAAAAATCATGGATGCAATACTTCATGCCATACAGCGAAGTAGGATACGTAAAAAATGCATCCAAAGATTTCATTCTGAATCTGGACGTAGCGGATAATACCGCCCATATCATAGTATATGCAACCGGAAAACAGGAAGACATCAAAATCGAATTAAAAGATGTAACCGGAAAAATCCTGCTAAGCCAGATAACAGCCCTTTCCCCGGAAAGTATATTTAAAACCCAAGTAGAGACTACCGGACAACTGCCGGAAGAACTCACCCTCTCCATATACGACAGGGATGGAAGACCTCTTTTAGAGTACAAGGCCGACAAACCAGAGATAAAGCCCACACCGGATCCCGCCAAAGCGGCTAAACAACCCGAAGAAATAGCTTCCATAGAGCAGCTTTTCTTAACCGGATTGCATCTGGAACAATATCGTCATGCCACGTATGACCCAATGGCTTATTACAAGGAGGCTCTGGACAGAGAACCCGGTGACGCCCGTTGCAACAACGCAGTCGGTTTGTTGAATATGCGCCGCGGAAAGTTTGAAGAAGCTGAAAAATATTTCCATAAAGCCATAGAAACATTGACAGAGCGTAGTCCTAACCCATATGATGGAGAACCCTATTACAATTTAGGATGGAGCCTGAAAATGCAAGGCAAATATGATGAAGCATACAATGCTTATTACAAATCGACCTGGAATGCTGCCTGGAGAGATGCAGGATATTTTAGTGTAGCCCAAATAGACTGCATCAGAAAGGACTGGACTGCCGCTTTGGAACATATCGACCTGGCGCTCATACACAATTGGCATAACCATAAGGCACGCCAGCTCAAAGCTTCCATCCTAAGGCATTCCGGACAAACAGATGAAGCCTTAAAATTCATCGGAGAATCGTTGACTATTGATAAATTCAATTTAGGATGTCGCTTTGAAAAGTATTTCATCGAAAACGTTTCTACTGATTTACAAGAAATGAAAGAGATGCTTAACGGCGGAGTACATAACTATATTGAATATGCATTCGACTTTGCCGCAGCCGGAATGTATGAGGAAGCGTCCCGGATAATGCACACCTATATGGATGAAGAAACCGCCATTTACCCCATGGCCGCCTATATGACAGGATATTTCGCATCTATGTCGGGAGATACTGAATCGGCATTACAATGGTACCGGAAAGCGCAAAGTTTGTCTCCTCACAAATGCTTCCCCAACAGAATTGACGAAGTGAATGTACTGACAGATGCCATGAAAATGAATCCGGAAGATTTCAAGGCTCCCTACTATCTGGGGAACTTCTGGTATGCACACCGCTGTTATGAAGAAGCCATTGCCTGCTGGGAGAAATCAGTAGAGATAAATAACCTGTTTCCTACAGCTCTACGTAACCTCTCATTGGCTTATTACAACAAGAGAGGCAGGAAAGAAGAAGCGTGCCGATTATTGGAAAAAGCATTCGAACTGGATGAAACAGACGCCCGCATCTTCATGGAATTGGACCAGTTGTACAAGAAAATGGGAAGACCCCATGCAGAACGCCTGGCTTTTCTTGAGGCACATCCGGACTTAGTAGCACAACGGGACGACTTATGTATAGAACGGATAACCCTCTATAATCAGTTAGGAGAATATGAAAAAGCCAAAAGACTGATAGCCGCACAAAAATTCCATCCGTGGGAAGGTGGTGAAGGTAAAGTCACAGGGCAATATATTCTCTGCCGGGTAGAACTTGCCAAGAAAGCTATTAAAGAGAAGCGGTATACTGAGGCCATCAGCCTTTTAAAAGAGACAGACCATTACCCACACAATCTGGGTGAAGGCAAACTGATCAACGCTGAAGAGAATGAGGTGGACTACTATAAAGGGATAGCCTGCCAAAGACTGGGCAACGAAGCCGAATCCATTAAGTATTTAATGAAAGCGACACAAGGTTCCAGCGAGCCTCAACAGGCATTCTACTATAACGACCAGCAACCTGACAAGATTTTCTATCAGGGACTTGCTTGGAGGGCATTAGGCGAAGAAAGCAAAGCACGCAGCCGCTTCAACAAACTGATTGATCACGGCAAGAAGCATCTCTTCGATAAGTGTAAAATCGATTATTTCGCAGTATCCTTACCCGAACTTGCTATTTGGGAAGACGATTTGAATATTCGTAATAAGATACATTGCTATTATGTGATGGCTTTGGGATACAGCGGATTAGGAGAGAAGGAACTTGCAGATAAATATTATTCATTGGTAAAAGAGCTTGATATCAACAAGCAAGTTTTCAGGGAGTAGGGACAAGTCACTAGAGGAGAAAATTATTTCTCCTCTAGGGCAAGTCCGGTTATCCACAAATATACTCTATCCCCAATATATGTATTGACTTCATTATGTTAACTATTTAATCTACTAATCATGAAACAGAGTTATTTTTTACTTTTATCAATTATGTTTCTACTATTAACCGGTTGTAAAGATGATGACGAAGCGTCATACCCCGATTCCGCTTCCCCCGAAATAGTAGTAAAAAGAGATGAACTGTATTCGGTTCCCAACCGAAAATTTGTGATAAAGGCAGATCTGAAAGATGATTTAGGCCTGAAAAGTCTGAAGATAAGCATTCCTGAGTTCTACTTAGATAAAGAGATTACATTTCCAACGGATAAACTGGTAACAGAATATGAGTTAGCTTATGAGTTTCTGGCACCTAATGATACAAAGAATGAGGATGTATATAAAGTCAGCTTGGTACTGGAAGATGTTTCAGGAAATGTTGTGACCAAAGAGCTTACATTACATCTGGACGGAGACTTTAATGCGCCTAAATTTTCGGATATATCTCCACAGGACGGAACAGTGCAATTATTGGAGAGCAACATGGCATTGTCACTCTCTTTCAAAGTTACTGACGATTCTGGTTTGGATTCAATCTATGTAGAAGAGCCAATATTGGGCATCATGGAAAAAATCAAACTAAATGGTGAAAAGGAGTACTCCTTCAACAAGACTTATTCGTTACCCTCCAAACCGGAAGAGTATGAACTAAAGATAACAGCAATCGACAACTTTGTGGAAGCCAACAGGAATATACAGAAAATTAAATATATAGTTTCCAGTGAAATGGTTACTTTGTTCTTGGCCGATGTTCCTAAGGGAACTGATTTGACGGCTGATGTTTGCGGAGTGCCGATGTTCTATCATAAGAAATCGAATGGCATATTTACTTTCAAATATTATGCCGACTGTGATAATAAGGAAATCTATTTCTTAGGACAGGAAAACTCTTTTGAACCTCATTGCTTCGGTACATCCGGCGAAAATGGCAAATTGTTAAACAGTCCTTCTGCCGCACCAATAGTGTTGCCTGCAAAGGGATATTATGAGATTACAGTAAGTACCAAGGAGCAGACATATACTGTGACCCCTTATATACCTTCTTCAGCAGTACACGATTCTCCCGATATCACGATGTGTGGTTACGGATTTGAGGGTGCCGGATGGAACCCTTCCAATAAGGATTGCCTACTCACTCCCGACGCAGAGAATCCGTATATACTTGAACGAACTCTTATACTGAATGCAACCCAGCTTAATGTGACCATTACCTATCCGGGCTGGAGTAAATATTGGCGCTTACTTGAAAATGGTATTATTGACTATATGGGTTCAAGCCAACCTTATTTGAAAGTAAACCAAAAGGGAAGTTATAAATTCATTATTGATACTGAGATTGCACGTGCTAAATTACTGAAAGAATAACCATTAAACCATGTATATAGTCATGAAAAGAAATATTATATTTTCTCTTATTGTTTTCTTCTTCTGCCTTGCAGCCAATGCACAGGTAAGGGTTCGAGGAACTATTGTTGACGATCAAAATGAACCTTTGATAGGCGTCAATATCCAAGAAGAAGGAACTACCAACGGTAGTATATCTGATGTGAATGGACAATACAGTATAACAGTCGCTGGGATAGATTCCAAACTGTCATTCTCTTTTATCTCTTACAAAACCATTGTAGAAAAAGTAGGGAATAGAACTGTCATTAATGTGACCCTGACAGAAGATTCAGAGCTACTTCAGGAAGTGGTGGTAGTAGGCTATGGTGTACAGAAAAAGAGTGATTTGACAAGTTCCATCTCTTCCGTGAAAGGAAAAGAGGTAAGATCGATGAATGTGAGCAATGCCACTGAAAGCCTCCAAGGGAAAGTGGCCGGTGTGACAATTGTAGGAGCCGGAAATCCGGGTGGTCAGCCAAAAGTTTTGATTAGAGGTTTCTCTACCATCAACTTGTCCACTGACCCATTGTATGTGGTTGATGGGGTTCCTATGGGCGAAGGGATCAATTTCCTTAACCCTAATGAGATTGAGAGTATTGAAGTATTGAAAGACGCTTCTGCCAGTGCTATTTATGGCAGCCGTGCCTCAAATGGAGTTATTATGGTGACTACCCGCAAGGGAGTGGAAGGTAAACCTTCATTCTATCTTGATATGCATTATGGTGTGCAGGAGATGAAGAATCCCTATGACATGGCGGATGCTGTGGAGTATGCCGAAATATTGAACACGGCTGCCCGCCAGGCCGGTTATCCTGAGGAATTTGAAAATCCCGCTTCTTTTGCAGGTAAGACAACGAATTGGTGGGGTGCAGGTATTCGTAAGTTTACCCCTCAATTAAATGCAAGTTTGGATGTACAAGGTGGAACAGAGAAGAACAAGTATTCAGTCAGTTTAAATTATTTCCAGCAAGACGCTTTCTACCAAAAGGGAGGATATAAGCGATTTACCGCTCGTTTTACCAATGATTACAAGTTTAACAAGTATCTTTCAGCCGGATTCTCATTAAATCCGCGTTATGAGTCATGGGGTAATCCTACTAATTGGTCGGACTTTGACAGAGTGGATCCGATTACCCCTATTTTCAAGTCTGAAGATGAATTAAATGGTACTGAAAATGAATATAGTGTGTATTCCCGCTCTCCGTCTCAAATTTGGAATCCGGTTGGTTATGTTCACAGATGGAATCAAAGCAATAATTCTTATGCTTTGTCGTCTTCTGCTTATCTTGAAATCAAGCCGATAAAAGACTTGATATTTAGATCTCAATTCTCCATAGATTTAGATACTCGAATTTCCAATACGTTTGCACCGGATTTTGTTATTGATGCTGCTCATGAATTTCAGACGAACAACAAGTTCACTCGCAACAAACCTACTTATCGTAATTGGAGTTTGCAGAATACATTGACTTACCTGAAAACTTTTGCGAATAAGCATAATTTTTCTTTTATGGTGGGTAACACCATGGAAGAATGGAACAGCACTACTTTGTGGGGAAGCTATGAAAAGATGCCCAACAACTCAGATAACTTGCATGAGCTGGATGCCGGTACCATTAATCCGCAGACCGGAGGTAATTCTTCTACCACTTCCATTCTGTCTTATTTGGGTAGATTAACTTATAATTATGATGACAAGTATTATCTTACAGCCACTTATCGTGTGGATGGTTCTTCCAAATTCCTGTCTAAGAACAAATGGGCTTCTTTCCCTTCGGCTTCTATAGCTTGGCGTATGTCTAACGAACCGTTTATGGAAAACACAAAGTCTGTGCTTAACAGCCTTAAACTTAGAATAGGTTGGGGACGTGTAGGTAATCAGAATCTTCCTTCAGGAGTTTACATGTCTCAATTAGGGCAAGATTACTATGTATTGGGTGATAACGTGGTAAATACCGTTTATCCCAGCCTAGTTAAAAATGAGGATGTGAAATGGGAAACCGTAGAGGATTATAACTTTGGCGTTGATTACGGATTATTTGATAATCGCTTAACGGGATCTTTTGAGTATTATGTAAAGAATACTAAAGATATGCTTTTTCAGAAAGCTTATCCCAGTTATTCCGGTTATCCGGGCGATGCCAAGATCTGGACAAATGTAGGTTCTATGCGTACCAAAGGTTTTGAAATGACAATCAACTACAATGACCGTTGGGGAGATTTCACCTTTGGAACAACTTTAAACTTGACTACTTTCAACGTGAATATGACAGAGTTGACAGGTGATAAAGACCCATTGTATGGAAATGGTGAAAAGACAAAGACAATAGAAGGTGAGGAACCCGCTTTCTTCTACGGATACGTAGCTGATGGCATCTTCCAGAATCAGATTGAAGTGAACAGTCATACTAATAACCAAGGGCAGTTCTTGCAACCTAATGCGCAAGTTGGTGATATTCGATTTAAGGATGTAAATGGAGATGGACAATTGAATGCAGATGACCGCACAAAGATAGGCTCTCCATGGGCTGATATGACGATGGGGCTTAATCTGAACTTAGGTTATAAGAACTTTGATTTGGTAGCAAACTTCTATGCCAGCATTGGTAATGATCTTGTTAATCAGAATATTCAGGAACTGTATAATGCTGCCGGAAGTGGTGGGAAAGTGAACAAAGTGAGCGGTTTGCTTGATATGGCTTGGCATGGTGAAGGCACTTCTAACTATGTACCTCGCCTATCTACTCAAGACCATAATGAAAACTTTACCAAATTCTCGTCTTTCTATATCGAAGACGGTTCTTATTTGAAGTTGAAAAATTTGCAGTTGGGGTATACTTTTAAGACAATTCCCGGTGTCAATAAACTAAGATTATATATAGCAGGGCAAAATTTGTTTACCTTGACCGGCTATAACGGTGTTGAGCCTGAAGTTTCAGGCAATGTGTTGAGTTTCGGATTTGGCGGATGGACTTATCCGGTACAACGTATATACTCAGTAGGTGTAAATGTAACATTTTAATAGATTGTAAATCATGAAAAAGAATATATTTGCTTTCGTAATAGCAGCTTCATTGGGATTAGGATTTGTGTCCTGTGAAGATTTTATTGAGCACGAAAAGAGAGGTGTTCAAGATTTGGATAATTATTTTGAAACAGATACCGAATGCCGTGATTTTGTCATAGACTTGTATAAACGCGCATTGCTGAATAATGACTGGCAACCGATAGCTCATACTAGAATCACGAATGAAACTGCTACCGATGATGCTTGGATGGGAAATACCGGACAATCTACTGATGGATTCAGTCCTGCTTCGGAGTATTTGATAACTCCCAATAAAATGGGGTATCTTACGGATTTATTCAAACAGAGATATAAGAATATCATGGCATGCAATATTGCTATAAACTCTATTCCGGAAGCTCCCATTTCAGAAGACAAGAAAAAGGCCTATGTAGGTGAAGCTTTGTTTTGCCGTGCATATAATTACTTAGACCTTGTAGGCAATTTTGGAGGTGTACCATTGGTGCTTAAAATGCTTTCATCCAATGATATGAATTTAGGACGCTCCAGCAAAGAAGAGGTATATCAGCAAATAGAGAACGACCTTAAATCAGCCGTTCACATGGTAAATACCACGTATGGAAGTGAGGGGAAAGGCAGGGCAACTGTATGGACTTGCACTGCATTGTTAGCAAGAGTTTCATTGTATCAGGGAAAATGGGAAGAAGCCTATCATTATGCAGATACAACAATCGTGAATAGCGGTTGTAAACTCGAACCTGATTTTCTGAATATTTGGAACGTCAATAATCATAATGGCATCGAATCACTCATTGAAGTTCAGACAAGCCCTGAAGTAGGTAAGATCTTAGGCAATCCTCTTTCCACACTTTGTGGAGGGCGTGGTGAAAGTTTGGAAAATTTCCCCAGTAAAGATCCTAATGATATTATGGACGGTTGGGGATGGGGAGTGCCCACCAGTGATTTGGAAAATTGCTATCTTTCCGAAGAAGATGAGATAAGAAGGCGCAGTACAATAACGGTTTGTGGTGATGCTGTCTATGGCGACGAGGATTTAAATCCTACTTATGTATTCGATTTGGCACAAAACAAATCCGGCCGTGTGATCCGTAAATATTATATTCCCATTGCCACTCGTAGAACATTGGCTAACAAGAGGTATAACGCTCCTTTGAATACGCCAATTATCCGTCTGGCAGAAATGTATCTAACCCGTTCGGAAGCCGCTTTTCATCTGGGTAGGTTTGATGAAGCAATGGATGATGTAGATATCATCCGTGCCCGAGTAAAACTTTCCCCAAAGAAAGGAACCGTTTCCGGTAATGCAATACTTTATGCTATCTGGAAAGAACGCAGAATGGAATTGGCATTTGAAGGATTGCGTCTGTTCGATATCAGGAGACAAATAGATCCGGTCACTAATCAACCCGTCATAGCCGGTTTGTTCGGTCCTAATGGAAGTTTTGTTCATTATAATATGTATGAGTCAACGGATCAGTATGAAACAAGTAATCTTAAGGAGTTGCAAAATAAAGGTATCAACTTTGATGTCAATAAACACTTGGTATGGCCCATCCCCCAATCAGAAATAGACCGCAGTTTTGGTACTGTAACACAGAATCCCAATTACTAATAAACATGAAAAATTAAACTTTAAATTTTATAGAAATGAGAAATAATAAATATTTGCAGATATTAAGTATTTGTACCCTGTTTTCAGTAACGGCATGTAGTTCCAAATTAGAGATTCCTGAACCACCAGTTTACAATAAAGTGAGAAATATTACGGTAGACTTGAATCAGGAAATGCAGACTATTGACGGTTTTGGGGCATCGGATGCCTGGCGCTGTCAGATGGTGGGAAAATATTGGCCGGAAGAAAAAAGAAATCAAATTGCCGATTGGCTGTTTAGCCGGGAAGTCGATGAAAATGGAAATCCAAAAGGCATCGGCTTGTCCATGTGGAGATTTTACATTGGTGCAGGAAGCACAGAACAAGGGCTTGATAGCGACATTGCGGATGAGTGGAGACGGTCTGAATGTTTTTTATCAGCCGATGGTACTTACAATTGGAATAAATATGAGGGACAGAAATGGTTCTTAAAGGCAGCTCGTGATAGAGGGGTCGAGCGTTTTCTGGCTTTTAACCTGAGCGCTCCGGTTCATATGTCCATAAATGGGAAAGGCTTTTCGATTAAAGAGAAAAGGATGAATATCAAGGCAGGTATGATGCCTGATTATGCAGACTTTTTAGTAGAGTGCATTGATAACTTACAGAAGAAAGAAGGAGTTAAATTTGATTATTTAAGCCCTGTGAATGAACCGCAATGGGATTGGAGTAAAGGTAGTCAGGAAGGGACTCCCGCCACTAATGAAGAAATATCTCAGTTTGTAAAATTGCTGTCAGAAAGACTCAGCAAGAGAGGATTGACCACCAAAATAGCATTGGGTGAAGCCGGGAGTATTCAATATTTATATAAAAATGTAGATAATGAGAACTTTGATAATCAGATTGATGATTTTTGGAATCCGTCATCCCCTTTGAGCATTGCTTCTCTGCCTAATGTGGAGCGGGTAATGACCGGACACAGTTATTGGACTGTTTGGCCCGTCAAAGATTTGGTTTCACATCGTAAAGCCTTGAATGATAAAATAAAAGAGTACAGCGGCTTAAAATATTGGCAAACTGAGTATTCTATTCTCGAAAGCCCCGGAGAGTCCGAAATCCCCAACGGGAACGGGAATAAACGCGACTTGGGTATGCAAACGGCACTTTTTGTAGCACGCACTATTCATAACGATTTGACATTGGTAAATGCTTCCTCTTGGTCTTGGTGGACAGCTCTTACCCGTGCAGACTACAAGGACGGTTTGGTATATCTGGATGATGGAACAAATAATGGTTCACAGGCTACGGATTATTGCAAGAAAGACGGATTTGCCAGAGACTCCAAACTTATGTGGATGCTGGGTAATTATTCTTTCTTTGTCCGTCCGGGCATGAAGCGTATTGCCGTAGTTACCGAAAATCCCGACCCAGAGAAAGAGGGTAAAGATGTTATGATTAGCGCATACAAAGACGGTTCTTCCCAAAAGATAGTTTTGGTTGCGGTAAATGTCGGTTCTGTCAACCGAAAATACAATCTTCAAGATCTGAAACTGAAGAATCAGACTTTAACTCCTTACACCACTTCCGAAACATCCAATTTAGGAAAGGGAGCAGCAATAAAGACGAATGAAATTGTTGTTCCTGCAAAGTCTGTCGTAACTTTTGTTGGTGAACTGGAATAATAATATAACTTCTCCCCAGCTTATTCGTATATTTGAATATAGCGTAACAGCTTGGTATGAGAAAGAAAATGTTTTTATAAGGACAAGAATATGAAATATCTGTATCTACTATTATGCACATTGTTAGGGTTTGATGTCATGGCACAGACCAGTCAACCCTTTGAGTTCACTCAAATCCGCCAAGTATTGCAAAAGAAATGGCCGGATAACAGAACTGTAAACCTTGTATTTCATGGGCACAGCGTACCCTCCGGCTATGCCAACACACCTAATGTAAAAACACTTCAGGCTTATCCCCACCAAGTTCTGGAAGCCGTCAAAGAAATGTATCCATATGCAGTGGTCAACTCTATTACCACATCCATCGGCGGTGAAAATGCCGAACAAGGTGCCAAACGGTTCAGACAAGAGGTTCTGCCCCACCGTCCGGATGTCCTATTTATAGATTATGCCTTAAACGACCGCAGTATCGGATTGGAAAGAGCCCGGAAGGCCTGGGAGAAAATGATAAAAGAAGCGCAAAAACAGCATATCAAAGTCATCTTACTCACCCCGACGCCCGATCTGACCGAAGATATATCGGATGATAATTCTCCGCTTGAGCAATATAGCCGCCAGATACGCCGTTTAGCCCACGACTATAAAACAGGACTGATAGACAGCTATGCAAGTTTCAAGGAAAAAAGGAAGAATGGAGAAGATTTGAAAACATACATGAGTCAAAGCAATCACCCCAATGAAAAAGGACATCATGTGGTGGCCGGACTTATCTTGAATTACTTCTTCGATGAAGCACAGTGGAATGAATATCACCAAAAGCAAACCATGAAGATAATGGGAAAGGTAGCCGACTGGCAACTGATGAATTTCGAGAATCAAGTGCGGAAAGGCTCCCGATGGGCGAATTCGCATGCCTACTGGGCATGGACTAACGCGACCATGTATATCGGCATGGCAGAATGGGCGGAGATGTCTGATGATTCCAAATACTGGGGTTTCCTGCTCACCATAGGAGAAAAGAACCAATGGCAGACCGGCCCCAGTATCTATTTTGCCGATGACATCTGTATCATCCAACCTTATGCCATGTTATTCAATAAATACAAGGAACCACACATGATCAAAAAATCCGTTGAGACGTTGGACACTCTCATTGCCAACCCCAGACACAACAGCCTAAGCTATTATGCCGACGGTTCACATTCCCGCTGGTGTTGGTGCGATGCCTTGTTTATGGCTCCGACTTCTTTTGCACGCATCGGAAAAATAACAGGAGAACCTAAATATTTCGAGTTTATGGATAAAGAGTTCCGAATCGCTTATGACAGTCTCTACGCCGCTACCGACAGTTTGTTTTTCAGAGATACCCGATACATCAATATGCGCGAACAAAACGGAGAGAAAGTATTTTGGGGACGAGGAAACGGCTGGGTGACGGGAGCACTGACCTTCATCATCGACAACATGCCTGCCCAACATTCTTCACGCACCTTCTATATCAGTCTTTTCAGGCAAATGATGAAAAAGATATCTACGCTCCAGGATAAACAAGGCTTCTGGCACTCTTCTCTACTGGACTCAGCTTCCTATCCCATGCCGGAAGCCAGTGCATCAGGTTTCTTCACATATAGCCTGTTTTGGGGTCTTAATCATGGATATCTTGAAAAAGAAGAATATCTGCCCATTGCAGAAAAAGCATGGAATGCATTAGTTTCCGTCGTACACGAAGACGGCAAGATAGGCTATGTACAACCAATAGGAGCTGACCCGAAGAAGGTAGATATGAACGACACAGAAGTGTATGGCACGGGGGCTTTCCTGCTAGCTGCCACCGAATATATCAAATACTTAAAGCATACAAAATGAGAAACAGACTTTTACTCGCACTGCTCTTTATCCCTTGCCTGCTTTCAGCGCAAAACGGATATTATTTCTTCACTGAAAGCGATATCAGCCAAATACGCTCAGCCGCAAAAACGGAATGGGGAAAGAACATTATAGAATCACTGAAAGATACCGTGGAAGCCCGGCGGGAATATCCCCTAACCGTACCTTTACTGGAAGGAGGACATATACACGATTATTTTTGTCCCGAACACAAAGTACGTTTTTCATTCGACTGGAATAAGCCGGAAGCACATTACTGTTCACAATGCAAGCATTATTGGACAGGGAATAAGCGTTATGATTGGGCATGGGTAAATGTGGCGCATACTCATAATTACAGCTATCTGCGTAACTGTATGTATCTTTATCTCGCAACAGGAGAAAGAGTCTATGCGGAATATATCCGGGACATAATGCTGGATTATGCATCGAAATACCTCACGTACCTTGAGCACGACACAGCCAGGAAAGTCGGTCCCTGGGGAGGAAAGATGTTCGGGCAGAGCCTTGATGAATCCGCATGGGCCAGTGACGCTTGCAGGGCATATATGGCGGCAAAACCAATCATGACACCGGAAGAAATAAAAGAAATAGAGAAAGGATACCTGATTCCCTGCTCACAGCTCCTATTGAAAAGAAGAGGCACTGCCAACTGGCAGGTATGGCACAATAGCGGACTGATAGCTTTGGGAGTGGCTTTACAAGACGACAGTATCATCAATACAGCACTCAATGATCCGGAATGTGGTTATCACGCACAAATGGAACGCTACGTTTACAATGATGGCTGGTGGGGTGAAGGGTCGCCCACTTATCATTATTATCCGCTGCATGCCATCATCCTGTCAGCCGATGCCGTACGCTGCCGGAATATCAACCTGTACAATGAAAAGTTATATAAAATGTTGGCTGCTCCGGCAGCCGGAGCCTATGCCGATTTATATTTCCCCGCACATAACGACGGATGGTATGGTGAATCCCTGATAGCCCAGGTCAGTTTATACGAAATAGCTTACCAACGCTATAACAATGATCCGTTCTTTATGAATGTGTTGCAACAATGCTACCGGTATACTTCAAGAACAGCAGCCGAAGCATTAGAAAACTGCGTCGAGATCCCACAAACCAGGTCAATACCTTCCTGGCCGTCCGTACACTTTGAGAATACCGGATATGCCGTACTCAGGTCAGACGCAAGAACCGTCATCATCAAGTATGGGCCACATGGAGGCGGACACGGACATCCGGACAAACTCTCTATCTCTGTTCATAATGGGGACAAAGAAATAATCTCCGATATGGGAACATGTGCCTACGGCGTACCGGCCTTTACCAAATGGTATCGGAAAACACTGTCACATAGCACACTGAGCGTAGATGCAAAAGACCAAAGCGAATCAACAGGCAAGCTGCTTTCCTTCAAAGCCCGCAAGGATGGTGGAGAAGTGCTTGCCGAAGCACCGGAGGCTTATCCCGGAGTAAGGATGAACAGGAAACTGGTGTTGAAAAAAAACAAACTCACCGATATATATACGGCATACTCGGACGATGAGCATCTTTATGATTATGTATTGATACTCACAGAAAAGCCCGTATTCAGCCAAGCCGGAGAATCAATAAATCTGAATGACTCACCAGCTTACAGTTACATAAAAGACGCGGTTATCAGGAAACAGTCATCCCCTATAAGTTGCAAAGTAGGAAATGCAAGTTTGGTTATTCATATGCCTGATAAACAAGAATTTGAAGTCATCATCGGAGAAGCCCCCGGAATTCCGCCGGGCAACGGAAGTGTACTGACAAAGTATGATTCGCCTTTCTGCTATCCTCTCATTATACGAATCAAGGATAAAAACTTTAAGATAAGAACTGAATGGAAATTTTAATTTGATATCATGAAAATAAGTAGACTTTTAATTGCCTGGGGCATAATCGCCCTGTTTATGAGTTCCTGCAAACAGTCAATGCAAGAAATTGACCTGTCAGGAGAATGGGAAGTGGCGCTGGACAGCCTGGATAAAGGAATCTCCGAAAGGTGGTATATAGAATCCTTTTCTGACCGGATTCTCCTTCCCGGAACACTTTGTGATGCCGGATATGGTACTCCCTGCACCCTTAAGCCTGTTATGGAAAAAGAAATCTTTCTGAATCTGAAACGGAAATTCGATTATCTGGGTCCTGCATGGTATCGAAAAGAAATTTCTGTCCCCAGAGAATGGAAAGATAAAGATGTAATTCTCACCTTGGAACGTGTCATCTGGAATTCCCAGGTATGGATTAACGGAACACAAGTAGCGAGAGCTAATGAAAGCCTTACTACCCCGCACTATTTCAACTTGGGCAAGTATCTTGTTCCGGGAGAAAACAACGTGATTGCCATTCGCATCGACAACCGCAGGCAGCATGATATCTCTGTCAGAAATCTGGCGCATGCCTACACCAACGATACCCAGACCATGTGGAACGGTATCTTAGGCAAGATTGCGCTGACTGCCAAAGATAAAGTCCGGATTGAAGAACTACGTTTAACCCCTAATATCGACAATCAGACGGTTAACGTCACTGTAAAAATAGGGAGCGACGGTACGGCTCTTGCGTCCGGAAAGCTCCGGCTATCCGTGAAAGACCCGAAAGGGAACAAACTGCCGGAGAAAGAAATAAAGATAAACAGTATGGAAACCACCTTTGACTACCCGGTTAAAGACGCCATGTTGTGGGATGAATTCAGCCCTAACATCTACGAAGCCACCGCCACTCTTGAAGTCGGAAACATGACTGACTCCAGAAGTGAAACATTCGGTATGAGAAAACTGACCAATAAAGAAGCTCTTCTGCAAATCAACGACCGCAGGCTTTTCCTTAGAGGCACACTGGAATGTTGCATCTTCCCCCTGAAAGGTTATCCTCCAATGGACAATACCGGTTGGGAGAAAGTTTTCAATGCCGCCCGAAATTACGGATTGAACCACATACGCTTCCACTCCTGGTGTCCGCCGGAAGCAGCTTTCGACGTGGCAGACCAAATGGGCTTTTACCTTCAGATAGAACTGCCTTTATGGGCACTTAATGTAGGAGAAGACCAGAAAACTGTAGATTTCCTGTATGATGAAGCCGACCGCATCATGAAAGAGTATGGCAATCATCCTTCCTTCTGTTTCTGGAGTCTGGGCAACGAGTTGCAGGGAGATTTCAATGTGATGGATAAGCTGCTCACCACTATCAAGCAAGAGGATAAACGTCACTTATACATGACCACTACATTCACGTTTGAATCCGGGCATGGCAGTTGGCCCGAATCCAACGATGACTTTTGGGTTACCCAATGGACCAAAAACGGCTGGGTACGCGGGCAAGGTATCTTTGACGATCAGCCTGCAAGCTTCAACAAAGATTTCTCCACTGCAATAGAAGGTTTGCCAGTTCCGCTCATCACACATGAGATAGGGCAATACAGCGTATTCCCCAATCTGAAAGAAATTGATAAATACACCGGCAACCTGCTGCCTTTGAACTTTAAAGCTGTAGCCAAAGACCTTGAAAAGAAAGGAAGGCTGCACCTGGCCGAAGCCAACCTGATGGCCAGCGGAAAACTTGCCGCCATCTTATATAAAGAAGAAATAGAACGGGCACTCAAAACTCCCGGATTCAGTGGCTTCCAGTTATTGGATTTGCATGACTTCCCCGGCCAGGGCACAGCACTTGTAGGAATCATCGACGCTTTCTGGGAAAGCAAAGGATTAATCACTCCTGAAGAGTTCCGGCAATTCTGTTCACCGGTAGTGCCGTTAGCACGCTTTGAAAAAGCTACCTATGCAAATAATGAAACCTTTAAAGCTCAGTTTGAAGTTGCAAACTTCAGCAATAAAGTCTTGAGTGATATCCAACCGGAATGGGCGCTGAAAGATTCTAAAGGTACCACCATTGCAGAAGGAAAACTGGAGAAACAAGAAGTAGCAATCGGCAATGCCTTGAAGCTGGGAAATGTATCCATTCCCTTGAAACCGATAGCAAAGGCCGACCGGCTCACATTATCCATTCAGTTTGCAGGTACCGACTACCGCAATTCCTGGAATATCTGGGTATATCCGCAAGAGCTGCCGGAGGTTGGTAATGAAATCATTTACACACGAAGCTTTGCCGATGCAGAGAAAGCACTGAATCAAGGAAAGAAAGTCTTACTGAATCCTGTCCAGGAAGATATCAACGGACTGGAAGGCAAGTTTGTACAAGTATTCTGGAGTCCGGTTCACTTCCCCAATCAACCGGGAACAATGGGTATCCTTTGCGACCCGGCACATCCTGCACTGGCTGATTTCCCGACCGAAATGCATAGCAACTGGCAATGGTGGGATATCTGCAAGAATGCAACAACTATGGAACTCGATAGTCTGAAAAACAACATGCAGCCTATCATAAGAATGGTTGATAACTTCTATAAGAACCGGAACTTGGGGTTACTGTTCGAGGCAAAAGTTGGAAATGGGAAATTACTGGTGTGCAGCTCGGACTTGATAAAAGACCTCGATTCCCGTCCGGTATCCCGGCAATTACGCTATAGCTTATTGAAATATATGGAAAACAGCGCATTCCATCCGGAAGAAGAGCTTTCATTCGAACAGATAAAAAAGATCCTCCATAATGTGAACAAGAAAAAAGAAGAAAAGAAATCTATTTATGAATAGATAAAAAGAAAACCGTTCCCTCTCCTCACGGAGGTGGAACGGCACAGTCAATAATACATGAAAAAACGCTATTTAGAGAGAGTCTCTACAAATTTGGTTCTTGAGGATGATCTTGCGGTTGAAGCGGTTCTTGCGGCTGACGCATTTCCTGCCATTTTGCATATTGCTCTGCCGTCAGAATTTTCTTTATCTTCTTTTCCTTTTTAGCAGTAGCCTTTTGCTTCTTTTCCGCATTGTCCTTGCTCATTGCAGGACGTTCACCGCGAGTTCCCACAGGTGGACGGCCGCCACCCATTCCGGGGCCCATTCCGCCACCCATCGGCGGGCGTCCGCCTCCCATGCCGGGGCGTTCACCCCGTTGTTCACCTCTTGGCGGGCGTTGTCCTTCTCCTCTTTCTGCCATTGCAGCAAAACGTTCCTGTTGTTCTTTCAGGTTCAGTTTGTACAATTTATCATATTGTTTGTCGGTCAGTTGCAGGCCGTCTTTCATCCGGTCCGTCATCTTCCTGGCGGACTTTTCGGGTGAGGGCACTTCACGGGGCAATTGTTTCTTTTCTTGCTCCTGCGAAAAAGCCATTCCGCACATTAGGCAAACAGCTAACAAACACAATAGTCTATTTCTTTTCATTCTGTACCAGCTTTTTATTCCGATGCAAATGTAAGGGAGGGAAAGGAGAACAGAAAATAAAATCTACGAAAGGGGAGGTTTTGTCGACGAGGTAGTCCCCAAACAGAACCCGGTTTCCAAGAGCAGAAACGACAGTTCCCACGGTAGGAAACGAGCGTTTCCATTAAAGGAAACTTGCGTTCCCATCAAAGGAAACTGGAGTTTCTGAGGCTTGGGAACGAGCGTTTCCTACCACTAAGAAACTACAACATATTATATTTCAATCAGATACATCACTTCAAAGCCCATTCTATCTCAAGTGCCTTTATGTTTAAACACGTCCGAAAACAGATCCAAAAGTAGTGCTGACAAAACGCTTGTCGTCACTTACAAACACCTTATCAGCACAACCCTTAAATCCCGATTAACAAAAGGTTTGAAGGCTATCAGTGCTGGAGTGCTGACAAAATCGAAAAAAACTTTATTTGAAACTGAACACTGAGTTTCGAATTAAGCTAAAAGCCCCACTTCAATCCGGCTGACAAATAAAAAGTAGGATAGAAGTTAATCTCCTCTTTATCCTTAAACATACTATTGGCAAAGCCTTTCAACGTGCGTTTAGTCAGATCGGCAGACCTGAGCCAATTGCCACCTACGCCCAGAAACAGGCATGATTTCTCACCTATCTTGTATTCAGGACGCAGATAAGACCGTATCATGGCGGAAGCATACATCATGGATTTTCCGTCCACATCCATCACCGAAGACATCCCATCCATCTCCATAGCCACCAGCCTCAGCTTAAATCGATTGCCCAACCGCACCGCTCCGGATATCTCCATACCCGAGGAGAGGTTCACATTCACCTCATAATTACCTGAGAGCTGCCAGTTAAGGAAGAACATCGGCATGGCAATCGGTACGCCAAATGAGTTCGTTACTCCTGCTCCAATACCTAAATCCAGATTCTTCCTGCATTTATATACAAAGATGACCGCGCCATTCACCAACACACTCTCCCACGTAATTGCATCCGGTGCAGAATAAATACCTCCACCCACACTCGCAATCATATACCACTTTTTTGAGATAGGACGTACGTGCATCAAACTAAGATTAGCGTTCAGCACTTCATCAGGGTGCATATCCGTCAGCATATCCTTATTATTAAGCACCGCATAAGCACCGCTCACCGATGCCGACCACATAATGGGTTGTCCCGCAGCATTCTGTTTCAGGGAGAAAGGTAATGTATAGGCTCCGCTCACTTTAAATAAATCTCCGGAACCCAGTTTATTTCCCGCTTCATCTTTAAAGGAAGATGAAGGCATATACTCCGTTTTAATCACTCCCTGTGCAAAGCTGCTGACTGCCGCTACCGAGAGCAACAGAAATGTAAGATAAGAGAATCGTCTCATTGCTAATAAATTAGATTATATATTTATTGCAAAGAAACACGTTTAGAACATCCGGTATAAGTGCTTTCCGACCAACTGCACCAACAACCGGCTGAAATTCAGAAATCAAAAGATAAGCCGGAAAGAGGATTATTCGAGGAAAGGGATTCTTACCGTAAACTCTACACTACTTTCGATAATGGCAATCTCTTTATTATAAAGAGCATATTGCTTCTGCAGGTTTCCCAACCCCACACCACCCCTGTCCACCGAAGTTCGCAGTTGCAGATTATTGGAAACCATTATGCCATCATCCGCCATGTCAATCCGGATAACAAGAGGACTTTTCAAAGTCGCTATATTATGCTTTATTGCATTCTCCACCAGCAATTGCAGGCTGACGGGGATAATCTGCCGGTTTCCATATAAATCGCTTTCGCCGATTTCAATGAATAGTGCATCTTCAAAACGAATCTTCTCCAGAAAAATATAACGCTCCAAAAAGTCCAGTTCCTCCTTCAAAGTAACCATCGGACGATTATTCGTCAACAACAGATAGCGATAGACACCCGATAGTTTTTTGGCAAACTGGTTCGTCTTCTCTGCGTCACTATATGCCAGTGAAGAAAGTACATTCAGGCTGTTGAACAGGAAATGCGGATTTATCTGTGCTTTCAACGTCTCATATTGGTATTGAATCTTTTCTTTCTCAACAAGTGCCAATTTCTTCTCTGCCTCCATCTGGCTCTGCTGGTAAAAGAATATCTCAATCAGAAGGACGATCATACAATTCCAGAGTACCACAGGCAAAGACATTTTCAGTATGGCGTAGTCTTCCGGCCAGGGTTCATTCAGAATAATGGACAGGGCATAATTTGCCACTACGCCAAATAGACTCACCCACACAGATGCCAGTAGCAAACCGACAAACACCTTCACCGCGTTGCTGACACCTCCCAACCGCTTATGCACAACAAAGATGATAAAGAAGTCCACACCCCCTACCAGGATACAGGCCGGCAGATTAAGCAAGTATTGAGTTTCCAAACTTAAACTCCGGGGGGCATCAGAAAGAAGTTCCGCCACGTACTGAAATGCGAACAATGAGACTGCAATCAGCAGCACAAAAAGAAGGATATACCATTTATTCTTCATTGCCGGCAGTATTTAAAGTACACCATCCACCCATTTCAGAAAATCAGGAACCCGCACGCGGCTAATCAATATCTCGTGCGGGCACTCAGGTTGCAGACTCAGTTTCAAGCGGCTGTTGAAGTACTTGGATATTTTCCGGATAGAATTGATATTAGTTATACAATTTCGGGAAACACGAAAGAAAGTCCTTTCATCCAACAGTTGCTCCACCTGCTCCAACGTATAGTCCACAATATAGCGTTTATCGGTAAAAGTATGCAAAAACACCACCTTATCTTCACTGTAGAAAAAGGCTATATCCGCAGTCTCCACATAATGGTATGCGTCACTCTTCTGAATAAGAAAACGGTTCTTTTTGCAGTTACTCATCAAAGCACTTTCCAACTGCTTATAATCCGGCAAAGAAGGTGCTTCCATCTGGGACTGCACCATCCGAAGTCGCTCAAACTTACTCAGCGCTGCCTGCAAATCGGCCTCCTCTACAGGTTTCAACAGATAATCCACACTGTTCACCTTGAACGCCCGGATGGCATGCTCATCATAGGCGGTGGTGAAGATGACGGGTGTGGCAACATGAATCTGCTCAAAAATGTCAAAGCTGCTTCCATCCGTCAGCCGAATATCAAGCAGCATCAAGTCCACCTGATGATGTTTCAGGAATTGTACGGTCTGCTCCACAGTGGTTGCCCACGCCTCCAACTGATATTCGGGGCGTAACTTCTCCATCATCCGCTTCATTTCTTCATAAGCGAAACGCTCATCTTCTACTAACAGGTACTTTATCATTTGGCTCTTACTTATAGGAATCTGCTGTAAATGTACAGATTATCCTTCATACCCAATAATGAAAAGATGATTTTCCGACGAAGTGCAGAAATGGAAGAATGAATACATCTCATAGTGAACCTGACTATGAGTCGACAAGCAAAGGAAAAAGAAGTATAAAAGCCCTCACTTCCTCAGCAACCGCCGCGTCAGGTAGTGCACCGGATACCACACAGAAAGGAAACCGACAGTGATTACCGTAACAAATATCAGTATCACATCCGTCACGTGAACACTCACAGGATAAGCATCAACAATAAAACTACCGCTACCGCCACCTAACGAGATAATACCGAAATGCTGCTGGAGGAAACAAAGCAACAGTCCCAAAATAATACCCGCAAGCGCACCAAACAGAGAGATGAGGCGCCCCTCAAACAGAAAGATACGGGCTATCAGACGGTCGTCCGCACCAAGGTTGCGCAAGGTCTCCACATCCTCCCGCTTATCAAGGATCAGCATGGAAAGGGAACCGATGACATTGAAACAAGCAATAGCAAGAATAAACGTAAGGAAAAGATAGGATATGAACTTCTCTATCTCCATGATGCGGAACACATCAGCCTGCTGCTCATAGCGGTTCAGCACCACAAAATCATCTCCCAACATACGGGAAATCTTTCTCTGAACTGCCGACGCATCAGCATCCGGCTTCAACTTCAGCTCAATGGCCGACACTTCCGTATCATAATTAAAAAGATTACGTGCAAAATCAAGAGAAGTGAGAATATAACGCGCATCATATTTTTGCTGGTTCACCACAAACACAACTCCGGGAGAAAAGAGGTAATCGCGATTAAAAGAAGCGGAAGGATTAGCCATATTCACACGTACATTCCGTTTAGGTGCATAGACTTGCAGCGGGTCGACAAACTGAAGCCCTGTACCCAATTCGGATATCAGTTCCACCCCCAGAACGCCATAATCTACAATGGAATCATGCAAAATAAACTCCCCCGCACCGTATAGCAAACTGTCGATAGACGTCAGTTGTTCAAAATTATCTTCCACCCCTTTTATGATCGCCATAGCTTGGCGGTCTTTATACTGTATCATGGCATTATCTTCCAGTGTTTCTGTCCAGACATCAATTTCCGGCAAAGAACGTACTTCCTGAAAAGCAACTCCATTCGGTTCAAAGACTTTTCCCTCGCGAACCATAATCTTCAGTTCTGGGTCGAAAGCCGTAAAGAACCCTGCCACCATATCCTGGAAGCCATTGAATACGGAAAGAGTACACACCAACGCCAACGTAGCCAATGCTACTCCACACACCGAAATGCCGGAAATGATATTGATAGCATTGTGCTTCTTCTTGGAGAAGAGGTAGCGACGGGCTATGTAGAAGGGGAGGTTCACTTCAACAATTCATCTATTTTTTCAAGATAATCCAGCGAATCATCCACAAAGAACTTCAATTCGGGAATAATGCGGAGCTGATGGCGCACACGAGTTCCCAACTCATAACGAATCGACTTCATATTCTCATTAATATTCTTGATCATCTCTTCCGCCTTTTCCGAAGGGAAAATACTAAGATAGGCACGAGCCACGCTCAGGTCAGGGCTGATGCGCACTGCACTGACCGACACTAATATACCCGGCATGGATTTAGTCTGTAATAAGAAGATTTCGCTCAACTCCTTCTGAAGCAAACGACATATTTTATTCTGTCTGGTAGTTTCCATACTGTTTATTTCTTTAATTTAGAGACAAAGTTACTGAAATATCTCGGTTAGCGGATAAATTATACTTTTTTTAGCACGATAGCAACAAGCTTTATCTAGAGGCGTCCAAAGGAAGCTATCAGGAGAAGACGAAAAAGTAGTTACGATTACTATCTCCCGGCTTAAAGGTTATTTTTTACGAATAATCGTCAACCCGTCACGCAAAGGAAGAATCACCTTCTCTACCCGTGAATCCTGCGCCACAAGGTCATTAAAGGCTTTAATTCCTATAGTCTGCAAATCAGTGCGATGGGGTTGTTCTTCGAGCACATGACCGTCCCACAACGTGTTATCGGCAATAATATAACCACCATCGGAAAGACGGGACAATACCATTTCATAATAGTCTATATACTTGCGCTTGTCTCCATCTATAAAAGCAAGATCAAAAGTGACGTCCAGTTGCGGAACCATTTCCAACGCATCGCCTATATAGAACCTGATTTTGTCTGCATAAGCGGAATTCTCCAACCAAGGGCGGGTGAAGTCTTCTTGTTCATCATTGATTTCAAATGTATACAGCATCCCGTCTTGCGCCAGCCCCTCGGCCATGCAAAGGGCGGAATAACCGCTGTAAGTACCTATCTCCAGGATGCGGCGCGGACGGATCATCTTAACAAACATCTTCAGCATGCGTCCTTGCAAATGTCCCGATGCCATGCGCGGATACAGCAATTTAATATGCGTATCCCGATAAAGGGCTTTCAGATATTCACCTTCATCGTCAATGTGCTGCAAGATATATTCGTCTATAGTCATAGATTATGAGGAATGAGGAATAAGGAATGAAGGATGAAGAACAACTATGCAGCAAGTGGCGCAATCCGGTTCTTCATTCCTCATTCTTCATCTTTAATTCAGTTAAAGGTATCTGTTTTTATTCGGCAACACACTTTCCTCCGCATACTTCAGAGCATCCCCTACGACGTTGATTTCGAGGAATGAGGTGTGTGTTCCGGCTTTACCGCTGCTCAGATAGCCTACCATATCGGTTTCGGACAGACGGCCTTCTTTCAGCAGGCGGCGCAGGGCAGCAAAGTAGTATTCCTGTCCGTTGGCAAGCTCCGGCATGTAAATGGCTTCCACACCATAAGAGAGTGCCAGATGGCGCATCGTTTTTTCCTTGTAACAAATGGCGAGCACCGGATATTTACCACGGAAAGCGGCAAGGTTGCGTGCAGTGCGTCCGCTGTAGCTGTCAGTAATGATGGCACGTATCTTCAATTTTGAAGTAGCCTTTACAGCTTGCTTTGCCAGGAAGGCAGTCACGTCATTGCTGTTTTCATCCAGCGGGATGCGGATATCATTATCTGCCAGTTTATCTTTTTCTGCCTGTGCGGCAACTTTCGTCATCGTCTTCACAGCATCCAACGGATATTTACCGTAAGCCGTTTCACCGCTCAACATCAGGGCATCCGTACGATAATAGATTGCATTGGCAATGTCCGTCACTTCCGCACGGGTAGGACGCGGGTTTGTAATCATGGTATGGAGCATCTGAGTAGCAACGATTACCGGCTTCTTAGCCAGAATGCACTTGCGGATAAGCAGACGCTGGATGCCGGGAATACGTTCCTGCGGCACTTCAATGCCCAGGTCACCACGAGCCACCATCACACCGTCGGCCACTTCCAGTATTTCATCGATGTTATCCACACCTTCTTGGTTTTCAATCTTGGCGATGATGCGGATGTCACTGTTATGTGCATCCAGAATTTCCTGTATATCCAGCACATCCTGTTTATTGCGTACAAAAGAGTGAGCTATGAAATCGATATCTTTCTCGATGGCATAAAGAATGTTATTGCGGTCTTTCTCAGTCAGTGAAGGAAGATTGATACGTACACCCGGTACATTGACACTCTTACGGCTTCCCAGCGTAGCTTCATTCTGCACCTCACATACCAGATAGTCGGGAGTCTTATCCACAACGATCATCTCCAGATCACCATCATCAATAAGGATATGGACACCCACCGACACATCATGCACGAAATTAGGATAAGAAACAGAGATACATTCGCGGGTAGTGGGGAGTTCAGGATTGCCTACCACTTTCACCCGGTCTCCTATCTTATAAGATATAGGCTCATCACTGGTAGTGGTACGGACTTCCGGACCTTTGGTATCCATCAGGATAGCGATACGGTTGGACACCGTACGAACATTAGTAATCAATTTCTCAAGACCATCATATCCAAGATGTGCCGTATTCATACGCACCACATTCATACCGGCTTCGAACAAGCCCTTTATAAAATCAACCTCGCAACGTTTATCCGAGATAGTTGCAACGATTTTTGTCTGTTTCAATAACATAAGCTCAATTTAATTATGAATTTTGAATGATGAACAATGGATGGCAGGCACAATAATGCCGCACAATCATTCATCACTTATAATTTATCATTTATCATCAGTCAACGCTTCGAGCGCCAGGCGATAGGAATTTAATCCGAAACCGCAAATCACACCTTTACAGGCGCAGGCAATCATAGACACATGGCGAAAACTCTCACGAGCATGTACATTGGAAATATGCACCTCGATGACCGGAGAAGTAACCGAACGGATGGCATCCTGCAAAGCAATGGAAGTATGCGTGTAAGCACCTGCATTTAAAATAATTCCATCCACCTCAAAACCGGTTTGCTGAATTTTGTCTATCAACTCTCCCTCAATGTTCGACTGGAAATAGTCTATCTGCACATCGGCATACTTCTTGCGGAGTTCGGCAAGGTAATCCTCAAAAGTAACACTGCCGTAAATGGAAGGTTCACGCTTACCCAGTAGATTGATATTCGGGCCGTTAATAATTTGTATCCTCATAACACAATTTTTTTATACCTTTGTCCCGGAAGTATCAGCTCCATACCTGCTCCATATCCGGTCCGTACCTGGTCCGTAGCCTATAGATACGGAGCAGATACGGAGCAGGCACGGAGCGGATACGGAGCAGATACCGCCTGTTTTTGCGGTGCAAAGGTAGAAAAAAGAAATGAAATTAGACGAAAAAACAAGAAATAAGGAGAAGGAAGCACTGATAATCAGAAAGTACCGGCAATATCTGAAACTGGAAAAAGCCCTTTCTGCCAATACACTCGACGCCTACCTGACTGACCTTGACAAACTGCTGCGTTTTCTTGATGCAGAGAAGATCAGCATGCTCGAAGTCAGTCTGGACGATCTGCAACATTTTGCAGCCGGACTGCATGACATCGGCATCCATCCCCGTTCGCAGGCACGCATCATTTCAGGAATAAAATCATTCCTCCACTTCCTTGCCATAGCGGACTATCGGGAAGATGACCCCAGCGAATTGCTCGAAGGTCCCAAAATCGGCTTCAAAATACCGGAAGTACTCACCGTGGCAGAGATAGATACCATCATTTCCACCGTAGACCTGAGCAAGAAAGAGGGACAACGCAACCGGGCTATTCTGGAAACCTTGTACAGTTGCGGACTACGTGTATCGGAACTGTGCAATCTGAAACTATCAGAGCTCTACTTTGACGAAGGGTTCATCAAGGTGGAAGGAAAGGGAAGTAAGCAGCGCCTGGTCCCCATCTCACCCCGTGCCATCAAAGAAATCAAGAACTGGCTGATAGACCGTAATCTCGGGAAAATCAAGCAAGGATTTGAAGATTACGTTTTTCTTGCCCGCTGGGGGAACAGCATCTCCCGTATCATGGTTTTCCACCTGATTAAAGAGTTGGCGGAGAAGGCCGGCATTACCAAAAACATCAGTCCACACACTTTCCGCCACTCCTTCGCCACACACCTGCTTGAAGGAGGCGCCAACCTGCGGGCAATCCAATGTATGCTGGGACATGAGTCCATTGCAACCACAGAGATTTACACGCATATCGACCGCAATATGCTGCGCAGCGAAATCATCGAGCACCATCCCCGGAACATCAAGTTCAGAAAAGAACGGGAATTTCATTAAATTATAATAAAATTAGCCATCCATTTCATAATCTGACAAGAGATTTAATATCTTTGCGATGCCATTACCTTAGTGGTAATGGGCACTAAGAAAAACCAATAGACTAATTTCAATTACAAACAATTAATTTATACCTAAGATGACTAAGAAATTGTATCTGCCTTTGTTAATGGCACTGGTTGTTGCTCTTTCATCATGTAGCAGCAAGATGGGTGAGTTATCCTCTGATTACTTCACCGTAACTCCTCAGGTTCTGGAAGCCGTAGGCGGCAAAGTACCGGCCACAATCAACGGAAAGTTCCCTGAAAAGTATTTCAACAAGAAAGCTGTAGTAGAAGTGACTCCGGTTCTGAAATGGAACGGTGGAGAAGCTAAAGGACAGCCCGCCGTATTCCAAGGCGAAAAAGTAGAAGGCAACGATCAGACCATCTCTTACAAGATGGGTGGTAACTACACCATGAAGACTTCTTTCGACTATGTACCTGAAATGGCTAAGTCCGAACTGTATCTGGAGTTCAAAGCCACTATCGGCAGCAAAACAGTAACCATTCCGGCTGTGAAGGTAGCTGACGGTGTGATTTCCACTTCCGAATTTGTTGAGCAAACGTTGAGCAGCGCCAACCCCGCTAACGGTGACGACGCTTTCCAACGCATCATCAAAGAGAAACACGATGCTAACATCATGTTCTTGATTCAGCAAGCTAACGTTCGTGCCAGCGAATTGAAGACCGCCAAGGAATTCAACGAAGAAGTGAAGAATGTGAACGGCGCTGTAAACAAGAAGATCAGCAACATCGAAGTTTCTGCTTACGCATCTCCCGATGGTGGTGTAAGCCTGAACAGCAAATTGGCTGAAAACCGTCAGGACAACACTGCAAAGGTTATCAACCAGAACCTGAAGAAAGCAAAAGTAAACGCAGCTATCGACACTAAATACACTGCTCAGGACTGGGAAGGTTTCCAGGAATTGGTTTCTAAATCAAACATCCAGGACAAGGAACTGATTCTTCGCGTTCTGTCTATGTACTCTGACCCTGAACAAAGAGAACAGGAAATCAAAAATATCTCTTCTGTTTACAAGACTTTGGCTGACGAAGTATTGCCGCAATTGCGTCGTTCCCGTTTGACTTTGAACTACGAAATCATCGGCAAGTCTGACGAAGAAATCGCCAACCTGGCAAACTCTGACGCCAAGCAACTGAATATCGAAGAATTGCTGTATGCAGCAACGCTGACTAACGATCCGGCTAAACAAGAAGCTATCTATATGAAAGCCACTCAGATTTATCCGAATGACTACCGTGCATACAACAACTTAGGTAAACTGGCTTACAAGGCAGGTAACCTTGACAAAGCTGAAAGCTACTTCAAGAAAGCTGCTTCTCTGAACAACGCTCCCGAGGTTAACATGAACCTGGGTCTGATTGCTCTGAACAAGGGTGACAAGGCAGCTGCCGAATCTTACCTGAGCAAAGCTTCCGGTGCTAAAGAACTGAACGAAGCTTTGGGTAACCTGTACATCGCTCAAGGTCAGTATGACAAGGCTGTAAGCGCATTCGGCAACACAAAAACCAACAGTGCAGCTTTGGCACAAATCCTGGCTAAGGACTACAACAAGGCTAAGAGCACATTGGCAGGTGTAGAAAAACCGGACGCTTATACTGAATATCTGATGGCTGTATTGGGTGCAAGAACCAACAATGCTTCTATGGTAACCAGCAGCTTGAAGAACGCTGTAGCAAAAGATCCGTCATTGGCTAAGAAAGCTGCTTCTGACCTGGAATTTGCTAAGTACTTCACTAATTCAGATTTCATGAGCATCATCCAATAAGAACTTTCACTAATTAATTAGTGTTTTCATAATAATAAGATTTAATTATAAGACAACTATGGAATGCCCGACATTGAGAAATGTCGGGCATTTCTTTTTTATTATCCGCAAAAGCCGTACTTTCGCAAAAAAGTATTGGGACAATGAAGAAAGCCTGCCTGTTATATATTTTATTAATCTGCCTGTCTGCCTGTGGCGGCAAGAAAACCGATGCCGTCAGCCTCAACGGTGAGATCAAGGGATTGGGAAGTGATACTCTATATGTATATGGTGCGGACAGAATGTACGACCGCATGGACACACTGATCGTCGAGAAAGATAAATTTTCGGCTACACTTGCTGTCGATACGCTGGTATCCGCTATCCTGCTATTCAACGACGGCACGGAGTATCCGCTTTACCTGAATAAGGGAAATAAGATACAAATAAAAGGCTCCAATGCCGAATTATCCGCATTGCAGATAAACGGCAACACGCCTAATACGGAACTGACAGCTTTCAATCAGGAGTTGAAAGGTTTGGGTACCCCATCCGCAAAGGCGCTGGAAGAAAAAGCCGAAAACTTCATCAAGAACCATCCTTCTTCATTAGTCAGCATCTACCTATTGGATAAATACTTTGTCCAAACTTTACATCCGGACATAGAGCGCATCAAAATGCTGGCAGACGGCATGACCGGAGGGTTGAAAGACCGCCCGTATATGCAGGCATTGTTAAGCCGGATTGACGAAGACGAAAAGGTAGCTGTCGGGAAAACGGCACCCTACTTCCGCCTGCGCAATGCGGAAGGCAAAGAAATAACCCGTTCCACCCTGAAAGACCAATATCTGCTAATACAGTTCTGGGCTTCGTGGGACACCATCAGCCGGGAACAGAACACCATGTTCCGCCGTATTTATAAAAAGGAACAGAAGAATAAAGACTTCACTCTGATCGGCGTATCGCTTGATTTAGATAAAGACAAGTGGAAAGAAGCCATCCGGACAGATACACTGAAATGGGAACAAACTTGTGACTTCGCCGGTTGGAATGGAGAGGTTGTCAAGCAATTCGCTATACAAAAACTTCCCGCCAACCTGCTTCTCAGCCCCACCGGAAAGATAGAAGGAAAAGACCTGGACGAAAAGGCGATTGAGAAGAAGCTGAAAGACATACAGGAAGAAAAAGAAAAGAAAGAAGCGGCAAAGAAAAAGAACAGACGATAAAGTCCCCGCTAATCATTCATTGTTAATAATTAAAATAAGGCACGTGCTAATCAAAGTTTTCGGAGCGGCTGTACAAGGCATTGACGCAACCCTCATTACAATTGAAGTAAACAGTTCGAGAGGTTGCATGTTCTATCTTGTCGGACTGCCGGACTCTGCTGTCAAAGAGAGCCATCAGCGCATCATCTCCGCATTGCAGGTCAACGGTTATCGGATCCCCACCAGTAATATCGTCATCAACATGGCACCTGCCGATATCCGGAAAGAAGGCTCCGCTTATGATTTGCCTCTTGCCATCGGTATGCTTGCCGCCGGAGAAGTTATCCAATCGGAGAAATTAAACCGGTATCTGATGATGGGTGAGTTGAGTCTGGACGGAAGTCTGCAACCCATAAAAGGCGCTCTTCCCATAGCTATCAAGGCCCGGGAGTTAGGATTCGAAGGAATTATTGTGCCCCGTCAGAATGCCCGTGAAGCGGCAGTAGTCAATAATATCAAGGTATATGGAGTTGAAAATATTAAGGAGGTAATTGAGTTCTTCAATGGTAAACAGGAACTTATCCCTACCATTGTAAACACCCGCGAAGAGTTTTATGCCCGGCAAAGCAACTTCGACCTGGACTTCTCTGACGTCAAGGGGCAGGAAAACGTGAAACGCGCACTGGAAGTTGCCTCGGCCGGCGGACACAATATTATTCTCATCGGTGCCCCGGGCAGTGGAAAGTCTATGCTTGCCAAACGTCTCCCTTCCATCCTTCCCCCCTTGTCTTTAGGAGAAAGCCTTGAAACCACTAAAATACATTCCGTTGCGGGAAAGCTGCAAGAGAATGCAGGACTTATCTCAAAACGTCCGTTCCGCGATCCGCACCATACTATTTCAACGGTGGCCATGACGGGTGGAGGCAGTTATCCGCAACCGGGGGAAATCAGTCTTGCCCATAACGGAATCCTGTTTCTGGACGAATTGCCGGAATTTAATCGAAGTGTATTGGAAGTACTCCGCCAACCGTTGGAAGACCGAAAAATTACGATCTCCCGTGTGAAAAGCAATGTAGAATATCCTGCCAGTTTTATGTTGGTAGCTTCTATGAATCCATGCCCCTGCGGATATTACAACCATCCTACGAAAGCCTGCGTATGCAGTCCGGGGCAGGTACAGAAATACCTGAACCGTATATCCGGTCCCTTGCTCGACCGCATCGACCTGCAAATCGAGGTTGTACCCGTTCCTTTTGAGAAGATGTCCGATGCACGACCGGGAGAGGGCAGCGCTGTGATACGCGAACGCGTGATACGGGCGCGACAAATCCAGGAAAACAGGTATGCAGATCTTCCCGGAATTTACTGCAATGCACAAATGACCAGTAAACTACTCGCCCTTTATGCCCGCCCGGATGATAAAGGTCTCGCACTACTGAAAAATGCAATGAACCGTCTCAATCTTTCTGCCCGCGCCTACGACCGTATACTGAAAGTGGCACGCACCATTGCCGACCTCGAAGACAGTGAGTTCATACAGTCTTCACATCTCGCAGAAGCCATCGGCTACAGGAACCTGGATAGGGAAGATTGGGCAGGATAAACACATAAAAAGAGCATAGTTCACTATTTTCCCCCTATTTTGCATCATTTTCTCCCTGTTTTACACTCCATTCACTTAGATTTGCGGTAATCAAAATCTAAAATACTATGGAGGCAAAGACATTTTTCCGTTTTTTCCCTAAGCTGATACCTATAATTAAGGACAGCATGGAGACTCTACCTTTATTCTTTACATCACATTCGATTAAGGATTGTAATATAAAGCAAGTTTCTATTTACCATCTTCCTATCAATATTCTGTATATCAAAATATTACAATAATCTTGTAATAGAAATGAAATATATTCGTAATAGGCTAAGCCTACTTTTGCAACCGAAATAATATTCATAAATATAGAGAAAAAGAGATTATTTATAACTAAAACTTTATTTTATGCTGAATGTACAATTAAAAAGAAAGAGAACATTTACACAAAGCGTACTTTTTGTAGTGTTCTTGCTAAGTAGTACCTTAGCATTCGCCCAAACCAAGGTGACCGGTACTGTAACAGACAAGACAGGTGAACCGCTGGCAGGCGTCAATGTATTAGAAAAAGGTACAACCAACGGGTGTATCACCGACCTTGACGGTAAATACTCTATAGAAGCGAAAAGAGGGCAAACCCTCATATATACTTTCATTGGCTTTACTAAAAAAGAGGTTCAAGTGAACCAAAGCGCTATTAATGTAGTAATGGAAGAAGATTCCCAAACACTAGATGAAGTAGTAGTAGTGGGGTATGGTAGCATGACGCGTAAGGATGTTACCAGCTCTATCACAACAGTGAAAGCAGATGATTTGAACGTAGGTGTCTACACTAATCCGGCGCAACTGCTACAAGGAAAAGTTCCGGGATTGACCATTGCCAATACCAGTGACCCTAATGGCTCGGCATCTATCTCTCTGCGTGGTACATCTTCTTTACGCGAGGGTGCAGCCATGGAACCATACTACGTAATCGATGGCGTCCCGGGTGTCAGCCTGTCACTTATTGCTCCAGAAGACATTGAAAGCATCGATGTTCTTCGTGATGCCAGTGCCACAGCCATCTATGGTTCAAAAGCCGCTAATGGTGTAATCATTGTCACCACCAAGAAAGGTAGCAAGAATGGTAAAACCAATGTAAACTACAGTGGTTATGTAGCTATAGATAATACCTTGAAAACTCTGGATATGATGAATGCCAGCGAACTTCTGGCCTATGCCAACGCAAATAATGTCGACCTTTCCCCCTACTACGATGTAAACAACCCGGCCGACACCAATTGGCAGGATGAAGTGTTGCGTTCCGGTTTCAGCCACAATCATAATATCTCCATCAACGGTGGCAATGAAAAAACTACCTATAGTGCATCTCTCAACTACATCGACCGAGAAGGTGTTGTGAGAGGAACTTCAATGGATCGCATCACAGCCCGTTCTTTCTTGCAAACCAAAACTCTGAAAGATCATCTGGATTTGTCGGTTAGTGTAAATGCAAGCATAACCAACAAACAGACGGCCTCAACCGAAAATCAAGGACGGAGTGTACTGGATGCCATGTATTATTACAATCCGCTGGTTCCTGTAAAGAATGCAGACGGTTCCTGGTATGCCAATACAAGTATCTCACAAAGTTATAACCCGCTGTCAATGGTCTATGAAGATCAGTACAAAACAAAAGAGAAAATGTTGCAAGGAATTGCCAAAGCAACCCTTCACATCATTGACGGACTAGATTGGAATCTGAATCTTTCTTATCAGAACGAACAGTATATTTACAGTAACTACAATACTACACAGTCACAACTTCCCAACATCTCTTCCCGCCACGGTCAGGCTTCACGCAGCACCAAGGAAAACATCAAGAAGCAGATGGAAACTTACGTCAATTATGACCATGTATTTGCCGACAAACACAAGCTTAGTTTGATGGCCGGTTACTCTTGGGAGCAAAACGATGATAATGATGGCTTCGGCTTAACTGTATATAACTTTTATGACGATTACCTGAAATATTACAATATGGGATTGGCCAACAATATGGATATTGACGGTATTAATAGCGACAACCTGCTTTCCACCCTGCGCATGATTTCATTCTATGGTCGCGTAAACTACAGCTTTAACAGCAAGTACCTGTTCCAGGCTACCATACGCCGCGATGGTTCTTCCGCTTTCGGCAAGAACAACCGCTGGGGTACATTCCCTTCCGTATCATTGGCATGGCGCATTACGGAAGAGAATTTCATGAAGAACCAGAAAGTGTTTGATGACTTGAAGTTCCGCGTAGGCTATGGTGTAAGCGGTAACTCACTGGGATTTGATGCCTATACCGCACAGCAAACTTACGGTGCATCGGGTTGGTTTACTTATGTGGATCCCGTCACAGGATCATCCTCCAGCTACCGTACACTGGCCGCCACAAAAAATGCCAATCCAGACCTGAAATGGGAGCGTACAGGTATGTTCAACGTTGGTATTGACTTCGGATTCTTCAACAACCGACTGACCGGTACCATCGAATACTACGACAAGTGTACAAAAGATTTGATTTATGGCTACAAGGTTTCTACCAACCGCTACCCTCACGACACTATGACCGCCAATGTAGGTGAAATCAGCAACAAAGGTATCGAACTGACCATCAACGCTACCCCCGTGATGACTAGAAACTTCACTTGGAATACAGCCTTGAACATCGCCCACAACAAAAACAATGTGGAGTTACTATCCAATGATACTTATTCTGTGAACTACCAAGATTATGGCAATCCAGACTTAGGCGGCTATGCCACTACTACTGTACAGAGACTGATGGAGGGCAGCCCGGTAGGCCAGTTCTACGTTTGGGAATGGGCCGGTTACAATGAAAACGGCGGTTCCATCTTCAATGACTATGACACAGAAGGAAACCTGATAGGCACCACCGACGCCCCGGATGATGAGGACCGCCGCAAAGCCGGTTCCGCACAGCCTAAAGTTACTTTCGGATGGAACAATACCTTTACCTACAAGAACTGGTCATTGACCGCCTTTTTTCAGGGCATTGCCGGAAACAAGATTTTCAACGCTACACGCGCCTTTTACAACAATGTAACCTTGTTCAATACCGGCAAGAATATATTGAAAGAAGTGGCCACCATGCAAAAGGCTACTGATACACGCGCCCAAGCTCCATCGGACCGCTATATAGAGAACGGCTCTTATTTACGCCTGGCTTCGTTATCATTAGGTTACGACTTCGGCAAACTGGGTGACTGGGTAAACAGCCTGAAAGTCTACGCTACCTGCAACAATGTGTTTACACTGACCGGCTACAAGGGAGTAGACCCTGAAATCAGTCTGGGTGGCATGCAACCGGGCATTGATTGGCGCAATACCACTTACCCTCGTACCCGCACCTTCATGTTTGGCGTGAATATCAATTTCTAACTCCTTAAAAAGAAAGTATGAATATGAAAACAAGATATATTCTTTCCGGTGTCTTGATGACACTTGCAACTGTGGGTTGCACCGACTTGGATGTAGATATAAAATCGGTCTACACCAAATACCCTACCGACTCTGAGATCGCCATAGAAGCTAAAATAAGCGACGCTTATTACGCATTCCGCGGCGTACTTGGCCGCCGCTACGATGAAGGGATTTCATGTAATTCGGACGAATATACAGCAATCTGTTTCGGTGGTGACTACCTGAACGGACGTGACATGGCCAACTTCTCGCTCCACAGCGTCGACCCCAATGCCTGCAAAAGCCAACTGAATGTCTATAACGATATTCAAAGCGGCATTACCAAATGCAACCAAGTCCTCATCGATTTGGGAGATGACGACGCTACGGTTTCAGCGCCTGTACGCGCCGCACGCGCTTTCTATACTTTTCTGCTGATGGACAACTGGGGAGATACCCCCATTATCGACTATCGCCTGCTGGACGAGAGTGGTGCTGTCGACCGCTCTCCACGTGCCGAAGTGGCTCGTTGGATTGAATCCGAACTCTTAGAAGTACGTGATTACTGTCCGATGGAAGTCTCCGAAAATACGTATGGCAAACCTACCCGCTGGATGGTAGACGCGCTGCTCGCCAAACTTTACATCAACTGGAATGTCTATACACAAGATGTCACTAGTGACAGCTGGTCTTCTACCGTTGCGAATGAGAAGATAAACGACTGCGTGGCTATGTGTGACGATGTGATAGCATCCGGCCTGTTCGATCTGAGCGATGACTACAAGGCGAAGTTCCTGTACAATAACGGAGCGCATATCAAGGACTTCATCTACGCGATGCCCTTTGACGCGGTCACTGACGACGACAACCATGCTTTATATTACGCCCGTTTTCGTACTTGGCGCCAAGGACAGAAGAACAACGGTTTCTATTCCATTCCCCTGTCTTCTTCCGTAGGTGGAAATATGGCGTTGACTCCTGAGTTCGTAGAGCTATTCTGTCTACCGGGAGACCGTCGTAACGACGTTATCGCCGGCGACGCCACAGCCGAAACGTTTGATGTTTATCAGTACAATGCCTTCACCGGTGAAAAAACAAATGTACGCAACCTATACAATAATGAAACTCCGGTCACTTTCACCAAGCGAATCACGTTGGCAATCCAAGATGGCGACCTTGATACTGGCAAGAACCTGAACGGATGGACACAAGGATATAAATCCATCAAATTCTTCCCCTATGTAGAGGAAGTAAACGCCCATTCCCGCCATCAAAGTAACGATGTGCCTATTTTCCGCTATGCGGATATCCTGCTGATGAAATGCGAAGCTATTGTACGAGGCGCTACCGCTACCCGCGGCGACACGCCACAAAGCTTGTTCAATCAGATCCGCTCTTATGTCAACGCTCCTACCATATCCGCCGCTCCGTCTTTGCAAGACATCTTAGACGAGCGCGGCCGCGAATTTCTTGATGAGCACTGGCGCCGCAACGACCTGATCCGCTTTGGTGACTTTGAGCGTGACTGGGGATTCAAGAGTCTAAACCCGAATGCCAAAGCATTGACAAACCGTTTGCTACCTTTGAGCACTGAAACATTGAAGGTCAACACCAACTGGAAACAGAATAAGGGATATTAGCAAAAATTATAAACCCAATAAGAGACTCGCATTACATTCAAAGACTTTGCGTTTCGTAATGCGGTTTCTTTTAAAACAAAATTAATATGAAAACAAGATTACTATTATTAATCTTGGCTCTATGTTCAGCATCATGCCAAGACAATGCATTCTTACCCTCTCAAGAATTGATTCAGACTCGTGCCGTTGTAGATAAAAATAATATATCCATTTCTAATCCAGAATTGATTACTAATTGGGAAAATCTTACAGAAATAACATTGAATACAGTAGGAACAAGCACTATTAATAAAAGGGTCTCTACTCCATGGACAAATAGTTCTACTCCACTATCTGAAAAATTCCGTAAGGATATTAAGGCAGAGGACGGTTGGATCATGCTGTTTCACACCTTTAAAGAAGTGGGACTAGATGAAAAACAAAATTATATGTGTCTCTATAACCAATTCACAGGCTTCATAAAGATATTCTATTATTATGAAGGAGATAGAAACAGCCAAGGGACTCAATGGTTTGTACGAACTTCTAATGGGGAAAAAGCGAAACTTTTCAACTTGACAGACTATATAGCCAAAACAGACACTGCAAAATGTGACCATAACATCGTCTTATATTCAAATCTATCTGGAGATCCAACGAAAGGATTAGTTACAGGATGGAATGGCTTCGAATTTGAAGTTCCATATTGTACTGATTATCGCAACATAGACTTCGTAATTGGTGCGTATGATAAGAATATTACTTCTTATGATTTTTTGGGCAAAGGAGAATCCTCAATAGTAGGTACTACAACTGGCACAAGTAATAATACATCCAGCAGTACTACCACGACAAGTACGGCCACTGTTGATGGTGAAGATGCCAAAAAGTATATTGACAACTTAAATCAAAAAGCAGAACTAGGCTCAAAAATTGACAGCCTAATTACATCTGTCCCAAATGGAGGACATGCTTCAGCTATCACTTCAGGAGCCAATAAAGCTTTTGGAAGAACAACTACCACCACTACTACTACATCATCTTCTTCTACTACTAAAGAAGATATTAAATTAACCACAACAGGAACCATTTCCATGATCGGTAATGGGAGTTCTGAAACAACGTCCGGTATTCCATCACTGTCCTTCAACCTTTATAATGCTATGAATCCTTCGGTTAATAGTCAAGCTAGTACGTGCAGTTCATTTATTTTTAATAGTAATCGTACTTCGGATGCAGAAGAACATTTCTTAGGTGTGTGGACAGTGAAAACTCAGCCTTGGATTCTTTATGAAAGATTCACTCCTGTTAAAACAGAGAGAATAACAAAAATACCTGGAGGTGAAATTGTAATATCAGGAAACACTAGAACCCCCAAAATAGTTTCAATATCTGGATTCGCATATACGAATCCAGATATAATAAAATATAAGGTTAGCGCAACTGCAGATATTGAGCTAATGCGATGCGACACTTTAAACGGCATCCCATACAAAAAAGGAATTAAAGATATTGGGGCCGATATTACAAAAGACAAACTTCTCTATAAAGATATAAGCAATTGCTTTTATGATACAAACTCCACAAAAACAATTAAATGCAGTGGTTCAATAAACGAATCGAAAAACGAAATCTATCGTTACTATTATGATTGGGGAATAAATTTAAACGGAAGAATATTAGCTATTGTATCATTAAAAGCCACATATTCATATCATGAGAAAATAATCACTGTAAATCAATCAAGAATATTTGAAGTAAGTTATAATTTTGATGCTATCTATGTAGAAGACTATGATGCTTGGTATAATAATTACAATGCAGGATGTGCTGTTATTAATTATAGGAAACCAGCTTATGGTATATTAATAGAAGAAGAAGATTTGTATCTATATGGAAAATAGTGGAAATACAAAGCATACATTTTTAATTTTCCTCTTCCAGAAGTGTATTCAGCTTAATAATTTCTGATAAAACTATTGTTTTAAGCAGATTCATTTATAATATAAAAAACAAGCTATTGTTTTCTTTTAGAGTTTCTAAAACCTAAAGCCCCGCATTGCAACTGATACACCCAAATTAGTCAGTTGCAGTGCCTGGCTTTTTCATTCAAACAAAAACTTCTACCAATGAAAACCAAACTAATCACACTATCCTTCCTATTATTATTCTCAGCAAAAGCCTCTACACAGGACACCGGACTTACTGATTACGTTGATCCACGCATCGGTTCCGAAGGACTGGGGCGCGTCTTCATCGGCCCTTCCTGCCCCTATGGAATGGTGAAGCCCTCACCCGATTGTACCCCACGCCCCAACAGCGGCTGGTTGCCCATGCCCGAACAAGTAGACGGTTTCTCCCAGATACACGTCAGCGGAACCGGCGGCGGACCTAAGTACGGCAACATCCTTGTGATGCCTTTCGGCGATGGTATGGGCCGAATAAAACATATCGACCATCGCAAGGACGAAACCATCAAATTAGGATATTACTCCACCCGGTTCCACTCTTCCGGCATCCGTACCGAAATAACCACTGCATCCCGTGCCTCCTTCTACCGCTTCACCTATCCCGCAGACTCCCTGAAGTCATTGGCTATTGATGCCGGATTCTTCCTGGGAGAAAGCCCCGTACCCGATGCACGCGAAGCGCAACAATTCGTCGGTTCCGAAGTACAAATCATCTCCGACCATGAAGTCACCGGCTATACCCGTATCCATGGCGGTTGGAACAACGGGCGTGCCTATACCGTATACTTCTATGCGGAAACAGACCAGCCTTTCGAGCATACCGCTACCTGGAAAGCGGATAAAATCACAGATGAGAAATCACAGTACGACTCGCACCAGAAAACCGGAGCCTTATTACGTTTCGCTTCTTCCGCCGACGTAGTACAACTGAAAGTGGGCATTTCATTCCTCAGCTCCCAGAAAGCACGCCGGAATGCACACTCCGATATTCCCCATTGGTCGTTCGAGACTGTGCACCGGCAACTCTTAAGCCAGTGGGAAGACCTCTTGCGCAGAATTGAAATATCTCCCCGCACACCCGAAGCACAGAAACGCATGTTCTACACCGGCCTCTACCACACCATGATTATGCCCGTAGACCGTAGCGGTGAGAATCCGCTTTGGGCAGATGATGAACCTTATTATGATGACTTCTACGCCATCTGGGACACCTACCGCACCTCTTCCCCCCTGATCACACTGATAGACCCGAAACGCGAAACCGACATCGTCCGTTCGCTCATCAACATCTACAAGCGCGACGGCTACATGCCCGATGCCCGCAGCGGTAATTGCAACGGGCGTACACAAGGCGGTTCCAACGCAGAAATAGTAATTGCCGATGCTTTCGTAAAAGGTCTGGAAGGCATAGATTACGAACTCGGCCTGCAAGCCATGCTGAAAGATGCGACCGTTGACCCCGGCGACCGCCATGAAGCGGAAGGCCGTGGCGGGCTAACCTCTTATCTGCAACTCGGCTATATCCCCTACGGCATCCCGCGCGCCGGAAACCGTACCGTCGAGTATTCCTACTGCGACTATGCCATCGCTCTCGTAGCCAAAGGTTTAGGCAAGGAAGACCTGTACCGCCATTATCTGAAACAATCCGGAAATTGGAAGAACCTGTGGCGTGCAGACTATGAACATGCCGGAGCAAAAGGCTTCATCCTGCCCCGTGATGAAAAAGGGAACTGGCTGGACGAAATCACCTTTGGTAAATCCAATATACAGAAACCGACCTTCACCTATACCCCCGTCACCTTCGAAGGCCCGTGGTACACTCCCTGGTGGGATATGTTCTTCTACGAGGCTTCTTCCTGGGAATACTCACTGAGCATTCCGCACGACGTTCTGGGACTGATAGAAGCGTGCGGAGGCGCAGAGAAGTTCGAAGAACGCCTGGACATCTTCTTCGACCAGGGCTTTTTCAATGTGAACAACGAACCATCTTTCCTCTCTCCCTGCCTGTATCACTGGATAGGAAAACCGCACCGGAGCAGCGACCGTATCCGTGAAATCATCGGTAAAAACTACAATGACGGACCTGTCGGACTACCCGGCAACGACGATTCGGGAGCAATGTCCTCCTGGCTTGCTTTCCACATGATCGGGCTTTACCCGAATGCCGGACAGGATTATTACCTCATCAACACACCTTTGCTGGAAGCAACCACTTTCAGGCTGGATAACGGGAAGACATTCCGGGTGTCCGCCCAGGGGCTTTCGGAAAAAAACAGATACATACAATCCATATCACTGAATGGAAAAGATTATCCCTACTCTGCCATACGCCACAAAGATATTATAGCCGGTGGTGAACTGATATTGAAAATGGGAAAGAAACCGGGTGAATGGGGTAAGCAACTATTGTCGAACGAAGAAAACAAGAAGTAATGAAGAAGTATATAATTCTATCCATCGTGCTATGCCTGGGATTCACAGGAAACCTATTGGCACAAAGCATCGTTCCCGATACGCTCCTGTTTGTATTCAAGCTGCACGGACAGACGCGGAAGTATGAGATGTCCTTCCGCGAGAAGCAGGATTCCCTCTACCTGTATTGGGGAATAGAACGTAATCTGAAATGGCAGTCGGGCAGCTACGCCATGAGTCCGGAGTCCATCAGCCGGGGCACGCGTCTCAGCTTCCTGCAACCCGAAGACGGTAAACACGTGAAACTCTCTCCGGAAGAAACCGTTTACGTCCTCTCCCGCTCGGCCTACAAGCAACTGAAAGAACAGCATTCATTCGTCTACAACCGGACGACATACTCCGTTCAGGAAAGAAATGAACAGGCTTTAGGCTATCCGCTCATTCATGTGAAAGATGCTATGGAAGGGGGTGAGATGTGGATACTGGACAATCCGAAACTTCCGCTGGTATGGAGGATGAGGGAGAATCCGTTAGGGATTAACTGGGAAGTCGCTGCACAACCATCTATTTAAAGCAAATAACTTTCCTAAATAATGGTAAGTATGTCATCATATTAGCTTATACTATCTGTCATTCTGAACGCAGTGAAGAATCTCTTCTCCTTGTGCCTGAGAGCAGATGCTTCGACTACGCTCAGCATGACAGATACTCTTAAAGTATAAAGTAATTGTGAAGATACACTTAAATGCAACAATCCCCCTACTTTTATTTCTTTTTCTGCCTATTCTAATTACCTTTGTTGCCTAATGCGAGTTCGTTCCACTATAGTGGAACGCAAAGTGCACTGTAGTGGAACGAAACAAAAGTAGCGGATGAGCTACATCCTTACAGGCAACAGGATGCATCGGAATGCCTATATAAAACAATTACAATTATGAGCTTAGAGTACGACCTTTATTAAACGCCCGACATACAGCAAACAGGCGAACAACAACCACTTCACCCCCGTGTAGTTATCAGGGGAACCATCGGTCAGGATGAATTTCTGGACCGTGTTCACAAATTCACAGGTTTGAGCCGCAGCTTGCTTGCAGGCGCCATGTAGTCTTTTCAGGATGAATTGAGAGATTTGCTTGCCGACGGATGGATTGTGGAGATGGGAGACATCAGCTATTTCTCCGTATCCTTGCAAGGTCCTCCTGTGATGAAGAAAAAGGACGTGCATGCACAGTCCATCAAATTGAAAAACATCAATTACCGTCCGAGCAGCCAGTTCAAGAAAGAAGTGTACTGGAAAATAGAACCACAACGTGGTGAATCTTTTACCCGCCCCCACAGAGGAGAACGCGATGCGAACAAATGCCTGGAAATAATCAACAGCCATTTGGAAAAATATCCGTGTCTCACCCGTGCCGACTATTGCCGACTGACGGGATGTGACAAGAAATGCGCCCTGAAAGAACTGAACGGGTTTATCAACCGAGGGCTACTGATGCGCTACGGAACAGGCAAACAAGTGGTTTATGGGAAAGTGATGAAGCAGGAATAACTATTCCGCCTGCTTCCCCAAGAACGTCTTCACTTCTTCCCATGAGTAATAGGGAGCCTTTCCACTCTTTATCGGCAAAGTCACCTCATTCTCATTCAACAGGAACTTCACTAATACATCGTTTTTCTTGTTACGATAGAAGACAAGTTGTAGGTTGGCCCCCATCGGAGAAACGCGATAATCCTGCCACGCCAGATGAAACTTCTCCATATCCGTCTCCCGGTTGCTGCATCCTTCTATTTGCATCAAAGCCAGCAGACGAATGAGATGGGTGTCGTGCCCGAAACGGAGGTCTGCCGCAGGAGTTCCCTTCCGGATGGCGGCATCCGCACTTTCCAGGATATTGCGCAGCAAAGGCACAGCCTGGCGGGGCATCAGACCGCCATTCAGCGGAGCGGCAGCGTTGCAGACGTACATGCGGGCATTCACTGTCTTCCAGACGCCTATCAGTTCTTCATACTCAAAGATATCATAAAAGGACAAATCCAGTTCAACATTCTGCATATCAGCTGCAATCCAGTAAAGGCTGCGCATCATGGCATCGGGATCGGCTATAGCGGAGGGATTTGTAAACAGGGAGGCCATCAGACGTTCCGGACGGACATTCTTCTTTTCAAACTCCCGGAAATCACTCCGCCACGGGGCTTTCTCAGAAGCGAATTTTTCTCCTTCGGGAGAAGTGTAGGCGATATAGTCCATATAACGGTGGTAAGCTCTCCGGTCTACGCGCAAGGCGGGGTTCAACTCTTTCAGGCGTTCGGTGAAGTAGCTCATGCTCAGGACGCAGCGCACGGAGGTGGATGAGCGGGCGTCGATACGGGCATCGGCACGGAAGACTTGCGGGAAGTTGCGGAACATCCGCCCGGCTATCTCGCGGTGCTGGCGCTCGCCAAGCGGGGTGATGCTGCCGCTGCATCCGCGGGCGTCTTCCCAGACTTTGTGCAGGCGTCCGCGAACATCTATTCCGAGGGGAGTAAGCCCGGAGCACCGGTAAAGGGAGTCGAAAACGGAGACTACTTCCGTATAGCGTTCGTCCGCCGTCATCCAACGGGAGCCGTGGCGACCGTAGTGGCTGATATAGAAAGGCTCATATCCTGCCGGGACGGGAGTGGAAACTTCCGGCGGAGTGGGGTAAGCATAGTAGATGCTTCCGGCCTGTTCGGGGGTCGGTGCGGACTGGGAACGGGCGGAGAGGCCGCAAAGCAGACATAAGATGGTAATGATGTATAATCGCATAGTTACAGATTTGATTATCATTTATTATATTCACAAAAGAACCCGTTTCAGTTCTTTACTTTCAGATTCGTCACATTCTTCTGTCCGATACCTTCAGCCGCAAGGTCCGGCCGGATATCTCCCCAGGTTACCGCACAATCATCTATCACGATGTCAGATGCCGTATCAATATAAAATCCGTACGTCTTGTCATGTACGAAACCTTCGCCCACGCAGGGGCGCTTATCGTAAATGCCACCCTCATAAGCCGTACGTTTCTGCAATAGCAGGTTCACATCTTCAAAATAGATATGGTTCACTTTATCGGGTGTATCACCGCCTACAAAGATACCGTTCTCGCTGGTACACTTGATGTTCGTGAAGTAGATGCGGCTCACCTCTCCGCAACGTCCCTCGGTGGCTCCCTTCGGGAAACGCCAGCCGGCATCTTTATGATTGCCCACGGCGCGCGGATAGGAAGTTACATAAATAGGTTCCGCCTTTCCCCACCATACATCGGAAAAGAACATACAATCCACTATCATGTTGGAGAATATCACATTGGTCACCGTCCCTTCATCACGGTTCTGAATACCGATGCCCCGGTTGCTGTTCTTGATGATGCAGTTATTGAACAGCACATTATTAATTTTATCCATATTCTCCGACCCGATCTTGATGGCGCAGGAGCGGGAAACCATTGTGCAGTTCGTCACCACAACATCCTCGCACGAACCGTATTCCTCAAACTCACGGCGGTTTTTCAGACAGATGCAATCGTCGCCCGACTCAATGTGGCAGTTGGCTATGCGGACATTCTTGGAATGGTCTACGTCTATGCCGTCGCCGTTGCGTATTTTCAGGTTGTTCAGAATGGAGATGCCGTCGATGGACACATCGTTGCAGCCGATAAGGTGCACAGTCCAGTAGGCACTGTTGCGGATGGTTACATCGCGAATCACCATTTTTTCAATGTTGATAAGCGTCAGCACGTGCGGACGGGGGTCGAAATCGGTCACCGGCTTCAACTCATAGGAGTCTTCCAGTTCCTTGCCCATAAAGGCAACGCCGTTCCCGTCAATGGTACCTGTCCCGGTGATGGAGACTTGTTTCAGATCTTTACCGTAAATCCACATCATGCCCTCGCCGCGGTTATCGCGGAAAGCGCTCTGCGTATACACCGCCTCATCGGGGTTGGCAATCAGGCAGGAATTAGGCTCCAGATGAAGATTCACAAAGGAAGCCAGCGCAAAAGGACTGCACATGAAAGTGTGTCCTGCCGGAACGAGCACTGTTCCGCCACCCGATTTGGAGCATACTTCAATAGCTGTCTGTATGGCGGCAGCGTCATCGGTCTTGCCGTCGCCTTTGGCTCCGTAATCCATAATATTATAAATGTTCCCCCCGGTCTTCGGGGCGCTGCAAGCTCCCAGCAGTAAGAGACTGCATAAGGCAAACAATAATGCTTTTACTCTCATAGATATATCTATTATATATTTTACTTCATCACATCCGGCGGACAGTCTTCCGGCCGTGCGCCCCACTCTTTATTGGGTTCGGGCCCCATCACAAACTCCATCACTCCACCGTTCAGGATATCCTGATGGGTGATGTAATTACGTGTATAAGGCTTCCCGTTCAGCGTTGCCGACTGGATATAGATATTCTTTTCCGATGCATTTCCGGCTTTTACGGTAAATACATTCCCATTCTCCAGGTTCAGCGTGAGGCTGGGGAAGGAAGGGCTGGCAAGCATATAATAAGGCGTACCGGGACAGACGGGATAGAATCCCATAGCGGCAAACATATACCAGGCCGACATCTGCCCTGCATCATCATTGCCCGAAAGCCCGCCCGGAGCATTCAGGTATTCCGTCTCCATGACGTGACGGACGGCACGCTGGGTTTTCCAGGGCTGCCCCGCATAGTTGAACATGAAAGCAACCTGATGGCAAGGCTCATTCCCGTGCCAGTAGCGACCTTCGCTGAACATGGAGTCCAGTTTGGAGATAAATTTGTCCTTGCCTCCCATGCACTCCATAAGTCCGTAGGGATCTTGCGGTACATACCAGGTGTAGTGACAGGGAGCACCCTCGGTGATGAAGCGGGCGAAGTTGAACGCATTGTCGTCATCGAGGAACGTGCCGTCGGCATGGCGGCCCTGCGCATATCCGGTGCGGGGGTCGATGACATTGCGGTAGTTGGCGGCACGCTGCATCAATATCCGGTAATCTTCCGGTTTGTCAAGAGCCTTTGCCACTTGTGCCAGAACGAAGTCATCATAAGCATACTCCAAAGTGCGCGACACCTGTTCCTTCGTATGGAATGCATCGGGCACACCGTCTTCAAGAGGAATATAGCCATATTCCAGATAGGAAGTCAGCGCACGCCGTCCCATGCCGTCTTTGTATTCGGCAGGATTGGAGGGAGTTTCAAAAGCATTCTTTCTCATACCCTCGTAAGCCTTTGCGACGTCGAAGTTACGGATGCCTTTGACGTAAGCATCACCGATGGCGGCTATGCAATGGTCGCCTATCATGGCTGCGGTATAGCTGTTCCAGCAAGGGAAGATGGGCAACCAGCCGCCCTGCTCGTATTTATGCACCAAAGACTGCATCATATCTCCCCCTTTGGTGGGGAAAAGCAGATTGACGAGCGGATGCAAGGCCCGATAGGTGTCCCACATGCTGTAATCCTCGTAATAAGTTTCCCCTGCGGGCAATTGCTGTATCGGGGTGCCTTTGGCAAATGCCGGATAGCTTCCGTCCACATCATTGAACGTGTGAGGCAGGAAAGAAGCACGATAGAAAGCGCTGTAAAACTTCTCTTTATCAGCAAGATTATCCGTCTCCACCAGTATGGAGGACAGATGCCGTTCCCAGATGCCGTTCAGCTGCTGATGCGTCTGTTCAAAGTCCCAATGGGAGATTTCGGCAGCCAGATTCTGCATCGCCCCTTCCTGACCGGTGAAGGAGGAAGCTGCTTTCACCAGCACCTCTTCGCCCGCTTCCACATCAAACTCGATATAAGCGCCGATCTGTGTGCCTTTCTCCATCCGGATGGTACGGGGAAGCAGGGAGTCGCCCTTAAATGTCCCGAAATCCGTAATCTTCTTTTGGAAACGGACAACAAAATGCCCGCTGTATCCGGCAGATTTTCCCCAGCCCTGGTAAATGCGGTGAACGGGGTTGTAGCCATAAATCCGGTTGCCCACCGTATCTACGGCAATGTATCCCTCGCCTTCGTCACTATTGGGATTGACCACCAGATAGCCTTTTCCGGCCTTATCATACGTGAAGCGGAAGATAGCGGAACGGCTGCGGGCGGTCATTTCCGCCTGAATGCCTTCATCCGGCAGGGAAACGGCATAATAGGCCGGAGTCGTCTTTTCCTCCTGATGGGAGAAACGGGTGGCGCGGGCCTCGGGCTGCAAGCGCAGGGTGGCGGAAAGGGGCATAAGCGTCATCGAACCGTAGTCCTGCGTACAGCCGCCCACAATCCAGTGGGAGTTGCGGAAGCCTTGCAGCAAGGTGTCCGCATAGTAGTAAGGGGCTATGCACTTCTGTTCCGTATCCCGCGTTTGGGGGGTCCAGAAGTTCATCCCGTTGGGTTCGAGTACAGCGGGAAGCGTTTGTCCGTATTCTTCGGTACTCTTGCCGAAAGTGCCGGCGGTGTGGGTGATGCTGGGAGCTGTGCCGACACGGGTTTCAACATATTCTAACAGCGTTTTTGTCCCCTTCCCGTTCGGAGCAGAACAGGATACGAAGCAAGACAGCGATGCAACCGCCAACAGCACAGAGCAACATGTATTAACAGTTTGTCTCATTTATATTTTTATATAGATTTTCTTTTTATAAAGCGGATAACCGCATGCACCCATTATCAGCGTAAAAGCAACGGCATAGACCGCAGAAGCCAGATAGGGATCGGTTATCAACGAGTGTATTCCTTCATAAACGACGGGCTTGCTTCCGGTAGCTCCGATAACGATAGCCGCCACCTCGCTGAGTACGTAAAGAAACAACGGATTCACCCCGAATATCTCGAAGAAACGACACCAGTTTTTCTTCTCTTTCATGTCGATGAAGTAAATCAACAGGGCTTGCAGCATAGCCGCCAATCCACAGGTGACCAGCACGAAGGAGGGTGACCAAATGCGTTTATTCAGCGGCAAAGCCTCCGTCAGACAGAAACCGCATGCCATCAGCATGAAGCCGACTACAAAAAGTTTCAGTGTTTTCTGTTCCAAAGGTTCCCTGGCCAGGATGAGCTTCCCACAACAGAAGCCTATCAATGTATGGGCAATGGCGGACAGGGTACTGGTGAGTCCTTCCGGGTCTATCGGGCTTTTATGATAAAGGTGGGCGGCTCCCAATACATTTCGGTCAATGGCTGTCAGCAGGTTCGTGCCGTCCGGTGCATATCCATTGCCTACGCAAAGCAAAAGGGCATAGCCTGCCAGCAAGATACCGACGAGCCAGCCGATATATTTATGATTGACATACAAAGCTATAAAAGAAGCGGCACAATAACACAGGGCTATGCGTGGCAACACTCCCGTAAGCCGGAGATGGGCAAAAGGAAAGAAATCTCCGTCACAAATAAAATCGAACCAGTGAATGGCCCAACCGATGCATAGAATAATGAAAGTACGCTTCAGTATCTTACGAACCACTGAGCCTGATGCCTGAAAATGAAATTTGCTCAAGGCAATATAAGTGGAAATTCCCATAATGAACAGGAAGAACGGAAATACCAGGTCGCAAAACGTCAGCCCGTTCCATGCGGAATGTTTCAGGGATTCATAAGACAGCTTCCCACCGGAATTATTGACGAGAATCATCCCGACAACGGTGATTCCACGCAATACATCAAGCGAAAGCAAACGCTTTCCAGCTTGAGAATTGGGAGTTGAGATCACTTTCTTCATCATTCCATCACCTTTTCAAACACCTCTTTCGCCACATCGACACAATTTCCTTCAGGAACTGCTCCATATGGGTTCTTTGCCAATGTCCAGGGTTCTTCCATTGCATAATAATCCAGCTTGACTTCGGGTTTGCCGTCCAGTTGGTCCTGGAGGGTCTGCCAGTAAGCTGCCCAGCGTTTATAATAGAAGTCACGCAGGATACCGTTCCACTCCTTATGGGCATAGTCGCGCAGACCACCATCGTCGGCACATACACGATTGCCCCAGGTGGTTATCTGCACACGGGCATTCCACTCGTACAGGTCTTTTTCTTCGGGAGTAGTGCCCAGGTTGCGCGCCTGTTCTATCCAACGCCCCACACGGAACTCGCTACGGGTGCCCAAAAGGCGGTCTTGCATCAGCAATAGTTCCAGGAATTTCTGAGAATCACGGGCGAAACTGCGCTTGTCAAAGCTCTTGAAGTCGGCAATAGCCCGATTATAGACAATGCGGCCTTTATCGGAAAGGGACTGGCGAACGATGTCTACCAGGTCGTATTCAAAATTATTGTTGCCACGATATTTGTCCGCCACTTCCAGCATGAGTCGTGCAGCCTCTTCCGTAACAGTAGGATCGTAATAGTTCTTCATCTTTGACCAGCTTGATGCCTGGAAGTTATTCATCGAGGGACGCCCGCAGAAGATGGATTCGTGAGGCCCCTGCTGGTTGTTTCCGAAAGGACAGTTATAAATGGAGTTGGCAAGCAGTAGCCATGCTTTTTCTATTTTCTCGTCTCTCACGCCATAGCGGGCAAAGAGATAATCCTTCAGCCACTCCTCTTTAGTAAATTTCTCGGGACGCCAGGGAAGTTCGCACATCAGTTCGAACATGACCGGGTTATTCTCCGATCCCTCCATCGTCAGGCCAATCCCTTTCAGGTGGGCAGCCAACGGATTGTTTTTAGTTTGATAGAAGTTGTCGAGCAACTGATCCATGCGGCCGTGCAGACCTACATTGCCACCAAAGTTCAGCAACATGCAGAAAAGCCAGTCGTGCTGTTCGTAACCTCTATCACGCTTCCAGATAGAAGGAATTCCCCACATGGGACGGCACTCACTGAACAAATCCAGTATCAGCAAATCTCCGTTCTTCATATTCTTTATCATCTCGGGACGCGGGTTCTCCGTCCAGCCCTGCACCACCCAGGTAGCTTTAGGATTGACGCGCTTCATGGCAGTCATGATGGCTTTGCCTGCCGCGTCGAAATCTACCGAAGCGGCATTCTCGGCTTCATGGAAAGGGTCCATCGAATAATAATCGGCCTTACCGAACAGTTTTTCCTGTTCACGATAGTACAAATCGGCTATCTCGGCAAAACGGGTATCGGTGGGTTGCAGGAAAGCGGGACGCGTGAAGCCGTTCCACAAATCGGACTTAGTCAGGTTCAGACCTAACTTCTCGTCGGCATCATGGGGCACCATGCCCGAATATCCGGGGAAGACAGGCTTGATGCCATATTCACGCATACGTTTCAGGATTTTCTTCTGCAAAACTTCTTGTTGTGCATACCAGGAGTCGGGATTAGGACCACCCCATCCTTCCAGATTATTCATAGCCCACCAGGCCAGAAAAGCGGGGCCGGCAATGAAACGGTTTATCTCTTCTTTGGTATAACCCAGTTTCTGGAGCATATTCCGCCAGATACACTCCTGTCCCACTGCCGCCAAAGGCATGTTGATGCCATGCAGAGCCATCCAGTCGAGTTCACGTTCCCAGCGCTCCCAGTCCCAGAAAGCCATAGTGTAGGAGTAAGTGCAATAATTGAAATCGTAACGTAATGAAAGGGAGGTTTCATGACGTTCTTTTTGGGAAACAGGCGGCAGTATCTGGGGAAGTTGTGCCTGCATACCGTTCCATGAAAGGTGGATACCGGCGTAATATTTCAGATACCAGTTGATGCCGGTTGCTATGTTCACGTAATTATTGCCGCGTACGACGACTTTATTGCCTTTCTGGTCCAGTTCGAAAAAATCTTCCGTACCTTTATTGAGTTCAATGATGAATTTCTTCGATGCGCCCCGGTCTATTCTTTCAAGCAGACCATTGATTGGGTTGGCAGACAAATGAACCGACAGGACGGTTGCAAACAGAATAAATAAATAGAGTTTGATTTTCATGGTATTCTATATTCAGGATGATATGCAAAAGTAGGCGTTTCTTTCCAAAAGTAAGGAGAAAATAAAAAAGTTTGGGACGAATATAGTAAAGAACGAGACGATATTACAAGCTACAAGTGGCTGCGCTATACTTGTAGCCCGTAATCCTCTTACTTCTTCCCCAGCTTTGAACTTGGCAGGTATCCGAAGAACTCTTTGAAACATTTCGTAAAATATTTAGGGTCGTTGAAGCCAACGGCATAAGCTATCTCGGAAACATTCACATCGCCCGGACCTTCCTGTATCATCCGCTGTGCCACATTCAGACGATAGTTCTTCATAAACTGGCCGATGGGTTGCCCCGTCAGATCCTGCATCTTCTTGTTGACTAACGTCTTGCTATACCCCATATCGCGTACAAACCTCTCCAGGTTATATTCCGAATCGGCATAGTTTTCCTTCATCAGACTGACGGCATTCGTAATAAACGTCTTGTCTCTCGACTCCTCTTTCACATGCAGTTCCTCTACGTTACTGCTCGCCGAGAACATCTTCTTATATTTCCCCCGCAGGTTCAGGATATTGCGGATACGAAGCTGGAGCACTTCTTCATCAAAAGGCTTGCAGAGATACTCGTCTACGCCTATCTCAAAACTTCTTTTCTCCTGCACATCCGAACGGAGCGCCGTAAGCATCAGGAACGGAATGTGCGAAGTCGCCAGATTATCCTTGATGCGGCGCGACAACTCTATACCATCCATCACAGGCATCATCAGGTCGCTCACTATTAAATCAACCGTATGCTTCTGAACGATTTCCAGCGCCTCCTGCCCGTCTCCCGCTTCAAACAGACGGTAATCACCCACCAGCAACGTGCGGATGTACGAACGCATATCCCGGTTATCCTCCACAATCAGAATGGTTTCTTTCTTCTGTCCGTCATCGGTTTGTGTCAAATCAGGCATATACCCGTCATCGGACAGTTCCACCACTTCCCCGCCCGACTCTACGCTCTCACCGGGAATCAGCGGCATCAGTATGCGGAACGAGGCTCCCGGTCCACGGTTGTTGTGAGCACAGATTTCCCCTCCATGCAGTTCCACAATCTTCCGGCAAAGGAACAGGCCGATACCCGTACCACTCTGCCCGTAAACGGGATATTTCGTACTCTTTTTAGATTGATAGAAACGGTCGAATATCTTCTCCATGTCCTCCGTCACCAGTCCATGCCCTGTGTCGCAGACACTGATATAAAGCATCTTTTCCCCGCTTTCTCCCTTGACGAAAGCTACAAAAATATGGATGCACCCGCTGTCCGGTGTAAACTTGATGGCATTGGAAACCAGGTTCACCATCACCTTGCGCATATACCCGGCATCAACCACCAGGAAAGGATTATCCAAACGGAAATAAGTGGAGATGTCAATCTGCCGTTCTTTGGCAAAGACTTTAAAAGGTATGAGCAACTCGGACAGAAACTCGATGAAGTTCGTCGAACGCCGATCCAGTACCACCTTGTCCATATCCAGTTTCCGGAAATCCATCAACTCGTTCACCAACGAAAGCAGATAGCGGGAGTTCCGTTCGGCAATCTGCAGTTGTGCCTTCACACCCTCGTCTTGCGTTTCTTTCAGCGCATGCTCGATAGGGCCATGGATAAGCGTAACAGGTGTCCGGAACTCATGGGTGATATTCGTGAAAAAAGCAATCTTCTCCTCCGTTATCTCCCTAACATGCCGAGCCATTGCTTCCAGTTGTTTGTTTTGGACAGCCAACTCCTGCGTACGCAATTCCACTTCCTGCTCCAACCGCGCTTTTTGTTCCCGGTAGCTCCGGGTTTTCCTCTTATAGAACAGATAGACGGCAAGACAGGTAAGCACCAACAACAACAGATAGAACCAACCGGACTTATAGAAATAAGGTGTTATGCTTACTTCTACCTCCGTCGTCCGGTCCGACCACCGTCCCAGTTCGTCCGTAGCACGCACCTGCAACGTATAGTTGCCAGGAGGCACAGAAGCATAACGTGCCATGCAGTCGCCCGGTTGGGTTTCATTCCATTCGTCCTCATACCCTTTCAGGCGATAGGCAAAACGTATACGGCTGCTGTTACCATAATTCTGCGTAGTGAAACCGATGGAAAAGCGGTTCTCCTTTTCGTGCAGAGAAATCCGGGGCGACAGGGTGATCACCTTCTTAAAGTAATCGCCGCTGGAAGGATAAATGGTATTCCCGCCAATTGCCAGCGAAGAGAGCTTCACATACGAAGCGGAAGGCAGTGAGGTGTCATTGTCGGAGTAAATAATGACCAGCCCGTCTATCGTAGCCAGATAAATGAAATCATGCTTTGCCGAATAATGGATGCCGTTCCAGTAAAATTGGGTAGCGGGTAAACCATCTGCCTGCGTGTAGTTACTGAACGTCATCGACTGGAGGTTCAAGCGCGAAAGGCCGTCATTCGTTGTCAGCCACAAGTTGCCCTGTCCGTCTTCCGCCATACCGAGAATGGTGTTATTGGGTAGACCGTGGCGGGTGGTGTAGCACTTAAAAACGAAATGATTATTCTTATCGCTCGTCAGCTGATAGAGTCCGCTTCCGTTGCCACCCAGCCAGATGGTGCCGTTCCTGTCTTCGAGGATACTGTTTATCTTTTCCAGTTGCGTGGACTCCGGGTTGTCCAGTTTATATCGCAGGTATTTATAGTCGAAACGCTTGTTCGATTTGGCAAAGGAGGGCAAGTCTACAATAAACACCCCTTGCGTGGTACCTACCCACAGGCGTTTCTTCTGGTCTATCAGGAGTGCATAGACAGCCTCGAACTCATTATCGGACTGGTCGAACAGCACCCTGGTGAAAGTATCTTTCCGCTTGTCATAGAAATGTATCCCGCGCGTGGAAGCGAACCATATCCCATGATTAATCATATCTTCGCAGGCACTGTTGATGAAGTCACCTTCCAGTTCGGGAATATTCTCGCAGGTATAACGTTTGAAAGTACGGTTATTGGGGATATTCAGATTCAGTTCGTTGATACCCACACCCCAGGTATATGCCCACAGACGATTGTCCGAGTCTATCAGAATCCCCATCAGGGTGTTGTTGCTGATGGAAGTGATGTCATTGGGTGAGAAAAGATGGTGGGTACAGGACTTGCTTTCCCGGTTCCACTTCATCAAGCCGCGCTCCACAAGTGCAACCCAGAGGTTGCCGTCCTTGTCTTCGTCTACGGCATTTACGGGTGTAGGAGCGTCAGTTGCGGGTGTGGAAGTACCGGCTGTTACGGAAGTATCTCCGCACGTCCACAGTTCGGTTTGCAAGCGCTTCGGAGAGAGAAGGTTGACGCCGCCGGTTTCTGTACCGAGCCAGATGGTTTCTCCATCGGTGAACAGGCAGTTGATGGCGTTACAATTGATAGTGACGTTGCTCCGGTCGCTGGTCTGGCGGATAAAGGAGAAGGTATCCGTATCTTTATGGTAAACGTTCAGGCCGTTGAGGGTGGAGACAATCAGATGCCCGCGTTCTGTAAGTTTGATGTCCGTTATGTAAGCCTGGCTCAACATTCCGGGGCGGTGGGTGGAGTATCGGTATCGCTTCAGACTGCGCTCGGGATGGTTGTATTTGAAAAGTCCGCGGTTGGAGCCAATCCACAACACGTCGCCACCCGCCTGCATACAGGAAATGCGCCAGTCTTCACTGAAAGACACCAGGCTGTCGGAAAGGATATCCGCTTTCAGGAGGTTGCCAGGTTGTTTCTCTACGCGACACACCTGATTGTCGATACCTGCACAAATGGCCCAGCCGATATCAAGAATAGCATGTACAGGTGTGGCAGAAGCATTTTTCAGACAATAATAGGTTTTAACACCCCCTTTATCATCCAACTCTATACACCACAAATCCTTGTTACCGGAAATCCATAAATCACCTTGCTTATCCTTGTAGACAGTACTGACATATTCATCCATCAGTTGGCGCAGCGGACTATCTGCAGGAAGGGACAATGTGACCGGGGAGTAAGTATCCAGATCAAGAATATCGATTCCTCCTTCGGATGCAATCCACAACCGCCGGAAGTTATCTTCACAAATCTTGTGAACAAAGTCGTTCTTCAGACGTATCGGCTCGGTCTGCGTGCCATAGTTCAGAAATTGATAGCCGTCGTAACGTCCTATCCCGTAATGCGTGGCAACCCAAACGTATCCTTCGGAGTCTTTAACAATATCACTGACAAAGCTATAGGGAAGCCCAGCATTCTCCGTAATAAACTTAAAGTTGTACTGGCTGAAAAAACGCTCTGTGCTTTGAGGAAAAAGCAACAGAGCCTGCATTACAAAGACAAGGAACAGCAGGAGACGAGGACAGCGAGTTAACGAGTTGGCAAGTTGACTCATCATTACTTCTTCTCTATCCGGATACGTGCATCCACGGCAATCACATGTTTCTCCGTAGCCAGCAGCGGATTTATGTCCATCTCCTTTATCTCCGTCGCAAAGCGCAACAAAGTGGAAAGGCGTACGATAATCTCCGCAAACTTATCCTCGTTCACTCCTTTCTGCCCGCGCGTTCCCTTAATAATCTTATAAGCCCGGAGAGAATGAATCATAGAATAAGCCTCCTCATAAGAAAGCGGTGCCAGACCGGAAGAAACATCCTTAAGCACTTCCACAAAGATACCACCCAGGCCGCAAAGCACCACGTGCCCGAACTTCTCTTCGTACTTGGCACCGACAAACAGTTCCGTACCTTTCAGCATGGGCTGTACCAGAATACCGGTCACATCAGGAATCTGCATCATGCGTTCAAACTCGAATGCCAAGTGCTGTTCTCCTTTTATATTAAGCACCACGCCGCCGACATCGGACTTATGAACAGGGCCTACCACCTTTGCCACAACAGGGAAACCTGTGCGGCGGGCAAAAGCAAGCACTTCATCTTTATTGGCGGACACGAATTCTTCTACCATAGGAATGCCTGCCGCATGCAGTAACGCCTGCACATAATGCGGCTGAATGTACCCGTCTTCGGAGATGGAATCGATAATGCGACGGATGCGCGGCACGTCCACACCGAAGAGCTCTATCTCGTTGGCGGCAGGCCGGGGAGCATTCATGATGCGGGAGAGTGCCGTGCCCAAAGTCACTTCATCGGCAAAGTTCACATGACCTTTGGCAAGGAAAGCGGCCACTTCCGCTCCGGCAGTATTAATGGAAGGCAAAATGGGGAATATGGGTTTGCTGCACGTCTGCATCTTCTCATGCAGCACGTCGTACATCTCGAACATAGTGACCAATCCCGGTGTACCGAAGATAGCCAACACTGCATCTATATTCTCAAATTTCTCTTCGCAATATTCCAGGCAGAGGCGCAGATGGTCGGGCGTTCCGGTGGCGAGGATATCAATCGGATTGCCTACGGCGGCACCGGGGAAAAGTTTGCTTTTCAGCTCATCGGCAACAGGGCCTTCCAGCTTGGGGACGTTCAGTCCGCCTTTGCTCAGTGCATCGGTCAGCATCACACCCGGACCTCCGGCATGGGTGATGATGGCGAAATTCTTTCCTTTCAGTTCGGGCAGGGTAAAGATACAGCCTACGGTCGTCAGTTCTTCACGCGAATAGCAACGCACGATGCCCGCCTTGCGGAACAAAGCCTCTACAGCCGAATCGCTGCTGGCAATGGCGCCCGTGTGCGAAGAAGCTGCACGGCTACCACTCTCACTACTGCCTGCCTTGATAGCGGCAATCTTGCAACCTTTCTTTATCAAAGAGGACGCATGGAACAGCAGGCGGTCGGGGTCGCCGATGCTTTCGATATAGAGCAGTTTGATTTTAGAGTCTTCTTCCGGCCGGAAGTTCTCGTCCATATATTGCAGCACGTCTTCCACACCTATCTGCTTCGCATTGCCCACGGACCAGACGGAGTTGAACTGCAAACCTTTGGTTACGGCACTTTCCAGAATGAAAACGGCTGTCGCACCGGAACTTGAAATAAGGTCTACGCCCTGCGGGTGCAGTTGGGGAATGGGTTGGCTGAACACACTATGATGCCAGGTATTCATCAGACCGATGCAATTGGGACCAATCAGGGAAGCGCCATACTTGTTCACTGTTTCCAGAATACGGTCTTCCAACAGAGCTCCCTCGTGCGTTTCTTCGCCAAATCCGGCGGAAAGGATGATGAACGCCCGCACTTGCTTTTCCGCCGCAAGTACTTCCACGGTATCGGGACACATCTGGGCAGGAATGGCAAGTATGGCCAGTTCCGTTTCGGGGATGTCCTTCACATCGGCATACGCCGTCACGCCTTGCACTTCTGTCTCTTTCGGGTTTACGGCACGCAGTTCTCCGGCATAACCACCATTAATAAGATTACGCAGGATGGCGCCTCCCGGTTTATGCACGTTATTGGATGCTCCCACCACTACAATGCTGGCAGGACGAAGCAATTGGTTTGTTATCATAGTTCGTTAACTTTAAATTCATGATACGATGTCACAAATATACGATTTTTATGCAATTCTACAACCAGGTAAGGAAAAAGAAAGGCAGGTATAAGAAATTGTCAGACCTCTTCTCCGTGCCAGTCGCCATCGAAAGCCATAGGCAAGTCAAACTTGGTTTAGAGAAACAGTAGTTGTCATACCAAGGCTTTATCTCGGTTATCATTTCATCTACGATACTCCCGCTCGACAGAGTCAAAGATAGGAAAAGTTCCACAGTTTCTACGAATAAATCCGAAATCTTGTCCGTATCTCGTATAAAGATTTCATATATTTGAAGCCGTTTTACGCAAAAACAAAGCATACGGAAAGAATTATGGATATCAGGAAGAGAATGCAGCTACTATTGACTGCCATCAATCAGGGAGTTTATGAGAAAGATACGGAATTGGGCTTATCACTATTGGCTGCACTGGCAGGCGAAAGTGTTCTTTTGTTAGGCCCTCCGGGCGTGGCCAAGTCTATGGTGGCACGCCGGCTGAAAGCGGCATTCAAGGAAGCGAAAGCCTTTGAATATCTGATGTCACGCTTCTCCACCCCCGACGAGATATTCGGTCCCATCAGCATCAACCGGCTGAAAGAGTTTGATAAATACGAACGCGCCGTCGAAGGGTATCTGCCCACGGCAAGTGTCGTGTTTCTGGATGAGATATGGAAAGCAGGCCCTGCCATACAGAATTCATTGCTCACCGCCATCAATGAGAAAATCTACCGCAACGGAGACAGTGAAATCAAACTGCCGCTCAAGCTCCTGATTGCCGCCAGCAACGAACTGCCCGCACATGGTGAAGGACTGGAAGCCTTGTGGGACAGATTCCTGCTGCGCATCATCTGCACCTGTGTGCAGGATGAAGATACTTTCCATAGCATGCTGCTCGACGATAATGACAAAGAGATAAACGTCCCCGCGGACCTACAAATCAGTGAAGAAGAATATGCAGAATGGCGCAGACAAATAGGGCAAGTGTCAGTCTCCATCGAAATATTGCAATACATCAGCAACGTCCGCCGCCAACTGAAGCGGCTTCCACTGGACGATGAAGGCGCAGAGCGCAACATATACGTAAGCGACCGCCGCTGGAAAAACATCGTACAACTGCTGAAAGCCTCAGCCTTCATCAACGGACGGTCGGAAGTCAATCCTGCCGACCTGCTCCCCCTCTATCATTGCCTTTGGAACGAGGCCGATGAGTGCGAACCTATCCACCAATTAGTGCTTCGGGAGTTATTCACCTCCTGTCTGGAAGAGATGGAAGAAATCACAGAATCCATAAAGGCCGACATCCGGATAAGCCGGGTGCGCCAGGCTCTGGAAGATTTCAAGAACAACATTTCTCCGAAGAATGATCTGGAACTGACAGACTATTTCTACTATCATGTAGGGGAACATGGAACAGGACATACCTATATCTTCGCCGTAGACTACCTCGCTCTGAAAGAGCAGAAAAGGGAAAACTCTCCCCGGCAAGCCCTCATTTATCCCGACCCGCTGAATCCGGGACGTTCCATCATCCGGTGCTTTCCGGGCACAGGCCCGTCTTCCCTCCCGCAACAACGGGTGAACCTGTACCGGGAAGGAACGGAATTTCTGCTGATAGATGGTGTGCGCTATCCGATGACGCTAAAGAAAAAAGAAGCGGGAAACCTCCTCCCTGCCAATAAAAAGAGCACTTCTTCCTTCAATAAAGAGCCGCAGATATTCGATAATGCCCCCCGCATAACCACCCGCGACTACCGGAACGAGCTGAGCCAACTCTCCCAACGCCTCCTCAACCTCACCGGCACCCTGTGCACGGATAATATCTTCACGCCCCAGGCGGACAAAGAACTGGTCAGCCGCTTCTCCGACGAAGTGCGGAAGAAACTGCGGAACGTAGAGATTGAAGAGGAAAAATTACAATTCAACTTGCAGCAATATGGCGGGACTGATCAAAAAGAAGTATGACATAAACTTCTACGCAAAGGTAGTAGAGAAGTTCGTACAGACCGGAGAGTGTGCCGAGAACGCATACGGTGAGACGGAAGATCCCCTGTATCTTTATCTGCTGTCCATCATGAACAACCCTTCCATCAGACTGCAAGTGCTGGAAGATGAAGTCCGCGCACGCATATTCTATGACATCACCACACAGTTTGTCTGGCAATTCCTCGAACAGGAAAAGTTCCAGATGCAACGGGCGCAATCCGAACTCGGAGAAATGGAAAGTGCCCTCAACTGGATAAAGGAGAAGCGCGACGGCTGGCAGGCTTTGCTTCGGAAGATAAAGGATGACTATAAGGAAAGCGCTTTCGACGAACCGTTCTATGAACACATGTTCGGTGACAAAGAGCAGCAGCACGACTCTTCCGTCTGGGAGAAGATGCTGAGCGACTGGGAAGATTCTTTCCGGCAGAAACAACAGGAACAGAAAGAGAAAAACCTGAACGCCCGGAAAGACTTCCTGGAAAAGAAACTGACGACCAGCCTGAACAAGATACCGGAGTATCTGGAAGAACATCAAGTGGAACAAGAAGAATTCTTCCAGGCATGGAGCATGATGAACGGACTTTGGAATACCATCGACTTCGAGAGCATCCGCAAGATTGTAAAATTGCAGAAAGAATATCCCGAACTCCTGAAAGTAGCCAACCGTATGGGCCGGATTGCCGACGACGAAGGCAGCAAACAGGTATACGTGACGGAGGGCAGCATCTACAAACTATCGCATTCGCAGAAAAGCGACATCCTGGGTGTCACTACCGGCAACGACCTGAACGCCCTGCTTCCTTCGGAACTGCTTTACTACTCGGACAGTGAACTACAAGATGTCTTCATGCTGAAATACTTCACGCAGAAGTTGCAAACCTTCCGCTACAAATCAGAAATCATGCAACCCTCCCGGCGGCTGGAAGCGAAACCTGCCGTGCTGAAAGGCCCGATGATAGTCTGCCTCGACACATCGGGCAGCATGACGGGCAAACCGGAAAGAATGGCGAACTCCCTGCTGATAAAACTCATCGAAATAGCGGAACTCCAGGACCGGGAATGTTTCCTCATCTCTTTCTCCGTATCCACCCGAACCATCGACATACGGCGTGAACGGCAGAAACTGATGGAATTTTTCAGCCACCCGTTCACCGGCGACACGGATGCCACACAGATGCTGAAGGATACTTTCAGAATGCTCGACCAAAACCGCTATATGAATGCGGACGTCTTATTAATCAGCGACTTCCGCATACCCGAATGCAAGCCGGAATTAATAAGGCAAATGCAGGCAAACCGGGAGAAAGGCACTTTCTTCTACGGTCTGCAAATAGGTATCGCACCCAATGAATGGGTGGAATACTTCGATCATATGTATAAAGTGGAATACCAGGTTTCGCGACGTAACTGACTACACGCCCTGCCCACCGGCCAATCAAAGCCAGCCCAACAACTCTGCCGTACTTTTCATCTGTTCCAATCTGGAATGCACAAACGTCTCCACCACCTCATGCTGCCACATTACTTCAAAAGGAATATGCACGCCATATCCGCCAATCGCCAGCACAGGCTGAATATCCGATTTCAACGAATTTCCAATCATCAGGAATTCTTCAGGAGCCACTTGCAGGACTTGCAACAAACGGCTATATTCTTTCTCCGTCTTATCGGACATGATTTCAATATGGTCGAAATAAGGAGTCAGTCCGGAGCGTTTCAGCTTACGTTCCTGGTCCAGCAGGTCGCCTTTCGTTGCCACTACCAGCCGATAGCCGCCTTGCGCTTTCAATGCCTTCAACGTATCTTCCACACCGGGCAGCAGTTCAATCGGCATTTCAAGCAAAGACTTACCCAGAAGAATTATTTCCTGTATCTTCTCTGCCGGAACCTTCTGAGCGCTAATCCGCAAAGCCGTCTCAATCATTGAAATGGTAAATGCTTTGGCACCATACCCCAGACATTCCAGATTGCCCATTTCCGTCTTAAACAGTTCTGCCGAAATCTCCTTCGCACTGCCGTAATCGCTCAGTAACTCCGTATATTTCCGTTCCACTTCCTGAAAGAAAGGCTCATTGCTCCAGAGAGTATCATCCGCATCGAAAGCGATGACTTTAATGTTGTGTCTCATTTCCTATTTTTACGTTACACATTTTATGTAATGCAAAATACGGAATATATTTCGTATAAAACAAAAGAGCATGAATTTTTAACGCCTCTTACTTTGTTTCCTCCCCCCCCTTCCACACCGTTGAAACGCCTTATTCATCGGCTTTGGCAGGTGGAAGGGTTGGTAGGCACAGACTGGAATAGCATTTTACAGGCACTCGAAAGAAATGACCACCATTCGTCTGTATGTACGAACACGATACCGCTTTCATGCCTTCATTGCTCAGCAATCGTGCGTTAAAAGAAGAGAGTTACAATCGACCGACGCCAGTCATTCACTTGAACAACTCAAGTCATTCAATCGAATGACTCCAGTCGGTATAGTAAATGACTGGAGTCGGTCGATCATAATGTAAAGCGAAAGCCATCAAAACAATCAGGGGTAAATGATAACCACAAAGTACCCTTCCACCCGCTAAAGCCGATAAATAAGGAAGCGGGGAAAGGTGGAAGGGGGAATATGCAAGAAAACAAATAGATACATGACAACAAGAAAATAGCTTTCAGCCTTTTAGCTTAACAAAAATTCATTATCTTTGTACGACTTGACAGTACTAACAACAAAGACAACACGCATATGAAATGGACTGAACCACTACTAATAATCATTCTTTTACCACTTTTCTTCCTCTCTTGCGACAGTAAGCCCTATCCTCATGTCTTGCTGTCTGCCGATTCCCTGACAAACATTTGTCCGGACAGTGCCATCCTACTGTTGGAACAAATTAAGAATAACTATGGTACGTTCATCATCAAATGTGCAATTACCAAGATTTAATGAGAAAGCATATGACCAGCTATGGGCTGTAGAAACTGTTTCTATACAAAAAAATAAATATATGTTGAGACATGTAAATAGTGGTCAATACCTTTCCCATGATGATCTTTTGCTACATCCCAAAAACCCTAATGATCAATCATTATGGTTTGATATAACAATAGTTAAATAGACAAAAGACTAAAATACTCATTTTCCTCAAGATGTAATGATTCTAAGGGAAATGAGTATTTATGATATCAACGGAGCATCAAACTAATCTCACTGAGACAATACTCACTTTTTATATAGCAGACTCCACAATAGAGTTAAAAAAATATTTTATAAAAATAGTATATCGATTTTTCCTATATTTGTACTTCTATCGCCATCAATATAAAAAACTAAAGTATGAGACTGAACTACTCTTTATTCTGGATATTGTTGTTACTTTGGAGTGGATGTGATTCTTCGGAAACAGAAACCAAAATAGAAATTGAGCCGCCAATAGTAGCAGACAAAGACCCTGTTGATATATATGTATTTATAGAGACAGTACCAGACGACACCGTTTATAATTATAAGGATTTGTTAGGTAGAGGGTTTGATTGCAAAAAGAGTACCATTAAGGGATACGCAAATGTAAAAGGCAAAGTCATTGATGTAGACCGCCTGTTAAAGGGTGACGGTTATGATTATGTAAAACAGACCCAAAAAAAATTATATCCTTGTTCTATAGAAGTATCTTTACTATACAATGGAGGAAACTGGATTATAAATGAGAATAGAGATTTAAATAAATATATAGATAACATCTATTTAAATAGTCATGTGGAGACGAGAATAGGAGATGATATTCTTGAACTATTTACTGAAGACATAGGAGATATAGAGGAAAATTTTCAAGGGAACTTTTTTCATAAAGTGGAATGTTTTCATCCTACCAGCAGATATACCCTCTCCCAAGTTTGGCCAGAGTTTTTGTATTTTTTCTTATCTGAAGAATTCTTGAATGACTTAGAAAAGAGCAACGGAGACGAGATAGTGAAGAAATATGGTACTCATGTTCTTACTGATATACTCTTAGGGGGATATGCCTCTCTCTCTTATGTTGCTCAATATACTTATATGCTATCTGACGCGGACTTTAGAAAACGAGTCCAAGTTTACACCAACTACTTTAACGTATCCCGTTATCCTTTGGATGTAACCCAAATCTTTGAAGAATGCAGTAAAGTGAATATTCATTTCAAAGCAAATGGAGGGAACCCGTCGCATTTTGTTGCTGAAGGTGATAAAATCATAGGCTTTGACAAATGGATTAGAGAAATTAATAATCAAGTGGGAAGCTTAATCGGAATCGGACATTCCACTACTCGTGTATTTTTAATTAGTGATTTTGTGAAAGATGAAAAGAAGAAAGCTGAAATAGAAAAAGCCATTCTACGGTATTGCAACCAATAACCTCGATACATCCCTCCCTTTTTGTCTGTTCTTTTTGAATGTACTATGGATATTTCATTGTCTTCTCTTTTTCTTTGAGTAGAAAACCGCTATCTTTGCGCATCAAAATGCGCTCATAACAAAAGACATAGATATATCACAATGGAAAAGAAATTCAAACGCACTACCGTTACGTCCGCACTGCCCTACGCTAACGGCCCGGTTCATATCGGACACCTGGCAGGAGTTTATGTACCTGCCGATATCTACGTCCGCTACCTGAGACTGAAAAAGGAAGATGTAATCTTTATCGGTGGTTCGGACGAACACGGAGTACCCATCACTATCCGTGCCAAGAAAGAAGGCGTGACGCCGCAGGATATCGTAGACCGTTATCATACGCTTATCAAAGACTCTTTCAAAGAGTTCGGCATCTCATTCGACGTATACAGCCGCACTACTTCGAAGACGCATCATGATACAGCTTCCGAGTTCTTCCGCAAGCTGTACGAAAAAGGTGAATTCATCGAAAAGACCAGTATGCAATACTACGACGAGGAAGCCAAGACGTTCCTTGCCGACCGTTATATCACAGGCGAATGTCCTCATTGCCACGCAGAAGGCGCTTACGGTGACCAGTGCGAGAAGTGTGGCACCAGCCTCAGCCCTACGGACTTGATTAATCCGAAGAGTGCCATCAGCGGAAGTGCACCTGTGATGCGCGAAACAAAACACTGGTATCTGCCGCTCGACAAGCACGAAAGCTGGCTCCGCCAATGGATTCTGGAAGATCACAAAGAATGGCGGCCCAATGTATACGGCCAGTGCAAGAGCTGGCTCGATATGGGCCTGCAACCCCGTGCCGTAAGCCGCGACCTCGACTGGGGTATTCCCGTACCCGTAGAAGGTGCCGAGGGCAAAGTGCTGTATGTATGGTTTGATGCTCCCATCGGCTACATCAGCAACACCAAAGAACTGCTGCCCGACTCTTGGGAAAAATGGTGGAAAGACCCTGAAACACGCCTTGTTCACTTCATCGGTAAGGACAACATCGTGTTCCACTGCATCGTATTCCCTGCCATGCTGAAAGCCGAAGGCAGCTATATCCTGCCGGACAACGTACCGAGCAACGAGTTCCTGAACCTGGAAGGCGACAAGATTTCTACTTCACGCAACTGGGCCGTATGGTTGCACGAATATCTGGCAGACTTCCCCGGTAAACAGGATGTGCTGCGCTACGTGCTCACCGCCAATGCTCCGGAGACTAAAGACAACGACTTCACTTGGAAGGATTTCCAGGCACGCAACAACAACGAGCTGGTAGCCGTTTACGGCAACTTCGTGAACCGTGCCCTGCAACTCACCAAAAAGTATTTTGACGGTGTGGTGCCCGCTGCCGGCGAACTGACGGATTACGATCGCGAAACACTGAAAGAATTCTCTGATGTAAAAGCGGAAGTGGAGAAACTGCTCGATGTATTCAAGTTCCGCGATGCACAGAAAGAGGCTATGAACCTCGCCCGCATCGGTAATAAATACCTGGCAGATACCGAACCATGGAAGATTGCCAAGACAGATATGGACCGCGTAGCGACTATCCTCAACATCTCCCTGCAGCTGGTTGCCAACCTTGCCATCGCTTTCGAACCGTTCCTGCCGTTCAGCAGCGAACGTCTGCGCAACATGCTGAATATGGAAAGCTTCGACTGGGCAACCCTGGGAAGCACCAACCTGCTGCCTGCCGGACATCAATTGGGCACGCCCGAACTGCTCTTCGAAAAGATAGAGGACAGCGTGATCGAAGCACAGGTACAGAAGTTGCTCGACACGAAGAAAGCCAACGAAGAAGCCAATTACAAGGCAAATCCTATCCGGCAGAACATCGAGTTCGATGACTTCATGAAACTGGATATCCGTGTCGGCACCGTACTGGAATGCCAGAAAGTGCCCAAAGCAGACAAGTTGCTGCAATTCAAGATTGCCGACGGACTGGAAAACCGTACCATCGTAAGCGGCATTGCTCAGCACTACAAACCGGAAGAGCTGGTAGGTAAACAAGTATGCTTCGTAGCCAACCTCGCACCGCGTAAGCTGAAAGGAATTGTCAGCGAAGGTATGATCCTTTCTGCCGAGAACTTTGACGGTTCACTCTCTGTGGTTACTACCATGAAGGAGGTGAAGCCGGGTAGTGAAGTGAAATAAATTCAAATGCGGCTGCCCCCGAAAGTCGGGCAGCCGCATCATTTTATCATATTAAACATAGACGAAAAATTTCCTCTCACAACATCAAAGAGGAAATGCTTTTACTTATCCAAAGTGAAAGAAGCGCTTTTGAGACAACCTCTTTTAAACAGACAGATGGGAGCATCACTAAAAGAAAAAACAGCCAAAGGATTATTGTGGGGCGGCATAGGCAATGGCGCTATGCAATTGCTGAACCTCATCTTCGGAATATTCCTTGCCCGCCTGTTGACCAGCACCGACTACGGTATGGTAGCTGTGCTGACTATCTTCTCCGCCATGGCCGGAGTCTTCTCGGAAAGCGGTTTTATCCTGGCTCTTGTCAACAGAAAAGAGGTAAAGCACGAAGATTATAACGCTGTATTCTGGTTCAACATCAGCATCGGCGCATCACTTTACTTGATACTCTTTATCTGCGCCCCTTTCATCGCCGACTTTTATGATACTCCGGAGCTGACACAGTTGGCACGTTTCCAATTCCTCAGTTTCTTTATCGGAAGCTTCGGCACAGCACCCACAGCATACTTCTTCCGCAACCTTATGGTGAAAGAACGCAGCCAGATACAAATAGCTGCCATCATCATTTCGGGAGTTACAGGCGTCACATGCGCCTATCACGGCTGGGGATATTGGGGAATTGCCTTGCAAACAGTCCTCTACGTCAGCACCAATACTGTCCTGCTCTGGATATTCTCGCCCTGGCATCCCACACTTTCATTCGATATGCGTCCGTTGCGGGCATTGTTGCCTTTCAGCACCAAACTGCTTTTAACGTCGCTGTTCACACACATCAACAACAACATCTTCTCCGCCCTGCTGGGGTATTTCTATACCATCAAGCAGGCAGGTTACTACTCGCAAGGAAGCAAGTGGACCACCATGGGCTACTCCACCATCTTCGGAATGATAAACAGTGTAGGGCAGCCCGTATTCAGAGAGGCTTCGGAAGACTTGCAACGCCTGCAAAATATATTCCGCAAGCTGATGCGCTTCACCGCTTTCGTCAGCTTCCCCGCCATGCTGGGGCTGGGCATTGTTTCACACGAATTGATTGTCATAAGCATCACTGAAAAGTGGTTGCCTTGTGTGCCTGTCATGCAGATTTTATGCGTATGGGGAGCTTTCATGCCGATTGCAACCTTATACTCCAATCTGATGAACAGTCTCGGACGCCCGAACATCTACATGTGGAACACCATTGCACTGGGCATTTTCCAACTGTTATGCGTATGGGGCAGCTATCCGTACGGACTGAATGTCATGCTGATTGTCTATACCGCCGCTAATATCCTCTGGCTACTGGTGTGGCATTATTTTGCCCACAAGCATATCGGAATTTCCCTGTTCAATACATTGAAGGATATTGCTCCTTACCTTATCATTTCCGTAGCAGTAATGACTTTCACGTATTGGGTGGCAAGCCATATAGAGAATATCTATCTTTCCCTGCTCGTAAAAATAGCCTTAGCTGCTTCCCTTTACATATTCCTTATGTGGAGCCTGAAGTCTGTCGTATTCCGGGAAAGTCTTCAATATCTGCTTAAAAAGAAAACCATAGAATGATGGCACTGCAAAATGTAACCGTAATCATCCCTGCACACAACCGCCCCGAGCGCCTGCGCAGACTACTCGACTACTATAGCCGTACGGACATAAAAATCCTCGTCCCCGACTCATCCGACCAGCCGTTTGCCGATGCTGAGAAGTACCCGGACGTGACGTATCTGCACCGTCCCAAACTGCATTTTTTGCTGAAACTGAAAGAGGTACTCCCGATGATTGGTACTCCTTACGTGTTATACTGCGCTGATGATGATTTCACTGTCCCTTCGGCCATTGCCCGGATGGCAGAGTTTTTGGATGCTCACCCCGATTACACTACGGCACAAGGCCACTATCTGACTTTTACACCGCAAAAGGGAAAGATTTCTTTTTACCCCCGGTATATACGCTATTTCGACAAACAGATAACGGGAGAAACGCCTCGGGAAAGACTTTCCCAAGAGAAGAATATGTACGCCTCACTGCTCTATTCCGTCATCCGGACAGATGCTTTCCAAAGGATGTATGCAGCTTGCTTCAACTCCGACGGCAGTCTGCGTTTCCGCAATCTCTTCCTGGCTGAAGAGTTCTTCAATCATGCGGCACTGATTTTCGGTAAATACACCACGCTGCCCTGTTTCTACAGTGCCCGTGAGCGCATTGCAGGTTCGGCTACGGAAACCACCGTACCCGTTTCCGTCATCAAGACGTCTCTTAAATATCAATCGGAATATCAAGGTTTCCTATTGGCACTGGCCGAATTGCTGGAAGCCCAGGAGGGATGCAGACTTGAAGAGGCATTATCCTTTATCCGCCATATAAGCGATATGCCTAAAGACACCGCGAAGATTTCCGGTAAAAGAAAAATTATGGAGTTCACACAAAAATATCCTCCACTGCGTTGGGTGAACAAGTTGGGCGACTGGAGATATGCCCAAAAAGGACTAAAGGCCGTAAAAGGTATGCAGAGTTACCCCTGCACATTCTCTACTCCCGAAAAGGAAGAGATTATCCGGGCTATTTCAAATACGACTGATTAAGAAAAACACTTCGCTTTTGAGCGGGCGGGGAGCGATTCTGCTAAATGATACACAGAACTGCAACAAGCCGCCCTATCAACAACTTCAATCCTCTAAAGGATTACATAAATTTCTGAAGCACCGTCTCCAGCATACCATTGTCCGCCAGTATCTTCTCTACAAACTCACGGAATGCACCGAAGCCGCCATGAGCCGCCGTCACGTAGTTCACTTCACGCTTCACATAATCGGGCGTGTTGCAGGGAGAAGCGCTGAAACCAACAGCACGCAGCAAGTGGATGTCATTCAGGTCGTCACCGATAAAGGCAACATCTGCCAGAGTGATGCCCATCTCTTCGCAGAGCTCTTTCGCTTTCGTCAGCTTGTCACCCACATGCAGGTAGCAGCGGGAAATCTTCAGTTTATCGGCACGCTTCTGCACCAATTGGGAATTCTCCCCCGTCATGATGGCCACAGGGATGCCCAGTTCACGAAGAAAGATAACGCCCCATCCGTCCTTTACGGAGAAACGTTTCATTATATCACCTTCGGCCGAATAATACATTCCGCCATCTGTCCAAACACCGTCGATATCTGTAATAACTAACTTGGGTAACATGAGAGATATTTTTGAATTATGAATATTATTTTCTTTCACCTAAACGGTTACGTTTGCCATCCCGATAGCCCTCCCAAAGTGCTTTCCACTTGGCAAACTTCTGTTGCTCGTAAAGCAGGACAAAGACAATCCGCTTATAAAGATGATAGTGGAGGTGGGCTTTCAAATTGAGGCAATCGGGGTAAAGCCGATGGAGAATCATGCCATTCCGCACATTATAGTAGGTGCGTTGGGGAGGATACTCATTCGGAAACACTTCTTTGCCGAACAAACGGTGTTTCTTCTTCTGATAGCCCAAATCGTGCTGCAACAGAATATTTCGGAAGCAATAAGTCGGAATCTGTTGCCGGCGGGCACGCCAGCAAAATTCACAGTCGATGCCCCAGACAAAGAGTTCTTCCATAAAATTGCCCAACTTTTCGAAAAGCGGCATAGGATAGATGGTGCCCGAGGTCATGGCAGAAGGAACCTCTTCTACACTCTCCGTCACCGGATAGGACGAAGTTTGTTGGGAAACGATGAAGTAATTGGTAGAAAAGATAGCTTCCGTATCTTCACCGTAAGCACGGATGCTTTCCAGATACCGCGGGAAATCTCCTGCCGAGAAATAGCTGTCTTGGTCCAATGTCAGCAAATGTGTAAAACCATTATCACGGGCATAGGCTACGGCCTGATTCAGTGCGGCACCAATACCTACATTCCGCCCGCATCCCATATATTGCAAACGTTCCGGATGGCAGACACCGGATAGGGAAAGAGGGGTTGCTTTCTCCCCTTCGGGGGTATTATCCCATAAAACCAAGGTATCTACCTGCGGCAAATAGCTGTTTATATTGCGAATCAGATTCCCGTCCGGATGATACAAAACTACGACAGCAGCTAATTTCATGATTCTATCAGTGAAGAATAGATGATTTCATTACGGGGAATTTCTTTCAGCACCTTATGCCCCACCACCTTGTCGCGGTCCGCCCACTTGAAACCATCACCGGGACTTAATAAATGGATATCATCCTCTGTGATGACATCACCGGAGTGCAAAGTCTTATTGGTAGCGATGGAGCGTTCCAGCTTCACCTTTGCCGAAGCCACGGAAGCATCGATGTACAGTTCTTCTTTCCCCAACCAACGTTCAGCTATCCGGATGTCGCGTATCATGCGGTTCACCCCGTCGGGACCGAGCGAGCCTTGCTGGTCGGTTCCCTTCATGCGGCGGTCGATGGTGACGTGCTTCTCTATCATTTCGGCACCCATTCCTACGGCAACAATAGGGGCGGCGATGCCGATGGTGTGGTCGGAGAAACCGATAGTGTACTGGCCATAATGCTGTTTCAGGTAGCTGATAGTCTTCAGATTGAGATTATCGGGATGGGTAGGGTATTGGGATACGCAGTGCAGGATGGAAATATCATTATGATAGCGGGTGATCACTTCCAAGGCATCATCCAGTTCCTTCCTGCCCGCCATGCCGGTGGACAGGATGATGGGTATCCGTGTCTCCGCCATCACTTCCAGCAATGGCAGATTGGTGAGGTCGCGGCTTGCCACTTTCAGGCGGTCGGGCGTGAAAAGTTTCAGCAGAGAGAGGCAGCCTTTTGAACAGAGCGTTTCTACAAAATCAAGCCCTAAAGATTTGGCGTGCTTATAGACTTCAAAGTGTTCCTCGTCCGTCAGCTCCAGGAAAGCGCGGTGCTCGCCGTAGGTGCGTCCGAAAGAATGGGGAGAATCGTAAGGACGATTCATCTGGGAGTCTGTCAGTTCCTCATTCAAATCACGTTTGGTCATTTTCACGGCATCCATCGGACGAAGTTCTATATCGAACACTTCCTCACGGACGGGGCGGGATACCAGGTCTACAATCAATTTGGCTATATCAACGGAACCGTTATGGTTCTGACCGATTTCTCCTATTATATAAGTACTGTTCATTGTCATATCAAGTTAAGAGGAATTTGACAGAGAGGCTAATTTATTATTTTTCATTTCTCGCAATGTTCTCCAGCATCTTGGCGCGATATTCAGGATGCGCTTCCACCAGCCGCAAGAGGGCATGGACGCTATGGTCGGTCTTCTCGTAGAAGGTGGCATAAAGTTCCTGCAACAGGGTGAAGTCTTCCATCGTGTCGAGCGTGAAGCGGAGGTCGAAACGTCCTTCCAATTCAGCGGGCAAAGGCAAGAGGCGCACGTTGAAGGCTTCGGGATGCGTATAGAGATAGATGGTGACATGCTCCACATAGAGTTTTTCTTGTGTGGAGACAGCGGCACGGCGCAAAGCATTCGTAGTGGTCAGTTCAGCATACAGCCCCAAATGCGACTTGATGGTGGGCCGACCGTCGGCAAAGCCGTAAGCGATATAATCTGCCGGCGAGAAAGTATGTTCGGCAAAGAAGGTATTGAACGTTTCGGGACGCAGGAAAGGATTATCCGAACAGACACGAATGAAACGGTCGATGCCGAAAACTTCGGCGGCACGGATAAAGCGGTCGAGCACATTGTCTTCATCACCGCGGAAGCTAAGAATACCTGCCCGGTGGGCTACCTCCGCCAGTACGTCGTCCTGCGGGCGGTCGGTAGTGGCAAGTACAATACATTTGTCCGGACAAGCCTGCTTGATATTGGCTATCAGGATGTCGATAATGCGTTGTTCGCCATAGAAGGGAAGCAGAATCTTGTTGTGCAGCCGGGTGGAGCCGGTGCGTGCCTGAATGATTATTCCATCTTTCATAATTTCATCCGTTTAAAAGCATCGATATAAGAGCCGGGGGTGACGTTGATTACTTCCTTACCCAGCCGTCGGGCGTAGGCTTCGAGTATGAAATAAGACTTGAAAGCTACGTGCATGTGATAAAGTATGGTATAGAGCCGCGCGCTGTTCAGATTCTCCTGTTTCACGGTGTCAGCCTGCGATTTATTCTGGTCGTAGAAGTGCTTCTGGTGCATCAATACTACGTTATCATCCGTTACAGTGATTTCCGGCAGCCAGGAGTGGTCGGCACCAGCCAGATAAATATTTTTGAAAGGCAGTCGCAGTCCCACGGCAATGGACGGTATCAGCACGTTGTGCGGACGCGGGACACCCCAGCCCCGACGGAATATCCAGTTGCAGAAGTTCTGAAAACCTTCAATCGGGGTGGTGTTGTAGATATAGAGCTTGATGTGGGGATTGCCCGCCAGAAGCGGTTGCCAATCCTTGTTCTTCAAAGCTCGGGCGGGGACAAAGAAGTTCATATCCCAAGTGGTCTTCTCGGCCATCGTCTTGAACAGTTGTATGCGCTTTTCGGGAACAATCCAGAACAGTGGGTCTGCAATCAGATAGATTTCGGGGCGGAGGCGCTCGAACATAGGCGAGGTGACACAGAAATTCACCGCCAGCAAGGTTTTTCCCTTAATGAAGTCTGCCGACTCTTCTACCGTGCGATTCAACGAGGGGCCATTAGCCAATATCAGCAATTCGTCCGGATTGCCGAAAGAAGACGGCAAACGCGTACTCCACTTAGATTGTAACAGGATTTTCACTATACTAAGGAAGCACTGCCAAAGCTGCTCCAACCATTTCAAGCCTTTTTCTCCCATATTATATTCTAACTAATATTTCAATTTATATCCCTTGCAAAGATAGATACTTTAGCGTTCACTGGCTAAAAAAACCGCGAATTTGTGGATAGAAAGCGGCAAAAGCAGTACTTTTGCCAAAACATTCCGCAACATGAGAGTACTTATTATCAATACGTCCGAAAAAACAGGCGGAGCCGCCATTGCCGCCAGACGCCTGATGGAATCGCTCCATACAGCGGGAACAGAGGTGAAAATGCTCGTTCTGCACAAAGAAAGCCAGTCGGATTTAGTGATTCCGGTGGGCAGGAACTGGCAAAAAAAATGCACTTTCCTCTTCGAAAGGCTGGTCATCTGGACGAATAATCTTTTCAGCCGGAAGAACCTCTTCACCGTCTCCATTGCCAACACCGGCTTCAACGTAACCCGACTGCCTGCGTTCCGGGAAGCCGACATCATACACCTTCACTGGATTAACCAGGGCATGCTCTCCATCTGCAACATACAGGAAATCCTGCAATCGGGAAAACCCGTCGTCTGGACCATGCACGACATGTGGGAGTGCACAGCCATCTGTCACCACGCCCACACCTGCACCCGTTTCAAAAGCGAATGCCGGGACTGCCGCTTCCTGCGCTTCCCCAGCCGGAACGACCTGGCACATCGTGTTTTCAAGAAGAAACAGAAACTATTCGTCCATGCCGGTCAACTGAATATCGTAGCAGTCAGCACATGGCTCTCCTTGCAAGTCCGCCAAAGCACTTTGCTTAAGGAAAGACCTGTTTCCGTCATTCCCAATACACTCTCACCTACCGACTTCCGGATGATGGACAAGGTATCATCCCGAAAAGAACTGGCACTGCCCGCCGACAAACACATCATCCTCTTCGGCGCCGCCCGCATCGACGACCCCATAAAGGGAGTGGAATATCTGCTGCAAGCACTCAGCCTGCTGATTGAAAAAAGACAGTTCCGGCAAAAAGAACTTCATCTCGCCCTGTTCGGAAGAATTAAGCATCCGGAGAAACTGTTTGCCGCCATCCCCGTCAGTTATACCTGGTTCGGGAGAATCAGCGATACCGGCATACTCTCGCAATTGTACTCCGCCGCAGACGTCACCGTCTCCGCCTCTTTCTACGAGACATTTGGACAGACACTCATCGAGGCACAAGCCTGCGGTTGCGTCCCCGTATCTTTCGGCAACAGCGGACAGGCAGACATCATCCGGCACAAGGAGAATGGTTTTCTGGCCGATTATCTCTCTGCCGAAAGTCTGGCGGAAGGCATCCGATGGGGAGTGACCGAAGCTCAGGATACTTTATCAAAGGAAGAGATGCGAAGCCGCGTTTTTGAACAATATTCCGGTGAAGTCGTTGCAAAAGAATATCTGACTCTCTATCAAAATCTAAAAAAGAAAAAGGTGATACAATGAGAATACTACTTATCAATACCACAGAGAAGATAGGCGGGCCTGCCGTAGCCGCCAGTCGCCTTATGGAAGCTCTTAAAAACAACGGCATCAAAGCCAAACTGTTGGTGCGCGACAAACAGACCGAACAAATCACCGTCGTAGAACTAAACCACAACCTGCGCATGGTGTGGAAGTTCGTATGGGAACGGATTGTCATCTGGAAAGCCAACCACTTCAACAAAAAACACCTCTTCGCCGTAGACATTGCCAATACGGGCACGGACATCACCGCCCTGCCGGAATTCCAGCAAGCGGACGTCATACACTTCCACTGGATAAACCAGGGAATGCTTTCTTTGAAGAACATCGAAAAGATTCTAGCATCAGGCAAGCCCGTGGTATGGACTATGCACGATATGTGGCCCTGCACCGGCATCTGCCACTACTCCGGCGGTTGCACGCACTACGAAGAAGAATGTCATCATTGCCCCTTCATCCACAACGGAAGCCGGAAGCGGGACCTCTCCCACCGCACTTTCCTCAAAAAGCAAAAGCTGTATGAGGGACGTCACATCAACTTCGTAGCCTGTAGCCACTGGCTCGAAGAGCGTGCCCGGAAAAGCGCTCTGTTCAGCGGACACAACATCACAAGTATCCCCAACCCCATCAATACCAATCTCTTCAAACCGCATAACAAAAAGGCCGCCCGTGAGAAGTGCATGCTTCCGCAAGACAGCAAACTTATCCTGTTCGGCTCGGTGAAGATTATGGACAGCCGGAAGGGAGTTGAGTATATGATTAAAGCCTGCAAGCTGTTGGCAGAAAAGCATCCGGAGCTGAAAGACCAACTGGGCCTTGTCGTCTTCGGCAATCAGTCGCAACAGCTACAGAACATGCTGCCTTTCAAGGTCTACCCGCTCGATTTCGTCAGCAACGAACACCAGCTGGTGGATATCTATAACGCAGTAGATCTCTTCGTCACCTCATCGCTGGAAGAGAACCTTCCGAATACCATCATGGAGGCTATGTCCTGCGGAATTCCCTGCGTAGGCTTCAACGTGGGCGGCATACCGGAAATGATAGACCACCTGCACAACGGCTATGTGGCACAATACAAATCGGTCGAAGACTTCGCCAACGGCATCCACTGGATACTGACCGAACCCGAATACGCCACCCTTGCCGAACAAGCGTGCCGGAAAGCCGTCAACAACTATTCCGAAAGGGCCATTGCCAAGAGATACATCGACGTTTATAACAAAATAACCGGAAGACATGCATAACCGTACCACCCCGAAGTTCAGCATCATCACCGTGACTTACAATGCCGAAGCGGTATTGGAGGATACCATACAGAGTGTCATTTCCCAAACCTACCATCACGTGGAGTATATCATCGTAGACGGCGCGTCCAAAGACCAGACCCTCGCCATTGCCGAAAGATACCGCGACCACATCACTCGAATCGTCAGCGAACCGGACAAGGGACTCTACGACGCCATGAACAAGGGCATACGGCTGGCTACAGGCGATTATCTTTGCTTTCTCAATGCCGGTGACAGTTTCCACGAAGACGATACGTTGCAACAGATGGTGCACACTTTGGGTATCGGTGAACTGCCGGACGTGATTTATGGCGAAACCGCTTTAGTTGATAAGGAAAGGCACTTCCTACGTATGCGCCGCCTCTCCACTCCCGAAGTGCTGACATGGAAGAGCTTCAAACAAGGCATGCTCGTTTGTCACCAAGCGTTTTTCGCCAAACGCAGCCTTGCCATGCCTTATGATATGCGCTACCGCTTTTCTGCCGACTTCGACTGGTGCATCCGCATCATGAAAAAAGCGCGGACGCTGCACAACACGCATCTCACGCTTATCGACTATCTGGAGGAGGGTATGACCACACAGAACCAAAAGGCCTCTCTGCGGGAACGCTTCCGGATTATGGCACAGCATTACGGGCTGGCAAGCACCGTAGCACATCATGCATGGTTTGTGCTACGGGCAGTGCTGAAGAAGTAAGACGCCAAAACAAAGCCTATACTTCGCGCCTGATAACAGACGAGTTTTTGCCACCGTAATTAGTATAAATATCTGTTTGTAGTTCGCTATAACAGTGAAAGTTAACGAAGGATCTCTTTCTCCAGTTCCTTCACCCCTTCCGAGGCGCCTTTCCGAATAACATGTATCCACCTCATGGAGTGGGTATCCACAGGCTTCGGGTCAATCAGATAAACCTCTGCTGTCCGCGGAACATAATTCAGAAGGCCCGCTGCCGGATACACATTCATCGAAGTGCCTATGATTACGAAAATATCTGCTTTCTCCACATAGTTGATAGCCGTTTCTATCTCCGGCACAGCCTCTCCAAACCAGACTATGAACGGACGCAACTGCGAACCGTCGCCTGCCTTGTCGCCCATCTTCACTTCATATTCCTCCGGCTTCAGTTCCTTTACGTAACAGGGGTTATAGGGATCACGACTGGAACAGACCTTCGTAAGTTCTCCATGCAGGTGGATGACATGTGTGCTTCCGGCACGCTCGTGCAGATTATCCACATTCTGCGTAATCACCGTCACATTGAAGTCCTTCTCCAATTCGGCAAGTCTGATGTGCCCTGCATTCGGCTCCACATCGAGCAACTGCTTACGGCGCTCATTATAGAAGTTAATCACCAACTCCGGATCACGCGCATATCCCTCGGCACTGGCAACCTGCATCACCGGATATTTATCCCACAGCCCGCCCGCATCACGAAACGTACTGATACCACTCTCGGCACTCATTCCGGCACCGGACAAAATGACCAAGTTCTTCATACCAAATCTCCTTTCTATTCTATTATTACAGTTAGTTTCTCACAAAAATACAGAAGATTACCGAAGTTGCCACAGATATAAGAAAATTTAAATCTAAAAAGCATAAATCATTCGAATAAAACACTTACTTTTGCGACTTGTAATTTTGCAACTGACTGAAAGATAAATCAGTTTCAGTCTCAACCCAAAAGATATATGGACAAATTTAGTTACGCTATCGGCCTTGGAATAGGTCAGAATTTATTAAGCATGGGTGCTAAAGGCATCGAAGTAAATGACTTTGCACAAGCCATCAAAGACGTATTGGAAGGAAACAAAACCGCTATTTCGCACGCAGAAGCCCGTGATATAGTGAACAAATACTTCGCAGAATTGGAAGAGAAAATGAATGCCGCCAGCATAGAACAAGGAAAAAAATACCTGGAAGAGAATAAGAAACGTCCGGGCGTTGTCACCCTGCCCAGTGGCCTGCAATACGAAGTCATCAACGAAGGCAACGTAGGAAAGTATGCCACAGCCACCGACCAGGTGAAATGCCATTACGAAGGTACGCTGATTGACGGAACCCTGTTCGACAGCTCTATCAAACGCGGACAACCCGCTGTATTCGGGGTGAACCAAGTGATTCCCGGCTGGGTGGAAGCTTTGCAGCTGATGCCCGAAGGCGCCAAATGGAAACTCTATATTCCTTCCGACTTAGCTTACGGCGCACAAGGCGCAGGCGAAATGATTCCGCCTCACAGCACACTGGTATTCGAAGTAGAACTGTTAGAAATATTATCTCAAAAATAAATAGTAAAAGCAAAATGAAAAAAGTAACATTAATCATGGCTCTCGCAGTAGGCGCAGGTTTAGCTTCCTGTACTGCACAAAGCCCGAAAGCAAATCTGAAAACAGATGTAGACTCATTATCCTATGCCATTGGTATGGCTCGTACCGAAGGTCTGACTCAGTACCTGATGCAACAAGGTGTTGACACTACCCAGATGGCCGAATTCATCAAAGGTTTCAATGAAGGCGCTGCCAAGACCAGCAAAAAAGACGTTGCTTACATGACCGGTATGCAAATCGGCCAGATGGTAGGCAAACAATGGGTAGAAGGTTTCAACCAACAAATTTTCGGTAACGACTCTACTCAAAGCATTAGCCGCGAAAACCTGCTGGCAGGTTTCATCGCAGGTATCACGGACAAGACCAACGTGATGAGCAAAGAAGCCGCAACAGCTTATATGCGCGAAGGTATGGAAACCATCAAGGAAAAAGCCCTGGCCGTTAAATACGCTGACAACAAAGCTGCCGGCGAGAAGTTCCTTGCCGAAAACAAGACTAAAGAAGGCGTTGTAACTACTCCGAGCGGTCTGCAATACAAAATCATCACCAAAGGTACAGGTGAAATTCCTGCCGACACCAGCAAGGTGAAAGTAAACTATAAAGGTACTTTGATTGACGGTACTGAATTCGACAGCTCTTACAAGCGTAACGAACCGACCACTTTCCGCGCCAACCAAGTTATTAAAGGTTGGACAGAAGCCCTCACCATGATGCCTGTAGGTTCTAAATGGGAAATCTATATTCCTCAGGAACTGGGTTACGGTGGCAGAGAAACAGGCGGCCAGATCAAACCGTTCTCAGCTTTGGTGTTTGAAGTAGAACTCGTTAGCATCGAGAAATAACAACCGGCTGAAGACTCACCTTTAACCGTACGAACTTGGCGGACGAACAGATGTGAACAAAAACATCTGCTTCGTCCGCTTCTTTTTTACTTATTCTTTATTTTTTCCTCCTTTTATATAGAGAAATTAAAATAAAGTCCTATATTTGCTTACTATTTGATAAAAATAAGAACTTACACTAATTGATATTATGGAAAAAATAGACAATCTTGACCGGCAGATTCTGGAGATCATTTCTCAGAATGCCCGCATTCCTTTCAAAGATGTAGCTGCTGAGTGTGGCGTATCACGTGCTGCCATTCATCAACGTGTGCAACGTTTGATTGACTTAGGCGTAATCGTCGGTTCCGGTTATCATGTGAACCCCAAATCTCTTGGCTACAGAACCTGCACGTATGTAGGTATCAAGTTGGAGAAAGGTTCCATGTATAAATCAGTGGTTGCCGAAATGGAGAAAGTACCGGAAATTGTGGAATGTCACTTCACCACGGGCCCTTACACGATGCTGACGAAAGTATATGCACGGGATAACGAGCACCTGATGGACTTGCTGAATAACAAAATGCAGGAAATTCCGGGTGTGACCGCTACTGAAACGCTGATTTCACTGGAACAAAGCATTAAGAAGGAAATTCCTATTTGTCCGGAGAAATAACAGATAAACTATGGAATTTTTAAACGAATATCATCTTTCGGGTCTATTCATCGGCATTTGTACCTTCCTCATCATCGGGTTGTTTCATCCCGTTGTCGTGAAGGCCGAGTACTATTGGGGTACCAAATGCTGGTGGATTTTTCTCTTGCTGGGCATCGGAGGCGTTGCCGCTTCGCTTTGCATAGAGAATATCCTGATAGCTTCACTTTTAGGCGTTTTTGCTTTCTCTTCGTTCTGGACGATTAAAGAAGTTTTCGAACAAGAGGACCGGGTCAAGAAAGGATGGTTCCCGAAGAACCCCAAACGCACGTATAAGTTCTAAAAAACTAAGAAGTGAACAGCATATTTTATCCGAAAGGTTTGCATATTTCAACTGAATATATTATTTTTGTGCCCGCTATCCGATAAGGATAACACCGGACTTGTAGCTCAGTTGGTTAGAGCAACAGACTCATAATCTGGAGGTCCCTGGTTCAAGCCCAGGCTGGTCCACTTTCAAAATCAAGGAGTTACGAAATTCGCAACTCCTTTTTTCTTGCCCTTGCGTAAACAATGCGTAAACAAACTGTTTGAGTTGGCCATGTTTAACACATAGAATTTCAATGATGCTCCATGCAATCCTGTAATATCTTTACCCGAAGTTTTGTTAGTGTGACGACACTTTACGATTAAATAAACTCAAATATACTCCATTTACATGTTGATTTACAGAATAATGTTATAACTTTGCAAATGCAATGCATTTATGGCGAGCCATGACCAAGAGGTGCTCTTTCCTTAAAGGAAAAGTGAGTTTGTCTAACCTTCGTGGGAGGGTCATCCCATTCCGATGAATCGAAGCGTAGAGGGAGTA